>PWGX01000042.1 GCA_003554615.1 Syntrophomonadaceae bacterium
GATGGTTCCGGCTTCGATCGGACCGAAAAGGTCGCCTGGCTTGCCCGCCACACGGACATCACCAGCCATTTGCGGGTCTGTTGGGCTGGGCCGGCATTAGATCGAAACTGCGGTAAGTGTGAAAAATGCGTTCGCACGATGTTGAATTTCTGGGCCGCAGGGCTGCCAATATCGGAAGCCTTCCCAACTAAACTCACCCCCAAGCTTGTAAGATCCATAAAGCCGAGACACGAATCCCAGCGCCGGGAGCTGGAGAGCCTTTACAGGCACAGCCAGCACCACCATTTACGCTTCGATCCCATCGCTCGATCGCTACGCGGTGTCATTGGTCGCGCAACCGTCAAGGAGATTCTAAGCTGCATCTCGAGTTTTCGATGGCATGCCACCTGATCCATCGATCGGTAGGGCCCCAGGGTATGCCACTCTCGTTACTGACGTTGCCCCCCCTACCTCTCCTTTTTTGCTCCGCGACGTGGACCATCAACGCTGCGAAAAGCAAATGCTGTTTGGGTTCGGCTTTATCCAAGAATACGATGCAAAACGCCGTTCCGCTTTAGGTCCGCGGGACCGGCAAGGTCAATCTTCTTTGATGCGGGAGCAAGATGTAAGAGCCGCGTGACAGGACACTCAGCCAAAGGGAACGACCACATACCGGGTGCCGAGACGAATAGACCGAATTTCTTCTCTTAAGCGCTTTTTGAAACGGGAAAACCCACTATTGCCACCTCTCCCTGATGGAACCTCATCAAGGTAGCGCTCCTTAATCGAGTTTTTGATCCATCCCTCGTGCCCTGCGGGCCGATGGAGCCGGTCCCCCTGAACCACAGGCGCTGGAATCATCTGGTAAATCCCCAGTCGTCCAAATACCGGAGAATTTTCGTTAAAGAGAAACTCATCGACGGCCCAAGAGCTCGGTATACCGCGCCCAAGCAAATCGGCCGCGGTGCGCCGCGCTAAAATATAACCTGCGGTGCCAATGTGTCTTGATCGCAGCCGCTTAAGCCGCCGAGCACCGGCCGGGATGCCGTCCGTCCGATCCACGTGCACGCGAGTGGCATAGGTCTCTAGACGCACGATGTCAGCGTCCAGGGGGATCCACGCCGTTTCGAGATATTGGGCAATGTCGTCCGCCAAGACGACATCGTCCTCAAGAATCATCGCATGGCTGTCCGTCGAGTTCACCAGTGCAGACCAACATGCACGATGGCTTTTGAAGACCGCATAAGAGCCAACGCTAAGCCTCTTGCTGTCACTGTCCGCCACGCATCGTTTTGCTTCGCTGGCCAACGCCGGGTCGTTCGAATCAAAGGCACGTACACGCTCGAACGGTAGCCCGACGCGGCTGCGCAGCAACTCCATATGCTCAAGGCGATCTGTTCGGGTGTCCAAATTGATACAGTAAGCCTTCATCTTTGCCTGCCTTTTGTTCATTTTTCGGCCACCGGTTCGCCATGTTTCCACTGTGTTTTGCTTGTTGTGGAGTGCAGGGCTCTGTCCTTACCACGTCCGTGGAACCTATGATGCCCCAGCTTTCATCGCAATCTCCTAAGTATCCGGAAAGCGGCTTCGGCAGATCGGAGTATAAGCCGGAGCACGGGTTCGGTGCGTAGGAGCGAAGCTTCGTGCCAATTTTGCCAGGAGCGATCCGGAAAGGTCCGCCTCCTTATGGATCCATCGAATGAGGCGCGTAGAACCTGCCTCCAGGTATACGGCTCCGCCAAGTCTTTCCGGGAATTATGGTCAGCCGCGCCGTCTTCGAACGGAAACACGCCCCAAGCTTCGGACTCAGCATGGGTGGGCTTGTTGAAAAACAACCGAACATTCTCACAGACTGCGCGCCGCGTGTCGGCATCAAGGTCAAGTGACGCCCGATCCAAGGTGAGGTGATTCAAGAATTCCGCGAGTGTTCGGCGGAAAATTGGTAGGCCCCATGAGCGCAACTCCTGATCATCGTGGAAAGCAAGGGTTGGCGCAAAGTAACGTCCGTTTTTGGTATACCCGGTGACGGTTCCGTGGTCTGCCGCACAAAACATTTGAAAACATGTCCGTAAACCACGGAACGGCGGGATGCCCTGCGCGCGGCGTTCATCGAAGAGATAGGACTCGGAGGCAAGAAGCCAGCGGGGCGCTTCCCCGCGTTCGGCTTCGACTCGGCGCGAGTTTCGGTCCAGTCCGATGAAAAAAAACGCAACCTCTGCGCTCCCGTTGACGTGGCAGATTTCGTTCATCGCGTGCGCCTGGCTCCCTGTTCCCCCCAGGTCAACTACGCCGAAGGGTGTTCCATCAAAGAATCCTTCTTGGCGGAGATAGGAGAGCACCCCCTCGCGTTTGGTGTGGGCGGCGTCAAGAATCTTTGGCGAGATTAGCCCGTTCACCGCTTCGTTTTTGAGGATTTTGAGCATTTCCGGTGTGAGTGGGGTGCTATCCTCTATGCCATCAAGCCCGATGCTGCGCAATTCAGGTGCTATTGTTTTGATGTCCAGACCGAGCCGAGCGAGCAGTGGGGACGCCGGCCGGCCTTCTGAGTTGCGAAACGCCCACTCAAGATCGATTTCCGTTGTTTGGTAAACCGCTGCAAGGTTCAAGGACTGTCGACTGGCAAAGAGGTATCGGATATCGATTGATGTTTGCAGTTTTTGTTTTATGGCCGTGGCAATCTCCACCAGAACCTGACCGTCTCGCGCCACAAAATAAAGCCGGTCAAGACCCTTGGTTGTCGCGCGCCGCAGAAGCCAGAGAACGTAGCTGACCAGGAACGGCCCGGCCACCCCTGACGCGACTTCACACAGCGCACGGCTGCGGTCATCGTGTGAAGGAACATTCATTCGTGCGAGCCTCGAGGCGCCAGCGAATGC
>PWGX01000041.1 GCA_003554615.1 Syntrophomonadaceae bacterium
AAAAAATATGTCCATCCTTACATTCCCAATTCGGATCCTGATATTCAACAGGAAATGTTAAAAGAGATAAATATTCGGGATATCGAGGAACTTTTTGCCTGCATTCCTGATGATCACAGGCTTCAAGGAAAACTAGATCTTCCAGAACCGATTTTGTCGGAGGCTGCTTTAAAAAAACATGTCGATAAAATACTGGCAAAAAATAATACTTCGGAAGAATACCTGAGTTTTTTAGGCGGTGGGTGCTGGAACCACCACGTTCCTGCAATATGTGACGAGATCGCTAACCGCAGCGAATTCCTTACCGCTTATGCCGGAGAACCGTACGAAGACCACGGTCGTTTCCAGGCCCTCTTCGAATATACCAGCATGATGGCTGAACTGTTAGATGTGGAAGGGGTCAATGTGCCCACCTACGACGGATCCCAGGCAGCAGCCACTGCTTTAAGGATGGCCTGCCGGATTACAAACCGTTCAGAAGTCCTGCTGGCCGGTTCCACAGCCCCGGATCGCCTCTCGGCTATAAAAAATTATCTTTACCCGGATATCACGGTCAAGCAAATTAACTTTGACCCGGCAACCGGCCTTATGGATTTGGAAGATTTATCCGGTAAGCTTTTAAAAGAAACCGGGGCCGTCTACCTGGAAAACCCGGCTTACCTGGGCTACATTGAAACCCGGGGCCGGGCAATATCCGATTTAGCGCATAAACAGGGAGCTTTATCGGTAGTGTGGGTTGATCCTTCCTCTCTCGGAATTCTCGAACCGCCCCGTAATTACGGGGCAGATCTAACCTGCGGCGAAATCCAGCCTTTGGGAATTCACATGGCCATGGGTGGCAGCAGGGGCGGCTTTATTGGCACTCCGGATGAAGAGCACTTTATCCAGGAGTATCCGTCCCGTTTATTTGGCATTGCCCCGACCACCCACAATGAGTGGGGTTTCGGTGATGTTGCCTGGGAAAGGACCTCATTTGCCAACAGGGAAAACCCCAAAGAATTTGTCGGGACAGCTTCTGCGCTATGGGGAATAACCGCCGGCGTCTATTTGGCCTTGATGGGGCCGGAAGGTATGCGCAAATTAGGTGAAAACTGCCTGAAAAGAACTGCTTACGCCTTAAAGCTCTTGTCCGGCCTTCCCGGAATTAAAGCCCCCGCTCTCGGCAGCTACTTTTTCAAGGAGTTTGCGGTTAACTTTGATAACACCGGTAAAACCGTCCGTGAAATTAATGAGCAGTTGATGGATAAAGGCATTATGGGCGGACATGACCTCTCTAAAGAATACCCTCAGTTAGGTGAAAGCGCCCTCTACAGTTTTACCGAAAACCACAGCAAGGAAGATATCGATTGCCTGGTCAACGCACTGGGGTCGATTTTAAATAGTTAACCTGTCAGAGAAGATCCCGTTTTGCATAAAGCGTTAAAGGAGGTAAATCGTAAAGATGGACAGAAACACGAAAATACGCGATTTTCACCAGGCCCGCTGGGATGAACCGATAATTTTTGAGATGAGCGCCCCCGGTGAAACCGGGATTAACCTGCCGGAAATTGAACCGGAAATTGAAGCAGAGACCGGTGATGTCGCTCAACTGATCCCCGGAGAGCATTTACGTTCCAACCCTCCGGCCTTACCGGAAATGTCTCAAATGAGAGTTCTTAAACATTACCTGCACCTGTCACAGGAAAATTTAGGGGCCGATTTAAATGTCGATATTGGACAGGGCACCTGCACCATGAAATACAGTCCCAATATTAACGAACAATTTGCCTCATCCCCGAAGACCGTCGATCTGCACCCCTTGCAAAGTGAAGATACCTTCCAGGGCACCCTGGAAATTATGTATAACCTGGAACAATATTTAAAAGCGATTTCAGGCATGGACCGGTTCAGCCTTCAACCGGGCGGCGGATCCCATGCAATCCTGGCCATAGTTTCGATGATTCGGGCCTGGATCGATGATCAGGGCCTGGGAAACACCAAGGACGAAATTATCACCACCATGTTCTCCCATCCTTCTAACTACGCCGTGGCCAAAACCAAGGGTTTCAAAGTAATTAATATCTACCCGGACCCGGAAACCGGCCGCCCAGACTTTGAAGCCTTTAAAGCAGCCGTCTCGGAAAGAACCGCAGCCCTTCTGATCACGAACCCCGAAGATATCGGCTGCTACAATGATAAAATTAAAGAATTCACCGAGCTTGTCCATGCACACGGTGGGCTTTGCAGTTATGACCAGGCCAATGCCAACGGGGTGTTAGGGATCAGCCGGGCTAAAGAAGCCGGTTTTGACATCTGCTTCTTTAACGTGCATAAAACCTTTTCTTCACCTCACGGTTGCGGCGGGCCGGGTTGCGGGGTAGTAGGCGTAAAGGATTATTTAAGTCCCTACCTGCCGGTTCCCCTGACAGGCTTTGACCAAAAATGCGGAAAATACTACCTGGATTATAATCTACCTAAAAGCATCGGAAAAGTAAAAGATTTCTACGGGGTGATCCCGGCAATCATCAGGGCTTACGCCTGGATCATGAACCTTGGCGCCGAAGGATTACTGGAAGTTTCCCGGGTGGCGGTGTTAAATAACAACTATATCTTCAGAAAAGTGCTGGCCATGAAGGGAACGGAGGCTCCCTACGCCGAAGGGGAACACCGGATGGAACAGGTCCGCTATAGTTTTCAACCATTAAAAGATGAAACCGGGTGCGGGTTCGACGAAGTCCAAAGGAGGATCAGCGACTTCGGCTGCCATATCTGGAACAGTCATGAACCTTTCATCGTGCCGGAACCTTTTACCATCGAACCAACCGAATCCTATTCCAAAGACGAAATTGATGAGTATTTGGCTGT
>PWGX01000020.1 GCA_003554615.1 Syntrophomonadaceae bacterium
TCTCACTACTCTTCTTCAAATTCTACTAGGGTATAGCTAAAGTAAGTTGCCCAGTTGCCCTGATCGGTGAAGCGTAATCGTTCTTCTACATCTTCAACTGCAGCCCAGGCGGTTTCGTCAAAGTCTTCGCATTCTTTATGGTCATTTAGGGCTACAACAGCATTCAGATCATACCCGTCCAATGTTGCTACTGCATGGGGATATGGAATAAACCACTCAGGATCAGAGACATCCTGCACAAGAATCTGACTGGCCTTTTCCAGATCACCCAACATGCCATTTGTATAGGTGTGGTAAGTGGGGGAACCCACAGGTTTCTGATTGTGAGCCAGGAAAAGGAAAGTCCAGTCATCTTCAGCATAAGCCCTGCCAAATATTGCTGCTAACTCCAGAGGATATGGCAGACCCCAGGTGTCTTCAACTGCCTGGATGTCATATTCTCCCTCGACATTGAGTATCGGATACTCGAACTCGATGATGATCCAGCCAGCGTTATTATCGGTGTCAGAAAGTTTTGCTGATAGGACTTCATCAACCAAAGCTTCCATTTCCTTGATCTCATCGGAGTCGTCACTATCTTCAAAATACTCACCGAAGAATTTTTCTACTGCAGTTCTATCAGCGTTTAAAGTTCCACCATAACCCAGGCTGTAGAAGGTTTCCTGCCCTGGAACTCCAATTTCCAACGCATTATCTGGATTGGAACGCTGTGCTCTCACATACCTGGGGGCTTCTGGAGTATGATCGATACGCCATGCCTGTAAGGTATCAACAACTTCTGAGCCACCATAAGGAGCTCCTACTAATACTTCACATTCTGTCCTCTCGATCACTGCGTGGGCTGCTATCAGAAGTTCATCCTCTGCTTCCCAGCCATTAAGGGAAATTGTATATCCATCTTCTTCTACGCCAGGATCATGGTCTCTGCTGTAAGCAAAATGGCCCACTCGTGGATTGTTCCCGCGATTGAGTGGAAAGTCATCAAGATCCTTACCGACATGCAGATGTGTTTCGGTTATGCCCCAACCTTCTCCAATTGCTTCATCACTTAGTTCATACTTCACATATAGATTATCATCGTCGTTCCACACATAGACAGTACCAACATCCATGTCTTGTCCTGCAAATAATGTTTTTTCATTAGCACCATCCGGAGGATCTGGAATTACATTATTACTCAAAACAAAAGCACGAGTCTCATGAAGGTCTTCAGTTTCCTTAACTTCTTGAACCGGACTAGAACCCATGTCGCAGGCAACCATTGTTATAGTAAACACCATAATCAATACAGCAAGACCTAGAAGCTTTAAATGTTTTTTCCTCATTTTAATCATTTTCCCCTCTTTGGTTTTTTCTCTGGCCGGTTTCACCCTGGCTCACTAACGCCCCATTGGTGACCAGTTAAGGGGCGGTAGGTCATCGCTTCCAAAGAGTAGGTTTTTGAAGCTTATTTCCCTGTCTCAGATATTGTAAACCAGACTAAGTCTCGCCCAAAACTTCCATACCCATTGCCTTACCTACCCCACCATAACAATCCTTTTGAAGCTATCTTTTATCGGGTTTTTCATTAACCCAATCGTAGTATTTCTGTATCTCAATAGTTTTTCTGGAATTTTTTCATGGCTATTTAATCTGCTCAGCATCCACACTGTTAAACTCAACATATTAGGGCAAATTTTATTGTCTGTTATATTTGTTTAATATTTATATAGACTATTGTTAATATCTTTTATTATACCAAATAAATTAGTTAATATGGTCACATTTCAATTAGATTTCAGTCAAATTTCAGTCATATTTCTTTTTCCTTAAAAAATGAAAAATCCACCAGGGATATTTAATTATCCAATGGTGGACTGATTATTTATCTTATATTTTTAAAGCTGAAAAAAAGCATATTGTTTGTAATATAATAACCTAATTATATTAAATTCATCTTGAATATGAAAAATAGCAGCATAAATAAATACTCTTTTTCTACTATTGTTATCTCCCGGGTTTCTACTCTGCGGCTTTTCTCCCGGTCGGTTAACCAGCTGTCTAAGCTGGATATCTCCGGTTCGAGATCCTTCAGAGAAGTTGAAGTCTGCCACACTTCTTAGTTGTCAGCATCCAGCACTTAATGTTGGATTGCCTGAATGTAGATTTTATCTCTTGGCCAGCAGCAAACAACTTTTTAATTTTCATCAAACAATTTAAATCATATTTCTGTCCGGTGTTGAAGTTTAACTTGCGGGGTTTGGTCAGTGTTGTTCATCAGGATAATCTTGCAAGCGAGGATGTCTGCTTCCTTTGATATTTCAGTCTCTTCCGGGATAATTTAAGTTTTACACCCCTGATTTTTTCTCGTTCTCTGTTATTTTCTTTCTGCTTTTCATTTTCCGGGTCATTAATAAATTTTTCCAGCAAGCGATATAGCATCAGGAGGTGATCATTGACCCTGAAAGGCTTGATTTCCAGTTATCCTGAACTGCTTAAAATATTAGCTCTGAATGAATCTGTATCGATATAGAGAAACTGAACTTCTCATTAATTTTTTAAAGGCCAACAAAAATTTTGCTAAGACCACATTTATTTCCTCCTCCAAAAATTAAAGCCTTGCTCTCATAATCTCCTCAATCTGCTCTCTACTTAAAGCCACAGGATTATTCTTGCATCCCGTTTCTGCCGCAATCTTTCCCAGATCAGTTTCCCGGATGCCGTATTCTCCCAGCCGGGAAAGGGACAGCTTATCGACCCATTCATGAAGGACAGCAATCAGCCTGTCACAGTATTTTTCAA
>PWGX01000007.1 GCA_003554615.1 Syntrophomonadaceae bacterium
ATGAGGAGTTTGCCTTGCTGCTCCGCGCCGAAGTCGCAATAAACCGTGTTGTCTATACTGGAGAGCGGGCTGGTGTACATCTTCATATCGGCTGGATATGCGGGGATGAAAAATATCTGACATTTTAGGTTAAGCTTATGGTCTCTCTCCTGGTAAGAGAACCCGTCGGCCATGACCGGTTATAGTCCCCCGCAAAACCGCTTAAAATCCATCATTGACTTTTTGCAGTGCATAAGTCAGCACATAAAAAATGTGCACACAAGTTCCACCTGCCTGCAAATGAGCAGACATTATGCAGCAATGAATAAGGATCGTGTATGGATTTAACGCCGCTTGCAGGCCAGATGTTCAAGGTTCTGGGTTATCTGATTCCGGTAGTTGTCCTGATCCTGGTGCTGAAATCCCGCTGGTTCAAAGGGATTTCCGGCGAGTTCATTGTCAATGCTGCGGCAAAATTTTTGCTCAATAAGGATGAATACAAAACCATCAAGAACGTCACCCTGCCTGCTGAAGGCGGCACCACCCAGATTGATCATATAATTGTCTCGCAGTACGGGGTGTTCGTCATCGAGACCAAGAATATGAAGGGCTGGATTTACTGCGACCCTGATCAGCCCATGTGGACCCAGAAAATATTCAGGCATTCCAACAGATTTCAAAACCCTCTGCGTCAGAACTACAAGCATACCAAAACCCTGCAGCAACTTCTCGGACTAAATGATGATCAAGTACGTTCCGTGGTCGTATTTGTCGGGGACAGCAGATTCAAGACAGACATGCCGGATAATGTCACCTATGGTCTGGGATATATCCGGTATATAAAATCCTTTAAGACCAAAGTGCTTTCTCCTGATCAGGTGACCCGGATAATGGACAGTATAGACGAGGGCAGGCTCAGTCCTTCTTTCCAGGCTCACAGGGCGCATGCCAGGAATGTGCAGGAAGCGGTCAGGGAAAAACAAAACAGCATCGCCTGTCCCAGGTGCGGCAGTGAAATGGTCCTGCGCCGGTCCGAGAAGGGCGGCGACCAGAACGGTCAGTCTGGGGATGCTCCAGATATCCCCGGTGCAGGGGCACAGTCAACATCGCCTGAAAAACCGGCCATGTGAAAAGTCGTTACGGGCAGAAACAAGGCGGCTTTTCATGTCGGCAGCAACTAGCAGAAAAAGCTTGAAAGGATAACCAGTTGGCAACCTGTATACTTTCTTAACGCATCCGGAGGTAGGCATGGAATTTAATCAAAAAGTACGTGATTTTGTAAAACAGTGCGAAGCTAAACTGCCTCACATAAACAGCGAAGAGGGAACCAAGGTTGCCCTGGTCCTGCCTTTTTTGAGAACTCTGGGGTATGATACTACAGATCCCTGCGAAGTGTCCCTGGAATTTACTGCTGATGTGGGGATCAAAAAAGGGGAAAAGGTGGATATTGTTGTTTCTGTAAACAGCCAACCCACCTTTCTTATTGAAGTCAAGCCGTATGGCTCTGATCTTTCCGTACACGATACCCAGCTCTTCAGGTATTTTACCGCCACCAATGCCAATTTTGCCATACTCACCGATGGCATCACATACAAGTTTTTTTCTGACCTGGAATCCACCAACAAGCTCGATAGACAACCCTTTCTGGAGGTTAATCTTCTTGAAGCCGACGATGCTCAGCTTGCCAGACTGCAACAGGTTTTTGACAAAAAGACCCTGGATCTGACGGAACTACCATCCGTGGCCCGCGATCTGAAATTTACAAACAAGATCAAGGAAAAAGCCAAGGAAGAATTCCGCAATCCCGGCGATGAGTTTGTCCGTTTCTGGCTAAAGGATGCCTGGTCTGGAAGGCTGACCCAGAAAATTGTCGACGAGATGCGCCCGGTGGTCAGGGCGGCTCTGAATCAGTATGTTAACGAGATGATTAATGACCGCCTGCGCTCGGCCATGGAACAGGGAGATGATGCTCAGCCTGAAGAAAAGGATGAAAAAGAACCTGTGGTTTCCGGGAGTAAAGACAGCAAAGCGCTGAACGACGAAGAATTTGAAGGATATTACATAATCAAGTCCATTGTTCGCAGAGATGTAGATCCGAATCGTCTTACCTATGAAAAAACAACTTCCGGAATATCTGTCCGTCTGGACAACAAGCTCAGGCAGTGGCTTTGCCGGCTGCGCATGGGCAAGCTCAAAAAATGCGTCGATGTAAATGACGAAGGCGACACCAGGGAAATTTCCAATATCAATGATTTGTTTGAACTCGAAGATCGACTCCGGGATGCTGTAAGAAAGTTCGCAAAATAGATGTGCCGGGTTGTTTGCCTTTTTATTTTATCGGGGGGCTTCTAACCACGCGGAGCGCGTGGCAGGCCAGCGAAACGCGTGACTGAAAACAGGCTAATTTGGGACGTTCACTTGGTGAAATAACTCTTTGAGTTCCAGCCTTGCGGGATTTAATTGGGTTTATCTTGATATTTGAGTATGATGGTTAGGTCCGACCCCGATCCGGCACTGACTCCGTCAAGCGATTGGGTAAAGGAGGAGAGACATATGACAGACATCGTTAAGCGATCGCCAACCGACCTAGTCGATCAACAAGCGCAAAGGGTGGTTGACTTCTTACAGCAATTTGGCCTTCCGTCGGACAATATCATTGCCGAACAGAACGAACGGGCCATCATCGGGCAGAACCTTGCCACATACCTAGAATCGCTCCCTGCTGATGTGAAACGCGACGCGCGTTACCTGTCGAAGTTTGTCGTTGGAGCCGGGATCGGCCTCTTTGACTATTCACTGAATGCGATATGGAACGAAGTAGTTCTCGACCTAAGAAAGAAAGCAATCGCTTACGGGATCGATATCTTCTTCGATTCGGCGGTCGGCGGAAAGGCACGAGAATTCTATAAGACGGATGAGGATCTTGCGTCCCTGAAAGATGCTGTTTTGCTCGACACATGCCGCAAACTCGAACTTATAGCTGACACCACGTACAAAAAGCTAAAGCACATCCTCGAGATGAGAAACGACATCGGAATTTCTCATCCGACAAACTACACGATCAACGCTTTCGAGTTGCTGGGCTGGCTCCAGACCTGTGTCCAAGACGTGCTGAATGACAAGCCCACGGATGCTGCTCTTCAGGTTCAAGCCTTCATCAACAACCTAAAGGAGCACCGACAGCCTCTCGATGAACCAACCAGACGCACAATCGAGGGTAAGATTATTGAGCTAGCCAGCCACCACGTGGCCAGCATTCTGCGAACCACCTTTGGGATATACGTCGCTCCAGACACCGACCCACAGGTTCGGAAGAACATATCTGTTATTGCTCCTGCGGTCTGGTCGAACTGCCTCGATGAGCCGAAGTTCAAGCTTGGTATCACCCTTGAGGGTTATAACACGAATCTCCACCGCGAGAAGTATGAGCTTGGGGAGCAGTTCTTCCGGACAGTGGGCGGTAATCCGTTCCGTTCCTCGAATGAGCGCGCGGTGATCGTCGACTCCCTTCTCGACCAACTCCTTGAGAAGCACAACGGGTGGGACAACTTCCATCATGAAGCACCTGTCGCTGACTCAGTCGCGTCTTACGTGCAGGAGCAGAAGGATATCCTCCCCAATTTCGCAACGAAGTTGGTGAAGGTCTTGCTAATGTGCCGGATTGGCAGGGGAGTCAGCTACTGCAACGGCGTCTCTCCGCGAGGCAAATCGTATTATGACAACATTCTGACGATGCTGGGTGACCAGTATGCTCCCCACGCCATGGCAGCCCTTACACACTACGAGATTCAAAGGAAGCTGGGCTCACCTGTCGCTCGGCAACAGGCGCGAGAAGCCTTGGAACTCATAAGGCAGAACGTGATCAACGGACGTCTGCTTGAGGCCCTGGATTTCCTCATTGCCAATATAGAGAAGAATGGGAAGTGCGTACTGGACAGTAGATTCAAGACGCTGACTAAGGAGTACATTAACTGGTGAAGCGAATGATCCAACAAAGACCTCCAGCTTACAAAATAACCCGCGCCATGCGCGACCCATTTTGAAGCTGAGGTCAAGCGTTATCTCACACGGAAGGAGTTATCATGTCTAAACAGATAGTGAGAGATCAAGAGATTTATCTTGCACCAGGGATTTTAGGAAAATTTAAAAACGGTAGGCCGGTGGCTATCGATGAAAGAAACGACAATGCAATTTTGGATCCAAGAGATCTTGATGACAAAATAACTATTTATGAAAGAGAAGTTCAAGAATGGTTTTTAAAACGAGCACACCATCTCCTGAATTCCAACACATTCGACAATTCTTTTATCGTTTTAATGGTTTGTATGTCGTATCTTGAAGGGGTGGAGCAATATAAAACTGGAGTTTCAAGTAACGGGAGAAGTAAAGAATTTTTTGTTAACTCTATAAATCGTATTTACCCCAATTTCTTCCAAGCACGAGATCTTAAGAAATTATACACTAAGACAAGATGCGGATTGTTCCATAATGGCATGGTCCAAGGTGGAGTCATATTCAATAATTCGTTTTTAATTCCTATCGAATTCATGAACAATGGAGAAAGTATAAGAATAAATCCAAGATTGTTGTTACAGGATATTATGAATGATTATTCATCATATATAAATAAATTGCGTTCCAATAACTCAGAATCTACGACTGTATTGAGGGAAAATTTTGATAGGATGTTTGCAGTATTATGATTCAGAGATAACCTTCCTGCTCCACTCTGCCCGGTGTTCCGCTATCGCTTCACACCGGCAGGTGAGCAGGCCGTTAGAGCGTTTAATACATGCAGCCACCCAAAAGTGAAATTTGCGTCATATGCGGAAGCAACCCCGCCACCACATATGAACATGTGCCGCCGCGGGGCTTCTTTAAGGGACTATCCGGGCAGTTCCGTACTGTGCCCGCATGTAGCTCCTGCAACAATGGAGTCTCCAAGGACGACGAAGAACTACGCCTGTACATCAGCACGCAGGTCGGAAAACAAACGGAAGGTGCAAAATTTTTGTGGGAGAAGGGCGCGCATAAGAGCGTACTCCGTAGCACGCAGTTGCGTTCCAATTTCATGAGCACGCTTTGTGAAGTGCCAGTGGTTCTTCCAAGTGGTGAAGTAGCCAGCCGTCTTGCATTCTTGGTCCCTGTTGCACTTTACCAGCGGGTTTTTGAGCGCGTCACTCGAGGCTTATTTTTTTGGCACACTGGTTCTATTCTCCCCCGAGATACCTCAGTTAATATCCAACTACTGGTTGGCACGCCGGATCTCGACTCTCCGGATCTTAAATCTTTGGAAGCATATACTGTTGCCGAAGGCGCATTTGAGTACAGATTCAGTATTGATCCAGAAAACAAATGTAATACTGTGTGGCTTTTTGGAGTACACCAAGCACACTGGCTTTATGCAACTACCGGAGTGCTCGCAGATGAAGTGCTCTAATCCGGCCTCATCATCGCTCCTTTCAGTCGCTGGACGCTGCGCGATAAAGCAGCGTAGCACCGGAGAACTCTACGTTAGCTCAAGTAAGTTATACACACGACTTAAACTTGACTTTCAGACTTTATGGCAAATTTTTTTCCAAAATGCGCTGATATCGGGAGATTACAGCTATAAGCCCTGTAAGACCCCTTCCTTGATTTTGTAGCCAAAAGCTTGGAGGATCTTGGCTTGATCAGTGTCCGGCTCTTCTATCATGCGCACCGGAAACCGGCAATGCTCCCGGCGGTCGGCCTGCTGGACCTGACAGGGCTGATTGACTTGTATTTTAGGTGTTAGTAATAATTCCGGAAAAGTAAAAACGCCGGGCCTTAGCTCATGATCTTGCCGTGAAAAGTAGCTGCTACCCTGCCCAAAAGCCCGCAAATCCAAGAAGCTGTGTGTTCATGCCCGACAAGAAAAATCTTAGTCCAAGCATAAAAAGAGATGCAAAGTTATCAGTAACCAGAAAGAGACCGGATCAACAACCAGCAGAGGGGCTTGATTGCTTCGGGAACACTCCGGAGCCTGGACAATGGGCATATCCCGAGCCTGTCTTGAATTCAGCCTGAATCCCAGCGGGGATATTTTTCATTGAAATGATAATATACTCCGTTTTCTCCGTGGTAATAAAATCACTGAACGATTTACTGGAGCAAACCCACAAACAGTAGGAAAGGCCCTATATTTGGAAGAAGGCCTGGGTATTCGAGGAAAAATTTATCGGAATCGACTGAATCATGATTAATGAGCCTGTAAACGTACTGGGGAACGACTTCCAACAAGCGTGGCTGAATGTCGTAAGGTTATTAATGACCAATCATTGGGAACTTAATAATGTTATCGTTCACGTCAAAGACGTGAACGCAATGGATCTGGAGTTCCATGACGCAATGGAGTCCTTTGCTAACTCCCAGGAATTACTTGGACCCAAACATGTTGCTTACACTATATTTCCGCACCGTCTTTGTCGGGGAAGGGATGCCGCTGCTCTCTTCACCGACTACAATAAACGGAGAGGCTTATACGAACGAGTAAAGACCAGCTGGGGCACATACTTCCGCCGAATGACAAATTACAAAGGGAAAGATGGGACTGTGAACCAACTTGGCAACATCATTGCTGCCATTCGGGATCGCAAAAGAATTTACAAAACTGCATATACGGTTGTCATTCAGCATCCCGGAGGAGAGACAGTTCGTCCGCTTGGAGGCCCATGCCTGAACTATCTGGCCATTCAAGCGGAACCCGCTCAGGAAGGGCAGTCCTTGACCTTAGGGTTGTTAGCGGTCTATCGTAACCATGACTTCTTGGAACGGGCCTATGGAAATTACTGGGGCCTGTGCAACCTCATCCGATTTCTTGCCAGAGAAGTCGAAGGAAGCCCTGGCCCTTTGACTTGTGTTTCTTCTCATGCCTATGTATCGGGGAATAAGACAGCCTTGAAAGCATTTGTGGAGGGGCTCTAATGCAACGCCACAGCTGTCCCTTGAACCTGAATGAATTAAAGATCGAGGTCACTTATCGTTGCAACCTTAATTGCATTCACTGCTCCAGTGACGCACGACCATCGAACTTGTTAGAGATGTCTCGAGACGACTGCCTTCGTATTCTGGCCGAATCGGCCGATATGGGTGCGCAGGAGGTAGCTTTCTCTGGCGGTGAGCCGTTTTTGTGGCCGCATATCTCCGACGTGGTTGAAGCGGCGGTCCAGTATGGTCTGAAAGTCACACTATACACATCGGGATGCACAAACGACTTTCAGGAGACGGCTGAACGACTTCATACACTTGGTGCTTTTCGGCTTATCTTCAGTGTCTTTGGATCTTCCGCATCAAGTCACGAGCGCATGACACGCAAAGCGGGGAGCTTTGAGAGCACTAAATCCGCTATGAAGTACGCCTCGTTTCATGGATTGAAAACAGAGCTGCATTTCGTGCCGATGAGTAATAACTACAAGGAACTTACTGGCGTCGCTCAGCTTGCCTGTAAGCTTGGAGCAACCCGCGTAAGCGTGCTTCGACTTGTCCCGCAAGGGCGCGCTACGCTGGTTCGTGATCGTGTTTTAACACGAGTTCAGAACCTTGAACTCCGCTACCAGATTCAGGCGCTCAGAACCAAGCATGGACATGACTTCGTCAGGACTGGATCTCCTTATAATTTCCTAATGGTGAACGATTCCCCAGCATGTTTTGCAGCCTTTGACCGACTGGTCATAGGCCCAGATCTTCGACTGTATCCTTGTGACGCCTTCAAGCAAATCGGTGCGAAAGAAATCGTTGAGACGGAAGCGTTCTCCTGCCTCACGGACAAAGGTTTGTCGGATTGCTGGCATAAGTCTCCATATTTGGGGACGGTCCGCACTCACCTTACGACTGACTTGGAAGAACCTTGCGTCTCCTGCAAGCTCTTGGAGGAATGTGCCTCTGGTTGCCTAGCTCAGAAGGTTATCGCTTATGGCTCGCTCGTCAAGAGACCAGACCCGGATTGCCTCGCCGTCGGGCAGAATTTTCTGGGAGATTCGGCATGATCTGCTCATACCAAAATTTCAGCAAGGACGCACGATTCGCGGACCTCATGAAATCAGTGCAATATTGCGACTTGTGTCCGCGTTTATATGAACGTCGAAAGGTACTTTCGTCCGCAAATGGAACCGTGGAGTCAAAAGTCCTTTTTTTAGCAGAAGCCCCTGGACGTTTCGGTGCCGACCATACTGGCGTTCCGCTTTATGGGGACCGCACCGGCGACAATTTCGAGGCACTTCTAGGTAATATCGGTTGGCGGAGGAAGGATGTCTTTATCACGAACGCAATCCTGTGCAATCCTAAGCAGGAAAACGGCAACAACGGTACGCCAACGATAGAGGAGGTAGCGAACTGTTCTGCATACCTTGAAATGACCATCGCTTTGGTGTCGCCTGATGTCATAGTCACACTTGGAGCTACGGCGCTGAACGCTCTCGATCTTTTATCGCCGCATGGTATCGAATTAAGACACAACGTTGCGAAACTGGTGCCCTGGCGTAACTATCGGCTCTTCCCTCTTTATCATCCAGGCCCCCGAGCCATGGTCCACAGATCGCAGGTGAAACAACGGTCCGATTTCATGCTGTTGGCAAAAGTTGTTCACCCGGTCAAAGGACTTATTGAACAGAAGAAGGCGTGCGCCAAGCCTGCGAGCTCGTTTCCTGCTGAAGCCACGATAATGCAACAGGTGGCACGGGTCCTTTTGGAGTTGGGTGGAAGGATGACATATTTCAAGATGACGAAGCTGATGTACATGATCGACCTTGCCTGTCTTGAAAAATTTGGCCATACGGTCGTTAGCCCTATTTATCTTCGCCAAGTGGAAGGTCCTTGGCCTCCTGACCTCAACAAAGAGCTTGAGGCAATGCAAGGGCATGAAGTACGTCGGTTTATCTCTCGAAAGCTTCCGATGGTCGCCCTTGGACCATCTTCACGGTTCAAAGTTCAGCTTGAAGAGGACATTCTAGAAATTATTTTGAATGTCTTCAATACTTATGGCTCTATGAGCAACTCACAAATTAAAACAGCAGTCTATCGAACAGAACCCATGCAAAATATTCTTAGGGAAGAGGATAAGGGCAAACAAATGATCAATAAGGCTGTCCTCTACAAAGACAAGACAGCAAAGGAACTCCATGTGTCAGGATAGTTGCCGCTTAATTGATGTAGTGGGGGTCGTTCATCAAGACCCACTGGGTTATCCACGGCTTCAGGGATATCTGGAGAGCCTTTGTTCTTCGCGTGAGCACAAGCCGGACTTTGTAGCTGTTGAGTACGACCAAAATTACTTTAAGCATATAATTGACCAGAGACCAAAACTTCGGAAACTCGTTGAAAAAGAATGGCCATATCTTTCTGCCGAGGATCACACAACATTAGAAAATTCGTTAGGCTATGAGGGTGATACTCATTGCCGGATCTTTCCCGACTCCAGTACTGTTTGGCTTGATAAGGGAAGAAGTGATATCAAAGTTGAAGACGTAGAACAGTACGCTGAGCACAGAATAAAAATGCTTCGTTGCTGTGCTGCATCAATGTCACAAGATCCCAACGGATTTCTTTGCCGTCTTAGTCGCAAGGTTTGCGACGCGGCACGGGCCAATCGGGATCAACCTGGTAATGACCGGGATAAAAAATTTGCAGAAATGATCAGAAGTCAACTCAAAAACTATGCTGTCGTAATTGTAGGTGCAAGTCATGCTCGGCTAGATGTACAAGATTCCTTCGTTTCCATCGTTCAGGACCTAGGTATTCGTTGCCGAATTCATATTCTTGAGTGATGCTACAAATCTTCTTAAGTTGGGAGTGCATTATTTTTATGGTCTAGTATTGCAGTGCGGAACAGTAATGTTGTGTGCTAACAAGGCGCTTGTGCAACGCAAGCTACGCTGAGCTTCCTTTACGCACATCTCAACGTTATACATACAAATAAACAGAACTTCATCATTATACAGATAAGATGCAACTGCAAAAAGTCCTTTTTGCAGTTGTAGGAGTCAGGGGTTGGGAGTCGATAAAAACAAAGACTTATGAGCTTGTTTTATTGCTAAATTGTTCGTAATCCGACTTTTTGCAGGCGCATCTTATCAGGAAACAATACTAACTGGTTAGAGAACAGCCAAGGAGAATGCTATGGCAAGTAAAGAGGACTTACAGGACTGGGTAATCGAAGCATTGAAAGCGAAAGGCGGCCAGGCCAAAGTATTCGATGTTTGTAAGTACATTTGGGACAACTACGAAGACGAACTCAAAAACTCGGGCCGACTACTTTATACTTGGCAGTATGATGTGCGGTGGGCGGCACAAAAACTGCGGGATTCTGGAGTGATGAAGCCAGTTCGTGGAAGTAAGAACAAGCCATGGGAACTGGCAAAGTAGAAAGTACAGCATTGTCTAACATGGGCTATGGAGCCCGACGCTTGACCGCTTCATCCCTGGGCTGGCGCTCCGGTCAGCCGCCGTCAAGCGCGGCTGATTAACAGCGTTGTTTGCTGAGACTGAAGTTGCAATAGTATTGGATGCTTTATATGATCGAAGAAGCTTACGTACATGAACTCCTCCGACTCAAGGCAAACAATTGCCTTTACCATCGTGAAGGCCAAGAGCTTGAATTCAAGGAACAATTCAATTTCGCCGGGCTTGTTGACTATCTGCGCGATTTTGCTGCTTTTGCGAACAACCGGGGTGGCTATTTAATTTTTGGTGTTAAAGACTCTCCTCGCATTCTGATCGGATTATCTGTAAAATCAAGGAAACAATTTGAGAAGGTTGATCCAGAAAAGATATCTGGTTTTCTTCTTGAGATATTTTCATCTGACATAAGATGGGAACAGTCATTGGTGGATATTGATGGAATGTTTTTTGGTGTTTTTAAAATATACAAAGCCGCCACAAGGCCAGTGATCGCAAGAAGAGACGAGGGAAAAGATCAAGTTATCAAGAATGGTGATGTCTATTATCGTTATGGAGGAAGAACCCAAAGAATACAACATGCTGAACTAGAAAATATCATTAATAGACGCGTTGAACAGAATAATCAGCATTGGCTGGATTTAATGGCCAAGATTGGGCACGCCGGCCCACAAAATGCAGCTGTCCTTGATACTGAGAAGGCTCTTATCGAAAAGGATAATGCCCAGGTCCTTGTAGTAGATGAAGGACTTGCCGAGAAACTTAAGTTTGTAAAGGAGGGGCAGTTTGTTGAAAAAGATGGAGCGGCAACGCTCAAACTTATTGGCGATGTCGTTCCTGTGGATCGAGTAGAGGTTACCAAAAGAATAAAAGAGAATTTGACCAAGGCTTATCCTTTGGCTGCGATGGATTTGGTTGCAGAGGTCAAGAAAGTAATACCCGGTGCAAAGCCAAACGATATTTGGGAAGTTATTCGAGAAAACGGACTGAAAGATAATCCGGATTACTCAGCCTACAATTTTAGAAACAAAAAGCAAGAAGACAAATACAAAGAAACTGGAGAAGTTCCTCCTGTTACACCAAGCATATACAACGAGAATGCTGTCGAATTTATTGTCAAGGTGCTAAAGGGGAAAAAAGAAAAGTAGATATTGAACACACAACCTTCCTGCTTCGCTCTGACCGGTGTTTCGTTGCCGCTACACACCGACAGGTGAGAAGCCCGTTAAGTGCCATGGCAGATAACAAACTCATAAAGAATGCCCTGGGCCAGATATTCTCCGGGATTCGCGGTCTCCAGGAGGCTCATCCCAATAAGCAGTTCACGATTGACGGGCGGCTAGTTGGCGACCTTGGTGAAATGTTTGCGTCTGTGTACTACGATGTCATTATTGATCCGGTGCAGCAGGCCGATCACGACGGAGAGACGTCGGATGGGAGCAGGGTACAAGTCAAAGCGACCTTTAAGGATTCTCTGACATTCAAAAGACGGCCCGAACTATATCTTGGGATTAAATTGTATGAGGATGGACGATTTGAAGAGATCTACAATGGACCGCCGGATCTCATTTGCGCAGAGTACGGACACCGAAAGGGGTTCGGTGAAAATCTTCTGTCGTTCCCGATTAAGCGGCTCCGAGAACTTGGCGGCCAGATTCCAGAATCGAAACGAATTCCGCGAAAGAATGGCACTTAACAATGCGCGGCGATCTTCATCATTATGCAATCAAATAAAGAAAACTTTATCATGATACCCAACACCACCAAACCCAAACAAAGGCACATTCCATGACTTCACGCAAGAAGGGCGGGGGGAAGAAGGAGATTGAATCCTACCGGCATGAGGATAAGGAGCGGGTAATAGATGATACTGCAAAATCTTTTTTGCAGCGGCAGTAGGCAGTAGTCAGTGGTCAGTGATCATTATGAGCATTGAAACCAGATTCGATATACCCTTTGTTGCCCGCCTGGCCCTGCGGGAGAAGCAGATTCAGCAGAACTACCGGCCCATTATCGGGGTGCACAAATGGTTTGCC
>PWGX01000033.1 GCA_003554615.1 Syntrophomonadaceae bacterium
ACGTGACTTAGGTGGCGGGCAGACTGACGTTGTTTCCTGGATATGGGCGCGTACAGTGCCGAGTCCAGATCCATCTTGGCAGGGCGCGCCAGTCCCATTGATCACAACCTTCATCTTATCGAAGAAGAAGGGCAAGGCGGCATGTGCTGAACCAAAAGTTGACAAAGATTCGGGAAACATCACTTACTCCATCAACCAAAATCCTACTTCAACAGAGCTGGATACGGCATCGGAAGGCACAAAGTCTGGTCGCGGTGCCAATTTTAGGTGCCTTCTTTCAGGCGCAGCCATCACGGCAGAGTATGTCAAAGAACAAGCCAAAGACAAGAAACTAGGTTCGCAGCTTGTTGCAATAGTTGGCGCAGGAAAACGCCAAAGATATTACCTCCCAGCCTCTAAAGATCACGAGAAAATTGCTTTGCAAGCAAATCATAAGATAACAAATCAACTCAAGCTTCCGAAACATCCACAGTATGTTGGAGTTGGGGGTTATGGAATGCAATACTTTGAGGAGCTTTATTCACAACGACAACTTCTTGCCCTTGAAGCGTTCTGCGAAGCACACATAGAAATTCGCAAGATTATTAAAGAGGATGCCATTGCTTCAGGTTGGGCCGACGATGGCGTAAGTCTGCAAAGTGGAGGGCGTGGAGCGTCAGCCTATGCTGATGCAATATCCGTTTATCTTGCTTTTGCGATCGACAAGCTGGCGGACTATGGAAATTCACTCTGTAGCTGGAACAATACAAACGAAAATATCACACATCTATTCAATAGACACGCGCTCCCCATGCTTTGGGATTTCGTTGAGGGAAATCCCTTTGGCCCCATGCTTGATTTTTCAAAATTATGTGTAAGCGTTGCTTCTGGCCTTTCTATTACTGGAATTGGTGGTGCTGGAAGTGCTGTGCAGGCTGATGCGTCGACCGTCAAATTTCCTGCTGAGAATTGTGTAATATCTACTGATCCGCCCTATTATGACAATGTGCCATATGCTGACATCTCTGATTTCTTCTACCTGTGGCTCAGGAAGACTATG
Organism: Syntrophomonadaceae bacterium; assembly: GCA_003554615.1. Taxonomy (GTDB): domain Bacteria; phylum Bacillota; class Dethiobacteria; order DTU022; family DTU022; genus B1SED10-74M. The sequence goes on from PWGX01000033.1 coordinate 1,040, forward strand.
AAAGAACCGTTTCCAGAGCTTTTCTCTACTGTTTCAGTGCCAAAGATGGATGAGATTGTAGCTGATAGAGTTCGACACGGTGACGCTGAAGCTGCAGAAGAGTTCTTTCTTGTAAGAATGACTGACGCGCTCAAGGGTTTCGCACAGCAATCAAGTAGCGACTTTCCAACTACTATTTTCTATGCGTTCAAGCAGAGCGAAATTAGAGACGAAGGGATAGCATCGACTGGGTGGGCTGCTTTTCTCGACGCTGTTCTGCGATCAGGCTACGCAATCGTGGCAACCTGGCCAGTTCGCACTGAACGCACAGCGCGAATGAGGGCGATCGGGAGTAATGCACTAGCCAACTCAGTGGTTCTTGTCTGCCGGAAGAGAGAAATCGAAGCCGAGGTGGTTTCTCGTGTTGAATTTATCCGTGCGTTGAAACGCGAACTTCCGTCAGCCATAGCCGAGCTCCAGGCTGCCAATGTCTCTCCCGCCGATATGCCGCAATCTGCCATTGGTCCCGGCATGGGCGTGTTTTCCCGATATCGGGCGGTCTTAGAATCTGATGACAGTCCGATGAACGTGAAGACGGCGCTTCAACTGATCAACGCAGAACTTGACGAATACCTTGGCGGCATTCTGGGTGAGTTCGACCCCGAGACACGCTTTACAATCAGTTGGTTTGAGCAGAACGGCATGGGCAAGGGCGACTATGGTGTAGCAGACAACTTGGCCCGCGCCCGGGGTATCGCCGTCGAGAGTGTCAAACATGCCGGCCTCGTCGAAAGCCAGGCGGGCAAGGTGCGCATCCTGAAACGTGATGAGCTCGACCCCGGGTGGGAGCCGCAGACGGACACCCATCTGACGGTCTGGGAATGCCTTCAGTACCTTGTGCGCGCGCATGAGAAGAACGGCATCGCCTATAGCACCGCGTTGCTGCTGCGAAAGATTGATGACAAGGCCGAGGCGGTCAAAGACCTCGCCTACTGCCTCTACGACATCTGTGCCAACAAGCGGCAGGATGCTAAGGAGGCGACCGCCTATAACGCGCTGATTGCCGACTGGTCGGAACTGACCCGAGAGGCCGCCGCGATTGTTGATATTCGCGGCACCGGCCAGACACGTATGGATTTCTGAGGGAGCGATCATGGCAAAGAGCACACGCCAGCACGTATTCGAAGGCATGGAGCTGCTGCCGGAGGGATTGATCCCCTTCGTCGAAAAGCGGCTGGAATCGCAGATCACCGGACACTGGCAAGTTCAGGTCGTTGAACGCGTCCGGGGGCTGCGGCCCAACGGCGATGGTCAGGTCAACTGGGATCAGCAGGGTTTGCTGCAAGTCATGATGGCTTTCTGGAAAGAGGCCTTTGCCATGGTCCTGGGGCATCCAGAGCGGTCCTACGTGTCCGAGCTGCTCGAGGTGCGCAACAAGCTCTCGCACAACGAGAACTTCACCTACGACGACGCTGAGCGGGCGCTGGACACCATGCGACGGCTGCTGGAATCGGTCAGCGCCAAGGATGTTGCAGAGAAGATCAGCGCGGCACGCGACACAATCCTGCGCACAAAATACGCTGAGTTGGCCCGGAATGAAGAGCGGAAGAAAACCCAGCGATCGTCGATCTCTGTCGATACAGTTGCGGGGCTGATGCCGTGGCGCGAAGTGGTCGAGCCGCACCAAGACGTGGCAACTGGCGAGTTTCAGC
>PWGX01000048.1 GCA_003554615.1 Syntrophomonadaceae bacterium
AAACTTCCGCTCATCCTTGGAACCAAGCAGGTGTTTGACTTGGTCGAATACCTCCTGAACAAAGTCTTTTCCGCCGATAACCCCGGAATCTGTTTACCCGGTTAAACACGGCAGAGCCGTAGACCTTCGGTCTGTTTAACCGGGTGAAATACCGGCATCTGTATCTGAAGCGTTCTACCCTGGAAATCTTGTAGCCTTTCTTCCTGGCTTTTTCCACGATCTTTGGATCAATTCCTCTTTTCACTGACCCCTGTCCCCCCTCCGGGGCGTAGGCCCCTAAGGGCCGGAGGCTGACTCCTGACTCCTGGCTTACAGCTGCTCCGGTTTCATAAACAAACTGCCTGTACTTGCGGACAATTTCTTTGGGTTCCAGCTCGTTCCATTCCTTGAGGCCAAAATCAATGTCCAGCAGGCCGCTTGTCCCGTGAAATTCACGAAGTGACCCGCAAAGCGGGATTTCACTGGGATCTTTATTGCCGGTCTGGGTGCTTGCCCAGTTAAATCCTCGCACATAAAATGTGCATAATTTCGGTTTGGGGAAATTTAAAAGTAGTGATGTGATGTACAGGAGGGGAGCTGATCTGTGCGAGGGCTGCTACGCAGCATTTAACCGGGTGAAATAACCAAGTGAACTCCAGCGGTAGTCTTCAGGCTTTTTGACTATACCAGCCCGAATGGGATTTACCCAGTTAAACACGGCAAAGCCGTAGACCTTCGGTCTGTTTAACCGGGTGAAGGTCTATGTAGGCCAGCATGTTCACCCAGCTAAACACAGCTTAGCTGTAGCCCAAAGGGCTGTTTAACCGGGTGAACAAGGGTGCTGCCTTCCTGAACAATCATGGACTTAAAACGCTCACCCCTGAAGAAACCCCGTCTGTTATGCTTCTTATTGTAATACCTGGAAAAAGTCTGCTTGATCTCTCGGACGAACTCGGAAAGATCAGTCCATTTCTTGCTGAACTTTTCCATATCCTGATCCCCGACATGAACATCCTCTCCGTATCGCCTGGCAAATCTTTCTTTTACTTCATCTCTGTCCGCATATTCATGAGGATAGACTTTTACAGCCAAGTGCAAGTGGTTCCCCATAATTGCGAAACCAAGGATATCTACAAAATAGATCCTGCTGAAATATCTGATTATATCCAGCAGCTTGTCTTTCTCAATATCGCCAAGACCGTGCCGGTCATGAGCAAAGGCTTCGAGGTGGAGACCGACCTGACCCTGCACGCCCTGGACAAGGACCTGCGCATCAGTGAAATACCGGTGGATTACCAGGAGCGTCCCCGAGGCAGTTTTTCCAAGCTGAGCACCTTCAGCGACGGGGCCAAGGTGCTCAAGACCCTTTTCTGGATATTCAAGGACTTCAAGCCCCTGCACTTTTTTGCCAGCCTGGCCCTGGTCCTGTTTTTTTTAAGCCTGGTTGCCGGTTCCCTGCCCGTTTGGGAATACCTCCAGGAGCAGTACGTGCACCGGGTACCCTTAGCCGTCCTGGCCGTGGGGCTGATGATCCTGGCCATGCTTTTTTTCTCTGTGGGCCTGGTCCTGGACACGGTGAGCAAGTTTCACCGCCTGGAACACGAGATGCTGGTTTCCAGGTACATGGAGATGCACAGGCTCAGGTCTGCGGTGGACAACAGCCAGGATCTGAAGGCTCCCACGGATGAAGGCCGGGTACCGGACCCGGCAGGCAGGGTGGAAGCCAGTGGCCGGTCCTGAAGGCCTGCCCAACAAAGCTCCTTTGATAGTGCGCCAGGCAGGGCGGTTTTCCCTGGTGGGGGCCCTGGGGTTTGTCATTGATGCCGGCCTGCTGGGGATTTTCACCCAGATCCTGGAGCTTGACCCTTATTTCTGGCGGCTGGTGTCCTTCCTGGCCGCGGCCAGCACCACCTGGATCCTGCACCGGAAGTATACATTCCGGGCGGGCGGCCCCTGGACCTCCCAGTGGGCCAGGTTTGTTCTTTTCAACGGCCTGGGCGCACTGCTCAATTTCGGGGTCTATGCCGCCCTGCTCTTGTACGCACCCGCTCCTGCAAGCCACCCCCTGGCGGCAGTGACCATAAGCTCGGCCCTGGCCTGGGGGTTCAACTTTGCTGTGTGCAAGTGGGTGGTGTTTGGGGGTAGGGGGTAGATTGGTGACCATTCCGGGGATCTTCAGTAGTCACTCGGACGAAGAGGCCCCTTCGGGGCTAAAGAGGATGCCCACCCCGGTTGAATGGAAGAGATTCAACTCAGCCTTGTGATGGTACTGGGGTGGGCCAAAAACTCTTTTTTTATTCTGGGTTGCGGGCAAAGCCCGCCTTAGTGGTGGATTTAACAGGTTGTAAAAATGGTTATATTGTGAAATCATTGCTATGTTCAACTTTTCGAATGCTTATAACCAGGCTTACACGGTATCCGTTGAAAACAGACATGTTCCAAGATACAGGAGGAATTGACATGGAAACCAGAACGCTATCAATTGAGTTGCCTGTGGGCATATTTTCTGCCCTGCGCAAGACACCTCATGAGCTTCAGAGGGATATGCGGATTACAGCAGCAGCAAAATGGTATGAAATGGGCCATATTTCACAGGAAAAGGCAGCAGAGATAGCCGGGTTGTGCCGTGAGGATTTTTTGATGGAGCTGTCCAAATTCAATGTTTCTCCGTTTCAGTATACATCCACTGAAGTTCTTCAAGAAGCCGGTTATGAATA
>PWGX01000036.1 GCA_003554615.1 Syntrophomonadaceae bacterium
AAGTGTTTCTCCTTTCTTAGCGGCATACTTCACGAACCTGGCAAACGCTTGCTTGTTGTTTCTGATTGTTACCCTTGCGTAGCGTTGTCTCTCTAGTTCTTCCAGAGCACCTTTGACCAATTGGCTAATCGTTTGTCGTTCCATCTTTTATACCTCCAGAATTTAGATTTTAACATCTATTATTCTGGAGTATATTATCGAAACAAACAACGGCCTGTAGTCCCAGTCAATATTGTTAACTGCAGGTTGGTTTCGATAATGAAATTGTTTCGATAATCATCTACATGCACAACGGGCGAGCCTGTCAGGTGCTCAACGATTTCCTGCTCTACCGGTTCCAGCGCATCATACACAGCATGAATAGAGTTAAAAACCGTGCCTTCGCTTAAAGAGATCCCGCAGATATCCTCAATAAGCTCTACCACCCTTTTGTAGGGAATCAGCTGGTATTGGTTTAAGTATACCAGAAACGACTTAAGATTTGGGCCGTATTGGAGCGGCATCTCCACACCCTTGGGGAAAGGCGCTTGATTCTCCAGGCCGCAGCAGGGACACAGCATATCTTCAGCACAGTGCTCGGTCACAATCATCTTAACCGCGGGAATATCGTGCTGCTGGCGCTTTACCATCTTTTCAGGCGGCACATCTTCCAGGGAGTGTCCGCAGCCCTGGCAGCTTTCCACCCGGTGGGTAACGGTAACATCAGGCGTATCGGCCATCTTTAAGGTATCTCCCTTGTGGCCTTTCTGGCCACCTGGTTTTTTGCCGCTTTTTTTGCGTTGACTCTTCGGCTTGACAAATTCATCCGAGGACGGTGGTTTGCTGCTGTTACAGCTGTTTTTACCTAAGCGGGATTCCAGTTCTTTAATCCGCTCTTCTTGAAGAGCTACCGTCGTTAAGAGTTTTTCATTTGTTTCCATAACTCCCTAGAGCAGTTTGTATACAGCTTCAGGCCCGGCGTTATAAATCTCCAGGAACTGCTCATATTTCACGGCAGAGCACCTCCCGGAAATTTTGTGTGAGCGGGGTAGAGATAGACATCTTTGACCGGCACCTTAAGAGTGCTGTAGCGGTCGTTGCGGCTCCGGCCTGTAGTTTGCCCTGCATAAACCCAATTGGCAGCCCGGTAGCAGGTGCCTGCAAAACGCTCTTTTTCAACGAAAGTTTCCAGCAGATAAATCCGGTGGCCGTATTTTTCGATCCAGTCGGAGCTGATGCGCCTGGTCAGTTGGCCTAATATATGGCTGGCCAAGTGCGGCACTTTCACCCAGGGCAGGATCAAAAAGCGCATATTGTTCGTCACCAGGTTGATGTTTTTGCTCCTGGCCTGGTGAGACCAACCGACAAATTCATCCCGGGCAGCGCTTTTCCAGGCCGCGGAACCAAACAGCAAACAAGACAGGGGTCTGTCCTTTTTATCAAAGACCATGTATTTCATGTTCTGACCGACGATGCGGCTGAAACCCAGGTAATGATAGCGGGCCAGCAGGCAGTAAAAGAGCTGAAGCATGCTTTTATCCACCGGTCTTAGAGTAACCGGGGCCAGGTCCTGCAGTTTGTAGGTAATGGGGTCGGTCTGGTGTGCAACGTCAGTTATCAATCGTGAGCCTGCACCGTTGCTATTGCTCGGTGCCGGAAGGGTTATCTCGCCCTGTTTTTCCAGCTTGAGCAGAAAAGTGCGGCAGGCCATATCCTTGAGCCGGCCCTTTGCATTACGCCAGTCCCATAAGCGGCAAAGCTCCCTGGAGAGCCTGGTACGGTTCCAATCCGGGTTGTCAGCAATGAGCCGGCGAACAAGCTCAATATCATCTGTGGTTGTTTTACGTCCCGGGAGGAGTAAAAAAGTATCTGTTGAATACATCTTATAGTAGGCTGAGTAGATACAATATCATTTTTAATCATGTAAAAAAGGTTACATGGGCATTTAAGGGCACCATTGTCTAAGAAGATAATTTACATATATTATATCAAAGCTTTATAGCCAAATTGGTGCCCTTTATAAACTGCATTCCTGGCAAGTGTAACGATAAAAAAGCCAGGAATGCCTAATTTTAAGAGGTTTATTAAACATTTTGTTTCCCTTTACCCTCGTTACATAATTATAACATGTAACGAGGGTAAGGGAGGTAAGGCCATGCCGGCTATTGTTTGCCAAACCAACAAAACAACCGGGATAACTTATGCTTACGAGTCGGTATCATACTGCAAGGGTTTCTTACAATCCTGTTGGGGGCATAGATACAAAAAGCCGTCGGGAATCTGAAAGAACGTTTGAATCTGCGACGGACGCTGGTTTCTTCCGAACTTAGTCTTGATGGCAAACTGTTTGTTGAGTTTGTGGTCCTGATCTATCTGTCCTATATTAAAAAGCAGATGCAGGATCATGATCTCTTTAAAAACTATACGATGCAGGGCCTCTCGAAGAGCTTGAAGTGATCAAGTGCTTCGAACAGCTTTGTGGATAACCGAAAATGCATAAAGATATTCACTCTGGCAAAACAGCATTTTTTTGACAGAGAACAACCTGAGGACACTTCTGTACAGCGGCTCCGTTAAGGCATAAGCACTGCTCGCAGGACTCTTTAAACCCCCTTCAAAAATTCCATACTGGCAGAATGCGGTTTTCTAACCAAGATGCCTAATTAGGATTTGGAAAGGGGAGCTTGGGAGCAAAAGAGTTGAGTCATTCTAT
>PWGX01000027.1 GCA_003554615.1 Syntrophomonadaceae bacterium
AGCTGAAGCTGCAGCTTAGCTGCTGGCGCATAATTTGTTACCCAAAGATAGGCTGCTGGTTCTGGTCTCCCGCAGCCACATGGTACTTTTGTCCATTTTGACCTGGGTTTTCAGAGTAGAGTTAAACAGTAAAAAACCAGCCTCTGTTCCGCCAGGAAGGCAGATCAGGCTGGTTTTATATATTTATGGTTTGTTCTTTAAGATCGGGACCTTGCGATCGATCAATTTTTCAGCCAGCCAGGCGCTGGCTTCTCCCACCACGGCAGGGCATACATCTTTATGCCCGCCCCTTTTTTCGTATTCATAATACTCGTCATTGTCAAGAAAACGGTAAGCAGTCCCGAAAAAGTAGTTCTGGACTTCGCGGCAGGATTCGCCCCTGTACTTTTCACGAAACATATCCCAGTATTCTTGAACCAGCGGGCCGGGTCTTCGCAGGAGGCTGATATCGGAAAATTCCTCACGGGGACGGCCAAAAAAGTAGCTCAGCACCATGATCCCACCGCTCAGGGCTCCGCAGGTTCCTTCTATTGAAGAGGCAATCCCACCTGAAAATGAAGTGGCCGCCTTAAATACAGCATTATTCAGCGGGAAAAAGTCCTGGATGGCGCCCACCACGCACTGGGCACAGCCATAGTAACGCTGTTCCAGTTCGTATCCGCGCCGGTAAACTTCTTGAATCAGCTGTTCCCTGTCCGCATCTGATCTTTCGGTCACCCCGATCACTCCTTTTCATAAGCTCTACCAGCCTTAGGTACTATGCCTGGTGGAGCTTCACCTGCTTGCTTTTTTCTGCATATGATCAATCCGGCTTAAAACTAATTGTAACGCCTGGTTAGGTTCAAGGCAACCTGTTTTAATCTCATAGTCCGTTTTCTGCAGGGTCAGCATCGCTTCTTCCAGGGTCCGGCGGTTATAGCGGGAAACCTGGCTTTTTAGCTTGCGGGCCACAAATGGTTGGATACTTAGGGCTGATGCCAGGTCGGCCCCGCTGCGTCCTTCCTCGAGCAGGCTGTATCCCTGCAGGAGCATCCGGTAATGGCGAGTTAGCAAGAAAAAAATCAGCAGGGGTTGTTCCCGCCTTCTTAAGAGAAGTTCCAGCAGATCCTGGGCCCCGGCAAGGCTTCCTTCGGCCAGGGCATCAGCCAGTTTAAAAACATTGCCCTGCAGGTCTCCTGAAAACAAAGTTTCCACTGTAGCGGCCGTTATTGTATCCTCCTCATCACCCAGGTAAGTGCAGTATTTTTCCAGCTCGTTGGACAGGTAGTGCAGGTTATGGTCACCGGCCAGCATCAGCCTTTCCACTGCGGCCCGGTCAATTTTTTTGCCCAGCTTTTCGGCTTTTTTGCGGATCCAGGCCGCCAGGGTATCCCCTTTCGGGGTGGTGCATTCAACAGCTGCTCCGTGTTTATCAATTAGCTTAAACAGGCGCCGGCGCTTATCTGCACCCGGCGTCAAAAAGACGAGGATGCTGTCTGGATCACCGGCCTCCTGGCCACCAAGGTAACCAATTAGCAGGTCAGCACCTTGCTTTTCCCGGGTGTTCGGCCCCATCTCTTCATCCTCTGCTTCCGGTTCTTCTTTTCTTCGGGGCGGGGCCAAATAAGGCGGATTTTCAACAACCACAATGCGGCGCCGGGTAAAAAGCCCTCTTTCACTCAACCTGGCTGTTATATCTGCCAGATCGTGCTCCGAGCCATCAAGTTTTTCCAGGCCAAATTCGGCTTCGGCACCCAGGTAACTATCGGCCAGGCGGGCGGTAAGCTCCTGCTGGATATATTTTTCTTCACCGTAAAAAAGATATACCGGGGCAAAATTGCCCTCTTTAAAATGCTTTAACAGGGACTGGTAAGATACCATAACTACCTCTTTCCTTGTAAGGCCCTGGTCCAGAGGTGCCTCGACTCGGGCAGGATAATGACCAGGACTGTAAAAATTTCCAGGCGCCCGACCACCATCAGAATCGACAGGATCACCTGGCCGGCCGGCGGTATAACCTGGTATGTTTCCACCGGCCCTACCCCGCCAAGGCCGGGCCCGACATTGCCGATCGTTGCCGCCACCGCCGAAAAGGCCGTTTCCGTATCTAACCCCATCAGGGCCAGGAGCAGGGTCGAGCCGACCGTAAGTAAAAGGTACAAGAATCCAAATCCCATCACCGACCGCAGCACTTCTTCATTCACAAACTGCTTGCCCAGTTTAACCGAAGAGATGGCTGAAGGGTGAATAACCCGGGACAGTTCGCGGAAAGCATATTTAAACATCAGCATCCAGCGCACCTGCTTCATCGCCCCACCTGTCGAGCCGCCGCAACCGCCGATAAACATGACCAGCAGCAAAAAGAGGCGGGAAAAGTTATGCCACCCGTCAAAGTCCGCCGTGGCATAGCCGGTCGTGGTGGTAATGGATACTACCTGGAAGGCGCTCTGCCTTAAAGCAAGGAGCAAACCGCCGCCTGCATGTTCGAAATTGTTTACAGTAACCATACAAATTCCCAGCAGTATAACCAGCAGGTAAAAACGAAGCTCCGGGTTTTTTAAAACGTTGAATTCGCCGCGAATTACCCGGAAATAAATGGCAAAGTTGATCCCGGCAATAAGCATAAAAAAGATAATGATTACTTCCGCGGCAGGATTATTAAAGGCGGCGATGCTGGCATTATAAGGCGAAAATCCACCGGTAGGCATGGTGGTAAAAGCATGGGCTAGAGAATCATAAAAGCCGATCCCGCTTAGCAGTAAGAGTAAAGTTAAAGCCGCCGTAAAAGCCACATAAATCAACCAGAGCCGGCGGGCGGTTTCAACTACCCTGGGTACAACCTTTTCTGCCACCGGGCCGGGTATTTCCGCTTTAAACATGGTCATGCTGCGAAAACCGAATTTAGGAAGAACAGCTAAAAAGAGGACAATAATCCCCATACCGCCCAGCCACTGGGTTAAACTCCGCCACAGCAGCAGGCCGCGGGGCAGTACTTCAATATCTTCAATCAGGGTGGCCCCGGTTGTTGTAAACCCGGAAACCGATTCAAAAAAAGCCTGGAGAAAACTTCCTTCAAAAACTCCATAGAAGTGAAAAGGCAAAGCACCAAAAACACCGGCCACAAACCAGGCCAGGGTAACCACGGTAAAATTTTCAACTATACTTAATTCACTGCCGCGCGAAGGAAGAAAATAAAAGTATAAGGCACCGCCTGCAACACCAGTAAGCAGGATCGATTTCAGGAATGATAGCTGATCCGGCCCCTGTTCGGCTACCGCCCACAGAGTGGGTAGAAGCATGGACAGGGCCAGGAACAGAAGCATTATTCCCAGCAGGTATGGAATGCGAAAATTACGCAACGATGATATCCCCTTTAACCACTGCTACTTGTGGGCTTCATTTATACATCATTAATACTACATATATAAAAGGGTAAAATCAACTGTCTTCGCTGTGCACCAGTTTATTCCGAAGATACTCCTTATTTTCTTTGCCAACCGGAGGAGCAAAGTAGCGATCCAGGGCACCGCTCACTTTAGGGATAGCAAAAATAACCAGGTGATCTCCGGGCAGGAGCACCGTGTCACCGGTGGGGACTATTACTTCACCGTTGCGGGCGATAGATCCAATAATCATGCCCCGGGGAAATCGGGCATCAACAATTTTTTTATTAACCACGCTGGCATTTTCAGGTAATACGATTTCAATCACTTCGGCTTTTTCATCCTGCAGAAGAGAAAATGCTACAGCATCCTCTTTGCGGGTTAAGCGAAGGATCTGGGAGGCAGCCAGGATTCGGGGATTGATTACACTATCTATGCCCAGAGTGCTGTAAACGGGAACATAGTGAGGCCGCATAACTTCACAGATAATTTTTGATACTCCAAACTGGCGGGCCAGGAGGGACACCACGATATTGCTGCGGTCATCACCGGTTACGGCAACCACCGCATCAGCTCGCGCTGTATCTTCTTCTTCCAGCATGGCTATCTCAGTGGCATCTCCTTCCAAAACAAGGGTCTTATCCAGATCCCGGCACAGTTCTTCACAGCGCTCCACATCTTTTTCAATAATTTTCACATCAAAGCGCTGTTTGCTTTTTTCAAGCAGATGGGCCAATTGGATTCCAATCAAACCGCCGCCCATGATCGTCACCTGCCTGATTGTTTTCTGTTCATGGTGTAAAAGAGATCCTATATCCTTCAAAGACTTGCTTTTCCCCACGAGATAAACCTTATTACCGGACATGACCACATCATCGCCCCCGGGCACTATAAATTTGCCATCGGGATCGCTGATTCCGACAATGATCATATCAAGATTTTGGGGAAGTTTACGCAGCGGGATTCCAACAATTCCTGCTTCTGCTTCCACGGTAATGCCCACCATCATGATCCTGCCCCGGTTGAAGTATTCTATTTCGCTGGCATCGGGGAAGTGAAGCATCTTGGAAATTTCCATGGCTGCAACTTTTTCCGGGTTGATGACCACGTCGATTCCCAGCTGCTGCGGGGTTAGAACCGACGAAGCACCGACATACTGCGGGTTCCGAATCCGGCATACTGTGATCGGGACATCGTACTGCTTGGCGATCATGCAGGCGATTACATTTACTTCATCAAACTGGGTAACCGCAACCACCATGTCGGCTTTTTTTACCCCTGCTTGTTCCAGGACAGCGGCATTGGCGCCGTTGTCTTCAATAACCATTACGTCCAGGGCTTCCTTAAAGCGCAAGGCTTTCTCTTCATTTTTTTCTATAACTACAACATCCTGATTTTTTTCAGACAGGTTCCGGGCCAGTTCATAGCTGACTCCCCCGCCTCCAACAATGATAATGTGCATAAAAAACCCCTTCCTCTCAGCTCATATGAGCATTGAAAAAAAAGAGACAGCGGCTACGCTGCCTCATCAGGGAGAAAAAGTATAGCAAATTTATTCAATAAGACCGGCAACTATCTATCTTTAGACAACCCTGTGAGCTATTAAACCAATTGTTCTATTTTAAGGTGCCAGTCCTGATTTCTTCTATAATTATATACGATCACTTCTCTAAAAACAACACCATTTTCGATAAAAAAACAATCAAATTAAAGCTTTGACAGCGCCCGTTCGCTGAAGGGCAAAAATGTCTGTTATTATTTCAGCCAGCCTGTTAACTACATATTATTATACAATAATAATCAAATACATGCATCTCGTTATTACTTTTTTTAACTTTCTATTTAAGTATCGCTATTTGCCCGGCTCAGACCTGTTTTAACAAACACAAGCGGGGCCAGGTAGGTGGCCCAGAAGGTAGACAGGGCGTGAAGGGTAAAGGTGAGTATATTGATATTTGAAGGGAGCACATATCCCAGGCCCAAAACGATCGCCGCAATGACCGGCATGCCGATCAGGGCCCGCGCCAGGTGTTCAAAGCAGCTCCCCCGGGGATCAAAGTCCAGTTTTTCCTTTTCCAGCAGGCGCCCTGCGCCTGCTCCCGCCAGGTAACCCATTAAATTGGGGGCGTAAGTAGCGGGTAAAAACGACAGGGCGATGGGAACAACCAGGGCCAGCAACAGAAGCAGCCTGGGGGAAATTTTTTCATAAATCCGGGTTTCAATCATTTCCAGGCCGATACCCATGAATATGGCCAGGAAAATCATCCCGGTGACGATGCCTCCGATCACATCCCCGGGAAAATGATAACCAAGGGTGATCCTGGACAGGCCCACCAAAAGGGAGATTACAACAGCCCAGATCCAGAACCAGCGGTTTTTAAGCATAATGGCCAGGTAACCCCAAACGCTGACCGCTCCGGAGGTGTGGCCGCTGGGAAAGGTATAGGTGGGAACGGTAATCCCCCGCACGTCGGGGCGGGGCAACCTGATGATATCTTTTGGAATTTCACTGGTCACAAAAATAGCCGAAGGCATCAGGATCAAGCCCCAGAAACCCAGGGACTTGTTAAAAGACCAGTAGATTACAGCTAGAAATACCAGGAAAAAGCCTTCACTGCCCAGGGTGGTTATAACCTGGAACAAATGCAAAACCACTACGTTATGCACTGTAATCGAAACCATGGAATAGGAAAAAGCGGGATCGCGAAGCGGATACCAGAACAGGTAAAGGATAATTACAAGCAAAACCGTGAAAATAAGGCAAAGCCAGCGCCATGTTCTTTCGGTATTGTGATCTGTTGAAAATATATTGCCCGTAAGGGGGGGTAACTCCATTACTGTGATTCTCCCGCGCCGACCTGTTCTACCCATTCTGCCAGATCGCTGATCGTATTTATATCATGTTCAGCGGCGTGATCATTTCGCATTAAAAGGGTGTAAGTTTTATTCAAAGGCGCATAATCTAGCCAGACCAGGCCTATTTCAGCGTCTTTTTCAGCCACTTTTCGGTAAACCTGTTCCGGGTCGCTGATCCTTTCCTCTTTTTCATAAACATCTCGCCAGACCACACCGGTATACTCCCAGTAAAGATCTATGCCCTCCAACAGTAAGGCCCGCCTGATCGGGGCAGTGCCGGCAATGGGTTCCCTTTTTTCCACAGGGATACCGGCATTTTCAAAAGCAAGAACGGTAATCTGGCCCAGGATCATTTGCTCCATAAATTCCTTGGAGCTGACTACTACCGGCTCTCCCTCAACCGGGATCCGGGCGTCTTCAGTGATCAGATCTTGCTCTAAAAGCCACTGCCTCGCCACATCAACCGGTTCATTTTCTTCCAGGTCAACTTTGTAATTAAGTTCAATCATAGTCCGGTTGTCAAGCCGGCCCGATATTTCCGCCAGGATACCTTTTAGCTGGGGATATTGCTCCAGGACTTCTTCACGGGTTAAAGGAGCGGGGTTAGAGGCGGGAAAAACCTGGTTGTCGTCTTCAAGCCTGACCAGTTCCAGTTCTTTAATTTTGCCGTCGGTGGTAAAACCGAGCGCCACATCCACGTCGCCAACATTCAGCGCCTCGTGGGTCAGGCCGAGAGCCATTTCATGGACTTCATCGAAGACCAGCCCGTATTCTTCTTCCAGGAGGGCCAGCCCTTCTTCTTCAACGATAAACTGTTCGTTGGCAGCCAGGCGCACTTTTTCTTCCGGTTCCACCAGCTCCTGGACAGGACAGCCGCTCAACAAAAAAGCAAATAACAGGCCCATTAATACTATAAAACTACTCCGTGCTGTCATAGCTTTCACATTCATGATTATCCTGCCTCTGAATAAATACTAAGTCTTTTATAACTATAACATTAACAGGCCCGGCAATAATAGGGGCCCTATAAATAAACCATGATCCCAAACAGGGAGAGGTAACCGGCAAAAAACATGGTCGGCGAATCCCAGGTATGGGGTGAAAAAGCCTCCACCAGGGTCAAAAGAAGGGGAACAACAGCCATAGCCACGGCGAACTGCAGGGGGGTAAAGTAATTGTAAAAAGAACCGATAACACCCAGCCCGGTCAAGAAAACCACGGCGCTTCCCTCAAGGGTGCGGACATAGGATTTACTCGTAAACAGGGCATAAGAATGGTACTTGTTCTTGCCAAAACGGATCCCGACCGGCTCGGCCAGCCCATCGCCAATCCCGTAAATCAGGATCGGGATTACCATCAGGTGCAGCAAATCGTAACGGGCAAAAAGCATACCGGCCGGCAGAAGAACCGCGTAACCGGCCGCTGTCTGGGTAACAATCCACTGCAGGGTATGAGGGCGATCTTCAGGCCGGTCAAATGAGCGAAACATGACTTTGATGAAGGGAACCCGGTCCCGGATTGGTTCAATGTAAAAAATGAATTTGGCCACGGCAAAAAAGGCCCCCAGGGCATAAAGATCAAACGCTTCAATATGGGCATAGCCACGGTTTGAATAAATAGGGATAAAAAAAAGCAGGAAATGATTGATCTTCCGGGTATAATTGACTTTTACATTTTTATGTATCACCAGCAGCCCGTTTAAGTACTGGCTGAGGATCAGCGCTATCACATTGGAAGATTGGTTTAGCGCAAAACCAAAATCAAGTATTTTTTCCATAACACCTTACTTTCCGGGTCTCCTTATCTTAGAAAATCAAAAAAGGGAACAGAGGGAATGGGCATATAGATAGACAATTATAAAACAATTTTTCTGGAACGCTATTAATATTTTAATCTAAACAGAATTAATAGCAAGCAAAACCGGGCGTTTTCATGTAAACAATTTGTAAACTTTCATTCATTCATCATAAAGGGATGTTTCTTTTTCGGCGTTTGAATAATTAAGAAGTGCGGAATTAATACAATTGCCGCGGTCCAATTTCAAACTTTACCTTACCTTCCGGCAGGAGTTTAACCAAAAACAGCCAATTATTTTAGGTATTAAATTTTAGGGAGGATTATTAGAAATGGCGGTAATGTATTACGACCAAGATGCAGACTTAAGCATGCTGAAAAACAAAAAGATCGCAGTACTGGGGTACGGAAGCCAGGGGCATGCCCAATCTCAAAATTTGAAAGACAGCGGGCTTGATGTAGTAGTCGGCCTGCACCCGGAAAGCAGGCGATGGAATAAAGTAAAAGAGGACGGCCTGGAAGTGGCGACCGTTAGCGACGCTTCAAAAGCAGCGGATATAATCCAGATCCTGATCGGGGACAACCACCAGCCGGCTGTTTTCAAAGAATCGGTCCTGCCTCATTTAGCCGAAGGGAAAGCCCTGGTAGTCTCCCACGGTTTTAATATTCTCTATAACCAGGTTATACCCCCTGAGGATGTCGATGTTTTCATGGTGGCACCAAAAAGTCCGGGACACCTGGTAAGGAGGCTGCACAAGGAAGGAGCCGGAGTCCCTGGACTGCTGGCCATTCACCAGGATTACACCGGCAAAGCAAAAGACCTGGCCCTGGCCTACGCCAAAGGGATTGGCTGTACAAGAGCGGGCGTTATTGAAACCACTTTCCAGGAGGAGACTGAAACCGACCTGTTCGGGGAACAGGTGATCCTCTGCGGCGGAACGTCAGCCCTGATTAAGGCCAGCTTCGACACCCTGGTTGAAGCCGGTTACCAGCCCGAGATCGCCTATTTTGAATGCCTGCACGAACTAAAACTGATTGTCGACCTGATCTACGAAGGCGGGCTGGAAAGAATGCGTTACTCGGTGAGCGATACCGCCGAATACGGCGACCTGACCAGGGGACCCCGTATCGTCAACGACCAGGTTAAAGAAGAGATGAAAAAAATACTGGATGAGGTCCAGAGCGGCCAGTTCGCCCTGGAATGGGTAGCCGAAAACCAGGCCAATCAGCCCAAATTCAAGGCTTTAAGGAAAATAGAGGAA
Source organism: Syntrophomonadaceae bacterium (assembly GCA_003554615.1). GTDB lineage: Bacteria > Bacillota > Dethiobacteria > DTU022 > DTU022 > B1SED10-74M. Next base: position 9,275 of record PWGX01000027.1, read on the forward strand.
AACCACCGCATCGTAGAAGTAGGTAAAAAGCTGCGCAGGATGATGAAGTACATCGAGCAATAATTTTTTAAGCAGATCTTCTTAATCCAGATCAGCAGTGATGCTTTCCAGCTCTTCGATGGAAACAGGACCGGATATCACTACCAGGGCCTGGTTTTGCTCATCTTCCTGCCAGGCCAGGCCCGGTTGACCGGCCGCTTCAAAGTAAGTATATCCGTCTATTTCTTCCACCTGTCGGGACTCGGCCTGGATATGTTCTCCCAGGGCTTCGATGAAAGTGGCTGTTTCTTCTCGGTCATCTTTCGATTTTACCCACAACAGCTTTTCTTCATCCCCGTAATAGAGCGCTCCGTGATAATCCTGCCTATCACCGGCGCTTAAAAGAACCGCTTCTTCAAAAAACAGGCTGTCATTTAAGGCTTCCTGCCACTGCGGCGGAGAAGGATCGGCCGTGGTTTCAAACGGAGGCAGTTCGCTTACAGCTTCTTCTTCGGCAGCAATATCGACATCTTCCGCTTCCTCTTCGGGGACCTCCATATCTTCAACATCCAGGGCTTCCATTTCCTCATCGGCGGCCCTCATGGGCGCTTCTTCTTCGACCGCAGGAGTAGCAAAATCAGTCACCTGCATGATGCCAACACTGCTTAAAACAATAACCAGGAGGGCTGCTGCTGCAATGGCAGCATAGCGGATCCAGCCGGTGAACCATGCCTGCCGGCGCTCATCGTTACCGCGCAAGCCGGCTTCAATCCGGCGCCAGCTTTTATCGGCCGGGGGAGGTTCTACGGATTCAAAATCACGAACCAGGGCCTCGCGAATAAACTCATCGCTCAATTGTTCAGGCTTGTTCTTCTCAGTCACTATTCCCGCTCACCTCCTCTGTCTTTAAGACAAGCAGGATCGTCATTTAGTTCCAGTTCCCTGGCCAGCCTCTGCCGGGCCCGGTGCAGGCGCGACTTTACGGTACCAGGGCTCAGTTTGAGCATGGCTCCGATTTCTTCCACCCGCAGATCGTAATAATACTGCAGGACTATGACCTGGTAGTGGTCCGGGGGTAGGTTCTTGATTGCCCTGCGAACGCGGTCCACTTCCATATTGAGCAGTGCCGATTCCTCGGTATAATCTGCTTCCGAAGCACCGTCGGCAATCACTTCCTGGTCGGTATAGTTAATCCGTTTTTCTCGCTTCAGGTAGTTGCGGGCCAGGTTGGAAGTGATCACGGCCAGCCAGGCCCCGAATTTAGTTTCATCATGAAGCTGGTGGATGTTCTGAAAAGCTTTAATAAAAGCATCCTGGGTGATATCTTCGGCATTTTCACGGCTGCGCAGGATATTGTAAGCCACGGCATATGTTTTTTTATAATAGGCTTCAAAAAGCAGGCGTCGCGAATCATTGTCATTTTTCCTGACCGCTTTTTTTAGTTCTTCAGGCTCCAAAGTATTCCCCCCGGTTACAGCTTCTCCTGGCAATAATATTTCGCCGGACAGGGCCTGATTCCTTTATTGGGAGACCGGCCTCACTGCGCCGCCGGCACCGGCTTTTCAGTTGTATAAACTTCCAGCCCGGTTCCGTCGGTTTGGATCATTACCGCCCCGTGACGGTCGTTGCGGAAAACCTCCGCCCCGGCCCCTTCCAGGGACTCGATTACAAAAGGGTGAGGGTGCCCGAAAGGGTTTGTCCCCACCTGGATAACGGCCAGGCGGGGCCTTACCTGCTCCAGGAATTCAGGCATTTGAGCCATGTAGCCACCATGGTGGGGAACCTGGAGGACCTCCGCCTCCAGATCAACCCGGCGTTTGAAAAGATCACTCACGGCCGGATCTTCAATGTCTCCCGTAAAAAGCATCCTGACCTGGCCGTAATTCAACCTGAACACAATCGAATTGTTATTGAGGTCGCTTCCGGTGCCGCTAAACAATTTTGGGGGCGGCCCGTACATTTCCATTACCAGTCCGCCTGCACCGCAGCTCCAGGCTTCGACTGCTCCTGCCGGTTCAACCGGGATCCCTTCCGCTTCGGCCTGCAGGATCAATTCTTCATAATAAACCGACCCGCCCGGAACCGGGGAAACCAGGATCAAATCCATCTCCACTACCCCGATCAGGGGGATAAATCCTCCGAAATGGTCTTCGTGGGGATGGGTAATAACAGCCAGGTCAATTTTATCGATCCTTTCCCGCCTCAACAACGGCAGCAGCACCCTTTCCCCTATTTCCCCAGGGGCCCCGTAAAAAGGCAGTTCACCGCCGGCATCAACCATGATCACCACCCCGCAGGGCGCCTCAATCATTGCCGAAGCGCCCTGGCCCACATCGATAAAGGTAACTTTCAGATCATTTGAAGAAGGGAAAATGATTCCCTTCCAGATCATTATAACCGCGGCAAAAAGGACAATTCCGTAAGCAGCATTACCGCGAAAAGACGCCGCCGGATTGATCCCGGCCAGGGCCTTTATAGCATACCGGCAAAAACCGGGTTCCTGACTTCCGCGCTCTTTTTGCTTTTCCCACCGGTAATAAACGATCAGAAAGCCGGCCAAAAACCCGTAAAACAGGGCCAGCAAAAGGAAGCCGGGCGGCTGAAGAGCGATATAAAAACCGGGCAGGCTGCTCCACTCGACTATTCTCAGCATCAGTTCAAGCAGGGGGCGGGCCGCCCAGAGCAGGATTTCCCCCACCGGTGGAAACAGCAGCCCGATTAAAGCTCCCGCCAGGCCCAGCCCGATCATAAGAGCGGTGAGCGGCATTAAGAGCAGGTTAAAAATGACTGCTGCAGTGGGCAGGTGATGAAAATAGTAAACACATAAGGGCAAAACCCCGAGCTGGGCCGCCAGGACTACCGCCAGGGGGGAGCGTAAAAAAACGGGCAGGCCTGCAGACCCAAGCAAATGTTCCAGGGGACGGTAGGCGTAAATCAGGGTCAGGGTGGCGGCATAAGAGAGCTGGAAACCCGGCCCGAACAGGAGCAGCGGGTTAACAGCCAGGGTGACCAGGGCGGCCAGAGACACTGCCGTGGGCAGATCGCGTTCCCGTTCCAGCAGCAGAGCTCCAAGGGCTATTGAAACCATCACTGCCGCCCTGAGGGCAGAAGGCCGCATCCCGGTCAGGTAGGCATAGCCCAGGACCAGGACTACGGCCAGAAGCAGGGGAAACCGGCCCCGCAGCCCCAAACGCCTCCATAAACCGGCAATCAGGGCGGCAACAAGGCCAACGTGGAGGCCGGAAACGGCCAGCAGGTGGCCGGCCCCGGCACGCTGGAAGTTGTGCTCGACGGTTTCAGGAAGACGGTACCCCTGCCCGAATAAAATGGCCGCCAAAAGATCGCCGGATGGTGAGGGAAGGGTAGAATTGATTACTTCAACCATACCGCCGCGAAGATTGATGGCACCTTCAGCTAAAAACCCTGTTTTTCCATGACCCAGGTATTCAACCCGATCGGTGCGGGGATAAATGAGGGCATCGATTCCCCGGCTTTTCAGGTAAAACCGGTAATCAAAACTGCCGGGGTTGCGCTGTCCGCGCGGCTCGACTATTGTAGCCCTCAGGCGCAGGCTGTCACCGAAACGGTATTTTATTTCATTTTCTCCATACAGTTTAACCAGCAAAGTTCCCCGGACGGCATGCCGTCCTTGCCCGGTTTCCACCGTTTCAACCTGTATAATGTAGGCATCGTGATCTTCATAAAAATGCGGTTCTTCAGAAACAGTGCCTTCAATGTATGCCGGTACACCGGCATAATCGAGCAGACCGCCTGCAGGGTCCTGAACGGCATAAAAAAAAGCGGCCCCGCCACAAAGGGCTGCCACAACTAGAACGGCCAGTTTATAAAAACCGATCCGGCCAAAACATATAATGAAGGCCGAAAGAACAATAAATATTCCAGCCGGAAGCAAAGCCTCTTTCGGATTTAAAATCCCCTGGCGTACCATGATGATCCCGGCAGTATAAAACAGGGCCAGCAGCACCATAAAGCGATCCGCCAGCTCGTGCCCGCCCTGCTTTAGAAGCTGCACTATTTGAAAACCCGCTCAAAGAGGCCGAAAGTTTTTTCCCGCTGTTCAGGGGAAGGGGCCGGGGTCAGGTAAGATACGACGACCAGGGTTATAACGGCCAGAACAAAAGAAGGAAATACAGGCATAAACCCAAGTGTGGTCCACTCTGGAAGAACACCGAGATACCAGAGGTGAAGCATGATTGCCGGCAGGACCAGGGCGGCACAGGCCCCCTGCCTGGTGGCCCGGGGCCAGTAAAGGGCCCCGATCATAACGGGCAGCATAACCGAAAACCCGGAAAAGGCAAACCCGGCAATGCTCAGGATAGCCGCCGGGCGAATGAGGGCTATAAAGTATGCCACCGCGGCAAAAACCACCAGCAGCATCCTGCCCCAGAGCACGGCCTGTCCGGATTCGATCCGCTTAAAGCGGGGCAAGAGATCATCGGTCACCAGGTGGGCTACAGATAAAAGCTGGGAATCAATCGAAGATTTTACGATGGCCAGGACAACCACCAGGCCCAGCACCATCCAGGTCGGAGTAAGAAACTGGTGAATTAAAAGGGGCACAATGTTGTCTGCTTCTTTCCCCGCCAACCCGGGTACGGCTACCGAACCCCACACTCCAAGCAGGGTGGAAACACCAAAAATTACGGCCAGGGCTATGGGGTAATAAAGGCTGACCTGCTTTAAATTATTACTGCCCCTGGCAGCCAGGATCCGGGTGTAGATCTGGGGAAATACAACAACCGCGATCGAGTTGACAAACGAATAGCTGAACCAGTTTATCGGGGCCAGGTCTTCCGAGAGGGACCTTTCCAGCATAGCCGGGTTGCTCTGCACAATATCGGCGGTTATCTCAGAAAACCCGCCTAAAGCCCGGGCCACTGCCGAAAGCAGGAATGCCGCCACCACCAGGAACAGGGTTCCCTGGAATACGTCGGTCCAGACTGTTCCCCGCAGGCCCGCGGGGAGAGTGTAGATAAGGGAAATACCAATCAAGACCATGGCGGAAACCCAGTAGGGGACCAGGCCTTCGGTTACGGTGGTAAAAGCCAAACTGCCCCCGATAATGCTAACCACCAGATAGGGCAGGGTATAGTATAGAAGCAGGACCAGAAATAACAGGGAGATTAATTTACTGTTAAAAATTCCGCCGAAAACCTGGGGTTGGGTCGCAAAACCGTACTTTTTACCAAGGAGCCAGGAGCGGTAACCAACCAGGTAATAGGTAAAAGGGGTAACAAAAATACTCCATCCGATCACATAGCCATAAGCCCCGTATCCGACCTCATAGGAAAATCCGGCATGGCCGATGATCGTAAAGGCGGTAATATTGCTGGCAAAAAGGGCCATGAAAACGGCGATGCTGCCCAGGCCGCGGCCGGCCAGGAAATAATCTTCCCTGGTTTTCAGGGAGACCCTGGCCCCGTATACGCCAATTGCTATGAGGATGCACAGGTATGAAAGCAGTAGCCCGATTCCAATAACATTGGTCATTGCCGCCTAGTTAACTCCTTTGCAGGGGCTTGATCAGTATTTAGTGATCCGAATGCTTATCAGGCCCGGTTTGTTCAAACAGATCGTCCGGAGGGTCCGGCCAGGCCAGGCCAATAACCAGCCTCATGGCCAGTACAGCCAGGATCGTATAACCGATATAGTACGAGTAGGCAAACGGCATGAACCCGAATAACAGGGGCACGCGGCCATCCAGGTCCCATAACCAGAAGCTGTTGTGCAGCAAAAACATGATCAAGACGATCAGGATAACCAGGCCCAGGCGTACTTTAAAACTCATCGTCCTGTTTGCCTCCTAAAAGAAAGGGCCGGTTTGTACCAGCATAACATACTACTGCTAATTCGACAGCTTTATAATTTTTCCTGCCTGCTGGTAAAAATCACCCCAAGAAAGCCCAGGTAAAATGAAGATACCATTATAATCAAACCTCCATCATACCTGGGCTTTCAAACCTCCGGGCAGCTGCCGTCATTATAATTTTAATAACAGCAGCCAGGCTTCACACCATCCCCCTTTTAAGGATCCGGTTAAGGCTATTCCAGCGACAGCTCTGTCCCCGCCTTATTTTTAACAGCATTATCGTAAATGGCTCGGGCGGCAACCACATCGAGCGAACCCATACCCACGGTTTCATACACGGTCAGTCCGTCGCCCTTTTCGCGCCCGTTCATTCTTTCCAGCAGTACTTCGCCAATTTCTCCCGTAATATTTTCTTTTCGGAGTTTCCCTTCCCCAATGGGGATGATTAAATCTCCCGATTCAGCCAGGGCTCCTTCAAAGTCATCGACGTATAGCTTGTCGGCTTTCAGCATCACTTCAGCATCTATTTCCTGCATCTGAGGCGTAAAGGCGCCCACGGCATTGACGTGGACTTCTTTTTCTCCCAGGTCTGAGTATGAGAAAACCGGCTTCTTTGAAGTAGTGCAGGTGGTGATAACCTGCGCTTCTTTTACCGCTTCGGCTGCAGATGAAGCCACCTCAAAGCGCACCCCGGTAAAATCTTTTTCCACCTGGCCCTTAAAGGCCTCGGCCTTGTCCCGGTCAATGTCAAAAATCCGGTATTCTTTAATCCCCGGTACGGCAGTCATAACCGCCCATAGTTGCATATAGGCCTGGGCCCCGGTGCCGATGATGGCTGCCCGGGAAGCGTCACTGGGGGCCAGCTGCCGGGTAGCCACCCCGCTTGAAGCTCCCGTCCGGAGCTTGGTCACATAAGAGGCTTCCATGACCGATATAGGGGTGCCCGTTTCTCCGTCAAAAAGCTGGACCGTGCCCTGGATCACCGGCAGGTTTTTTTTGGGGTTGTCCTGATAAACTGTAACTGTCTTGATCCCCATGGCTTTAATCGGTTCCACCCAGCTGGGCATAAACAGCCCGATTCCGTTAACCGCATCCAAATCCAGGTGGGTCCTCACCGGGGTCTTGGTTTTGCCCTCGGAATGGACCCGGAAGGCGGTTTCAAGCGCATCTATAGTCCCCTTCATATCAATGGCCGCTTTAATGTCGCTTTCCGATAAAAACAGCATCATATCACCTCCCTTTTTAATGCTAATACTTACTTAATTTAATAATAACAGAAATTTGAGCCCCTGGAACAAAAAAGATTATTTATCTACTACCCCTAAAGAAAGTGCGCATGGACATTTTCGTCCCAAAAATTGTGAAGCTAAAACTTCAAGATCTTTACTTGAAAATAGAACTGTTCCCTGTTATTGAATCTCAGTTTGGAAAAAGCAGAACCGTCCCCATTAGTGCACGTCCCCTAATCAAAAATAAGGGACAGCCGGGACCGGCGGAAGTAATGTTTCTTTTCTGCCACCGGTTTATATCGCAAAGCTGCCCCTTTTGTTTAAAGCGGCGGAACTGACCTGGTTGCAGAGCAGCTCCGGCCTGTTTGATACATTTATTTAATGCTGAACTGCTTGAGCTATTTTCAGCCTTTAACCTGTTCTTCTTTCTGCTTCATCTGCCAACCGGTTCCAGCGGATGGCGCCATAAATTCCTTCTTATTAGCTTACCCTTCTCCTGGCTTCCTCAGGCAGATTTTTCCAGTTAAGCAGCCTCGGGACAAACTGGATAAAGGACAGGATCAAGAGGATCAGGCACAGCGTAAGAATGACCAGGCCATACCACTGGGCATCGATTACATAACGATACAGGTAGTAGATTAAAGCAACAACGGTGGTTATCGTCATAAATCCGCCGGGAATAGCGATCCAGAAGATGAATTTCCCGTCAATGGGCTTTTCCTGCTCGGCAGTATAGAGTGTGATCATCATGTAGGAATAGACGATGACGAACAGGTTCATGGCCACGTAACCGGCCCACATAGCCATAAAATCCGTATAGGTAGCAATGAGCCAACCAATGAAGGCAATGGCAAAGGTGGACGGCCAAACCCGGTGGACGTGGAGGGATTTCAGGCCCGGGAATTCTTCGGCCATCTCCTGCAGCAGGTAACGCCCGGCCCGGGCGTAAGAGTCCATGGTTGTCATCACGAAAGCCGATAAGATCAAAGCTCCAAAAGTTGCCCCCACTACTTCCGGCAGCCCGATATAGCCTACTGCATGAGCATAGGCACTTGTAAAAGCGGGGCCCGGATCCGGGACCACTTCGGCGATAAAAGCATCGAAGCTATAGTAGGTGGCCACCAGGCAGATCGCCATCAGGGCAATCACTGTTTCCCCTTTGGTCCCGAGAGAAGCAATCCAGTAGGTGTCCCCTTCAGTTTGGACTTGCTTAGAAGTGGTTCCCATGGAAATCAGGGAGTGGGTTGCCGCTACCGCCCCGCAGGTTACCATGATAAAAATACCGGGATAAAGCCAGCCGGCCGGGCTGTCCCAGCTTACGAACGCAGGCATCGTGAAAGATGGCATCCCCACGATCAGGGCAATGGTCCCGACCACAAGGCCGATAATCAGGATGGCTGTATTGAGAAAATCCCGGGGCTGCAAAAGAGACCACACCGGCATACCGGTGGCAAAGAAAGTATAAACCACAAACGCGACAATCCAGTATTCCCACGACCACTGGATCGGAATAGACTGGCCGATAGTAATGGTAATTCCCCACAAGATTACAAAGACAATTGAAGTAATGGCCAGGTTAGCGCCTTTGATATAGCGTAGATAACCAAAGATCATGGCCAGGGGTATCAGCGACAGGGTTGGAATAACCGCCTCAGGGGTGGCTTCCAGGGTCGTAGATATTACGAAAGCAAAAATAGCGTATACCAGGATACAGAAAAAGATAAGAATAAGGTTCAGGTAAGTTCCCGTCGCCCTGCCTACCTTTTCCACGACCACTGAGCCAAGGTTCCTGGCTTTATGGCGCATGGATATCAGAATATGCATATATTCTGTAAACCCGCCAAGCCAGTGGACACCAATAAGCATCCAGAGCAGTACCGGCAGCCAGCCCCACTGCATCCCGGCAATTGCCGATAACACCGGGGAAAGGCCGGCAATAGACATGTAGTAGTGGCCCAGAGCAACGGCCCGGTCGGTGGGGACATAATCCACGTCGTCCCGGTATGCCAGAGCCGGGGTTTCACGATCGGGATCAGGAGGATGGAGGCTCTGGGTTGGTGTTTTTAACACATGGTGACCCAGAACAAGTAGTAAATAACCGCCACCCAGGAATATTAAAGGATTCATAAATCAACACTCCTTTTGCTAGTTTTATTTCTTGAAGTCACTTTCGGTTTGTTTCTTTTGCCTTACCTGTTCCTGCCTGTTTCTATTTAACACCCCCTTATTTGATATACTTGAAAAGCCGGCTTCAAGAGCCGGAGCTACTTTTCATCCAGGTGCGGGTAGCGGTAGCTCTTCGGAGGGTCGAGGTTTTCCTTGATCGAACGCGGCGAGATCCAGCGGATCATGTTCCACAAAGCCCCCGCCTTGTCGTTGGTCCCCGAAGCCCTGGCCCCACCAAAGGGCTGCTGGCCCACTACCGCCGCCGTGGGCTTGTCGTTCAAATAGAAGTTGCCTGCGGCATGGGTCAGGATATCTTCCCCCTTCAACAGTGCGTTCCTATCTTTGGCAATCACACTGCCGGTCAGGCCGTAGGGGGAAGTCTCGTTGCACAGGTGCAGGGTCTCTTCGTATTCGTCGTCGGGATAAATGTATATCGTCAGCACCGGGCCAAAAATCTCTTCTTCCATGGTCTTAAAGCGCGGGTTGGTGGTTAAAATCAGGGTCGGGCGGATAAAGTAACCGGTAGAGTCGTCGCACTGCCCGCCGGCTAAGATCTCGGCTTCGTCGGAAGATCTGGCGTAGTCGATGTAGCCCTTGATCTTGTCGTAGGCAGCCCGGTCAATCACCGCACTCAGGTAGTTGGTAAAGTCTTCAACATCGCCCACTTTAATCTCTTCCGTGGTCGAAATAAGATCGCCTTTCAGTTCCTGCCACAGGCTTTCCGGGATATAAGCGCGGCTGGCCGCAGAGCACTTCTGGCCCTGGTATTCAAAAGCTCCCCTGACCAGGGCGGTGACCACTTCATCCTTGTCGGCACTGGGATGCGCCACCACGAAGTCCTTGCCCCCGGTCTCGCCCACTATCCGCGGATAGGTCTTGTAGTTGGCTATGTTCTCACCTATAGTTTTCCACATATGGCGGAAGGTCGCCGAAGAACCGGTAAAGTGCACCCCGGCCAGGTCGGGATGCTTCAAAACATAGTCGCCGATCTCTTCGCCGGAACCAGGAATAAAGTTGATCACTCCGGCCGGAAGGCCCGATTCTTCCAATATCCTCATCACCAGGTAATTCGAATAAACAGCCGTGGAGGCAGGCTTCCAGAGCACCGTGTTGCCAGTCATCGCCGGCGCCGCCGGCAGGTTGCCCCCGATAGCCGTAAAGTTAAATGGTGATACCGCAAAAACAAAACCTTCCAGCGGACGGTACTCCACCTGGTTGACAACCGTGCGCGGGGAATCGGGCTGGTCCTTGTAGATCTCATTTAAATAGTAAACATTAAATTGGTAAAAATCCACCAGCTCGCAAACCGCCTCTATCTCCGACTGAAAGACGTCTTTGCCCTGCCCCAACATCGTCGCCGCGTTGATCGTGAACCGGTAGGGGCCCGCTATCTTGGCCGCCGCCTTGCGGAAAATTGTGGCCCGCTTTTCCCAGGGCATCCGCTCCCAGGCATGCTTGGCTTCTTTAGAAGCTTCAACCGCCTGGTCCACTTCCGCTTTGCCAGCCTTGTGGTAACGGGCGATCACTTTGCCGTGATTGTGGGGCATCCGCACTTCGCCCAAATTGTCAGTCTTCACTTCACGGCCGCCGATGATCAGCGGAATCTCTGTAACTTCTGAAGAAAGTTCCTTGAGCTTCACTTTCACTTCTTCTTTATCTTTACTGCCGGGACCATACATATACGGCGCCTCGTTAACCGGACGCACAAACTCAAAGACACTGTTATTCGGCATCGAAATCACTCCTTTTCCTCTAGTTTATATACAGTTTTGGACATATTTGTTCAAAACAAAACCAGCATGAAATGCTGACTTGTCGGGAAAATTTCATGAACGGCGAAATATTGTTAGAATATCTGAATATATTGGTGTATCCATTTTTATTTTGTTACAAGTAAACATTTTGTTGTTAACATCAATTCGGTACAAATTTAATTCGGTACGAATTGTTAAATTCCTGCTATCAATTTAGCCAAATTTGTATAACCATACCGATTTGATTATAAACAGCCTTCAATCTTAAATCAATTCGCTTCCACCATTATATTCCGGCATTACAGGTGAATAGGAAAGGCCGGGCAGCCTTATTAACCGGGAGATTTAACATCCGCCAGCTTTCTTGGAGTCCCGGCCTTTCAGGGATTTTTTACCCAGTTACAATTAAATACCTTTTACCCACGCGGCCTGCCCCCTTCATCCCAGCCGTGCAATTCATAATATTCGCGAAGCATGATGGCCAGGTTGTCGGGATTGACCACGAGGTTTTTCTCAGGGCCGATCGGATCATTGAACAGGCGCGGAGGAAGGCTGTCGTCTTCCCTGGTCCACCCTTCACGCATATTAAATTTCTTGGCCAGGGTGGTAACGCTGCGCCCGATATCAAAAAGCTGTTCCTTGGTCAGGTCCATGCCGGTAGCAAGCTTGATGATCTGCTGCATGCCTTCCCATCCAATAAACTGCTGATAAAAACGGCATAAAATTAAGCAGTCTTCCAGGGCGTTCCTGCTTTCATAGTCGATAAAGAGTTTGGCCTTGCCCTCGACCATGTCCTTGGGGATTTCCCCCTTTAATTCGCCCATGTAGAAACTCGAGCGGAGGTGGCAGCCGCCGCGGTTGGACACCGCGTAGCCAAGGCTCATACCGGGCAGGGCCCGGGGATCATAACCGGCGGGTTCCATACCCTTGGCATGGACGGCGATATCTTCCAGGCCCAGTTCTTTCGAAGCGTGCTTTATACCTTGCGAAAGCAGTTCGCCGACCCCTTCCTTGTAGGCAATCTGATGGAAAAGTTTGGCAATGCCGTCGACATTGCCGTAGTCGGGCATATCGCTGAGCTTACCTCTTTTACCCGCCTCAATGGCAAAAGCAGCCATGTTGCCGCCGGAAATTGTATCCAGGCCCAAGCGGTCGCAGACATCGTTTAAATAAACCACTTCTTCAATCGGGTGAACGCATAGAAGTCCCCCGATAGCATAAAGGGTTTCGTATTCCGGACCTTCCAGTTCCAGGCCCTTGTGGCGGCCCTGGGGGACCTTGCTCAATTTTCCGCAGGACATAAAACAGCGGTGGCAGCCCTTAGGCTTGACTTCCATCCTGGAACGCATGGCATCGGTGCTGATTTCTTCCCACTTTTCAAATCTTCCCTCAGCCCAGTAGCGGGTGGGAAATGCCCACTGCTCGTTGGTTGTAGTAACCATGTAGGGAGTACCCTTTTCTTTCATGTTCTTGGTTCGTTCGGTATCCCTGCATTCTTTAATCATATTCTTCCCATAGTCTTTGAGACCCTCTTCATCGGCCAGGGGAGCTTTCTGATCGCCGCTGAAGACGATCCCTTTCAATTTCTTGGATCCCATCACCGTACCCATACCGGACCGGCCCGCCGAGCGCCAGTGGTTATTCTTGATGCAGGCAAATTTGACCAGGTTTTCTCCGGCCGGCCCGATAGAAACAGCCTGGGCCCCGCTAACATTAACCTTTTCCAGCAGGGCGTCTTCGGTCTCGTAACTTTCCTTGCCCCACAAGTCGGATGCGTCTTCGAACTTTACACCCTCATCGGAAACATGCAGGTATAGCGGCTTTTCCGAGGCCCCTTCGATCATAATGGCGTCATAACCGGTACTCTTCATAGGTGCCGCTGTGTAACCGCCCGAATAAGATTCGCCAAAAAATCCGGTCAGGGGTGATTTGGCGAAAACGCCGTGCCGCCCTGCTGCGGGCACGGTAGTTCCCGTAGCCGGGCCGGTAGCAAAGATCAGCTTGTTGTCGGCCGACAGGGGATCAATATTGGCCTCCATATAATTAAGCATCAGGTATGCGGCCAGCCCCTTGCCGCCCAGGTATTTTTTTAGAATATCCTCGGGAATGGTTTCTTCTTTCACTTCCTGCTTCGTTAAATCAATCCGTAAAACCTTTCCAAACATACTGTCCATTTTCTTTTCAACCTCCGTTTTAGTTAAAATGTTGAATTAGCTGGCCCATCACATTTATTTGTTATATAAACTCCGGTTCAATGATAACATTTAACCGGCGCCCAGGCCAAATTATGCGGTATAAAGCAATCACTACCCGAGCACTTTGCCGATTTTTTCAGCAGCATATTCCAGCTCTTCCAGGGTCGTAGCGTAAGCAAGGCGAATAAAGCCTTCACCGCCGGCCCCGAAAGCCGGGCCGGGAACCGTTGCCACTCCTTCATCAAGTAAGCGGTTAACGGCTTCCTGGGAAGTATAACCGGCCGGCCTGACATCCAGGAAAAAGTAAAAGGCCCCGTCCGGTTTCACCGGTACCAGTTTTGAGCTGATGTTATTTAAAAGAAACTTCCTTCTTTCAGCCAAAGTAGATGCCATCTCCCTGACACAGTCCTGGGACTGATTGAGGGCGGCAGCACCGGCAGCCTGCACAAAAGACGTGGAAGAACCGACCACATACTGGTGCACCCGCACCATGGAACCGATCAGGTTTTGGGGGGCAGCTATATAGCCCAGCCTCCATCCGGTCATAGAATAAGTCTTGGAAAAAGAATTAGCCAGGATGGCCCGTTCCCACATCCCGGGCAGGGTGGAAATGCTGACATGCTCCCCTTCGAACACCATCTGATCATAAACCTCGTCGCTCAGAACCAGGAAATCATGCCGCCGGGCCAGGTCAGCCACCCCTTCCAGGGTTTCTCTGCTTAAAACCGTGCCGGTTGGGTTATGGGGGGAGATGATAACCATGATCTTGGTCCGCGGGGTAATTTTTTTCTCCAGTTCTTCCAGGTTGATCTGAAAGCCCTCTCCGGCTTTCATCTCCAGGGGTACCGGAATTCCCCCGAAAAACCGGGGAGCATTAAGGTAACTGACGAATGTTGGGGTCGGAACGATGACTTCATCGCCTTGATCCAGAAAGGCTCCCATGGCCAGTAAGGCTCCCTGGGTTGCTCCCATGGTGGCAATAATTTCTTTGTCCGAATAATTTAAGCCCAGCTGCCTCTGCAGGTGGTTTTTGACGGCTTCCCTGAATACGGGCAGGCCCAGGTTGGGCGTGTAATGGACCAGGCCTTCGTCCAGGGCCTTTTTAGCTGCATCTTTAATGTGCCGGGGCGTATCAAAATCAAGCCTCCCCAGCTCGAGGTGGACAACTTTTTTACCTTCTGATTCCAGCTGGTTGGCCTTGTCAAAAACGGCCCTGATGCCTGAAAATCCAATATGTTCAAGCGCAGAAGATGTAAAATCTTTCATTTTTCAAAACCTCCTGTTGAAATTATAATCTTATTCCGGGTGCCTGAAATAAATCCGGACAGGAAAAATCCGCACACTTTATTGCGGATTAAAAAGAGACAAATTAAGATCTGTCACTGGTTTTGATCCGGTTCGATAATCACTTCCCGGGCAGCGCGGATCTCGCCTCCAACCTCCACAGAAATTTTGTACATTCCCGGCTCTCCAAACCAAATCATGTCGGCCACCAGGTCCCAATCCGGATCAACGTCATAGGTGTTCTCTGCTTTCACTTCGCCCGTATCACTGAATATTAGTTCAACTGTTACCTCCTCAACCCCGAGCGGTTCATTGTTGTAAAAGGAGAAATAGAAATCTTCGCCGGCTTTAAAACTAGTCTGCGGGGAAACAATTCTTTTATCATCATCGATTTCGTAACCTGTCTCCAGGACGGAACCGCCCACCGATGTACTTTCCGGGGTTCGTTCCGGCTCCTCCTCTTCCTCACATGAAACACAAAACAGAATGACCGGGATCAAAAGTAACACCAACCACCCATTCTGTTTTAGCATCTGTCGGAAAGCCCCTTTCATCTGCCGCAATTACCTCTTTAATTTTGTCCTGATTTATATTATTCTTCACATAGCCGGCTATTCCTTCCCGGAGCAGGTTGCAATTTGGCCAAATATGAAGGCCCTGTTTTCGCCACGCGGTATAAATATTGCCGAAAGCAACTAAACCTCAGTGAAGGATTACCCGGTTTAATGTAGAATTTAACTTTGGCATTTGACATTTAAGACAGGAGGATCTACTAGCAATATGAATTTATCAGTCAGAAAAATTGTAATTTCAGGTATCCTGGGCGCGATCGCGATTTTGCTGGGAGTTACCAGGCTAGGGTTTATACCCGTCCCCACCCCGGCCGGTCATGCCACTATTATGCACATCCCTGTGATCCTGGGAGGTGTTTTGGAAGGACCGGTGGTCGGCTTGATTACCGGAGCCATCTTTGGACTGTTTAGTTTTCTGCAGCCCGGGGCTCCTTTTTTTGCCGATCCCCTGGTTTCCATATTCCCCCGCCTTTTTATCGGTGTTGTCTCCTATTTCGTATACTTTTTAAGCAAAAAAGCACTGGATCTGACAGCCCGTCCGACTTTTAGTACCAGCCCAGGAGAAGACGCTTCGCCGGCCTCCACCGGGCCTATTTCAAAATTAAGCAGAATCCTCCCCTGTCTGTTTGCCGGCGCCTTTGGCTCCGCCACCAATACAATCCTGGTTATGAGCATGGTCACCTGGAGGGGCTATTTGCCTTCCGAAGTTTCAATCTCCATCGGAGTTCTGCACGGTGTTCCCGAGTTAATCGTAGCCGCTATTTTAACGGTTATCCTGGTCCAGGGCATCCAGAGAATCCGTCCTTCAGAAGATTGAGCCCGGGTATTGGAGTTGTTAACCATTGCACAAACTGATTGAAACAAACGGCCTGACTTATTATTACCGCAAAGGGACCAAGGATGAAGTAAAAGCCCTTGACAGCGTAAACATGGCTGTTTACAAAGGCGAGATGCTTTCTATCACCGGCCAAAACGGCTCGGGAAAGTCAACCCTGGCCAGGCATTTCAATGCCCTGCTCAAACCCGGTCAGGGCAGTATTTTAATCAAAGGCCTGTCTACCGCTAATAAGGACAGCATCCCTGAAATTCGTAAAATCATTGGTATGGTGTTCCAAAACCCCGACAACCAGCTGGTCAGCAGTATCGTGGAAGAAGACATCGCCTTCGGGCCGGAAAACCTGGGCCTGCCCCAGGCAGAAATAATTGACCGGGTCGACTGGGCGCTTGAAACTCTTAACCTTGAAGATCTGCGCCGGGAACCTCCCCACAACCTCTCTGAAGGGCAAAAACAACAGGTGGCCATCGCCGGTGTGCTGGCCATGAAGCCGGAATGCATTGTTTTGGATGAGCCAACAGCCCACCTGGATCCCCGCGGACGTCGAGAAGTACTGGAAAGCGCCATCCGCCTGAACAGGGAAGAAGGCATCACCATTGTCCTGTTAACCCACTTTATGAGCGAGGTGGTTCACTGCGACCGGATGCTGGTCATGGAAGGCGGAGCAGTTAAGATGGATGGTTCACCGGAGAAAGTTTTCCGGCAAAGCGCTGAGATAAAAAGTGCGGGCCTCGATTTTCCCGTCGCTTCGCAGGTTGCCGAGGGACTGCGCCGGGAAGGGTTTAAAATAAAACCGGACATTGTTCGCACCGAGGAGTTAATCGACTGTTTATGTCAATTGAAGTCGTAAATTTAAGCCACAGCTACAAAGAAGGGACCCCTTTTGAAAAACAGGTCCTGTTTGAGATCAACCTGTCCATTGGCGAAGGAGAATTTGTCGGCATTATCGGTCCAACCAGGTCGGGCAAAACCACCCTGGCCCAGCATTTTAACGCCCTGCATATTCCCCGCCGGGGCAAAGTGCTGATCGACGGCCTTGACACAAAAGATAAGCGGGCCGACCTGGTAAAAATCCGCCACCGGGTCGGTTATGTTTTTCAGAATCCAGAATACCAGCTATTTGCCCCCACGGTGGGAGAAGATATCGCCTTCGGCCCGCTGAACCAGAAACTATCCCGGGAGGAGGTAGAAGGACGGGTACGGGAAGCCATGGCCCAGGTCGGCTTAGATTACCGGGCCCTGCGTGATCGCGACATTTTCGCCCTGAGCGGCGGTCAAAAAAGGCGGGCCGCCATAGCGGGAGTTTTGGCCTGTAAACCAGGAGTGCTGGTACTGGATGATATTACCGCCGGCCTTGATCCCCGCGGCCGGGAAGAAATATTGTCCGTAATCAAGGAGCTCCACCACCGGCGAAACCTGACCACCATTTTTATCAGCAACAGCATGGATGAAGTGGCCGCCATGGCTGAAAGAATTATTGTCATCGACAGGGGCAGGGTAATCATGGATGACCCTACCAGAAAGGTATTTGCCCGCTTCAAAGAGCTGCGGGACATCGGCCTGGAGCTGCCTGAAGTCACCGTTCTGATTGACAGTCTGCGTACGGCCGGTTTTAACCTGCCGGCCGGGGTTTTAAACATCAGCGAAGCCCTTACTTCTATCTCTGCAGCGCTGAGGGAATTGGAGGCGCGTAAATAGTGGAACTGACCAAAAATATAACCCTTGGGGTTTACCTGCCGGGCAAAAGCAGCATCCACAATCTTGATCCCCGGACGAAAATAATCACCGCCACCATAATGATCGTCCTGCTGTTAATATCCCGATCCTACGCCGCCTTTGCCCTTTCAGCCCTGTTCACCGGATTCCTGATCACCCTGTCCGGTGTTCCGGCCGGTTATGCCATGCGTGGTTTAAAACCGATGCTGCCGGTCCTGGCTATAATGTGGGTTTTTCAGCTTTTCCTGTTCAAGGCCCCTGATACCACCGTATATTTTCACTGGTGGATTTTTGAAGCAACCGCTGCGGGACTGCACATGGGCAACCTGATCATTTTAAGGGTGCTATTCCTGTTTACGGTTACCACCTTTCTGACCCTGACCACTTCCGTGGTCAGCCTGACCGACGGCCTGGAAAATTTGCTTAAGCCGCTGCGGGCAATCGGCATCCCTTCCCAGGAACTGGTAATGACGCTGGTCATCGCCCTCCGTTTTGTCCTGATCCTGGCCGAAGAGCTGGAAAAGATCATCAAGGCCCAGATGGCCCGGGGAGTTGCCTTCGACCGGGGCAACTTCATCCAAAAAACCAGGAAAATATTCCCGGTTTTTCTACCCCTGTTTATCGGGGCCTTTAAAAGAGCCGAAGAATTAATCGTGGCCATGGACGCCCGCAGTTACACGGGAGGCAAAGGCAGAACCAAGATGAAAACCCTGCACATGGGCAGGGTCGATCTTGGAGCGGCAGCGGTAATGATTGTTTACGGCGGCATGCTGATCTATATTATTATTTCTACAGAACCAATGATTTAAAACAGAGGCAGATCTTCTGTCCTGAGCGTGCTGAATTTATATCGGATACCCAAAAGAGGTCCCCACGGCCAGGGCCGCTCTGACCTGATCGCTGGCGGGGTCGACCCGCTTTGTCCCCCCCACTGCCTCTTCCAGGGGCACAGATTCAATATTGTGGCCCCTGAGACAGACCATCTCGTCATATTTTTCTTCCCGGAACAGCTCCACTGCTTTCACTCCAAAACGGGTAGCCAGGACCCGGTCATAAGAAGTGGGGCTGCCCCCGCGCTGTATATGGCCGAGCACAGTAGCCCGGCTTTCCATATCAGTCTTGTTTTCAATTTCCCGGGCAATGGCCGAGCTGATCCCGCCCAGCCTTTTTACATCACCCCTGGTCTGGTACATGGGCTCTCCCCCTTCCGGGTAAGCGCCTTCAGCCACCACGATGATGCTGAACTTTTTGCCCCGGTGGTGGCGCTCCCTGATTTTATCCACAATATACTGGTATTCAAAGGGGAGTTCAGGGATCAGGATAATGTCGCCACCGCCGGCCATCCCGGCCTGGAGGGCAATCCATCCCGCGTGGCGGCCCATTACTTCCACCACCATGACCCGGTGATGCGATTCGGCAGTGGTGTGTATTTTATCAATAGCTTCTGTAGCGGTGGTTACCGCCGAGTCGAATCCAAAAGTTACATCCGTGGCAGGCAGATCGTTGTCAATCGTTTTCGGGATCCCGATTACAGGAACACCCAGCTTGCTGAAGCGGTGAGCAAGGAGCAAACTCCCGTCACCCCCGATAATCACCAGGCATTCAATACCCCACTTTTCCAGGTTTTTCACGGCATCCCCGGAGCGGTCATTATCGGTTTCCCGGTAATCGGACGACCCGCCGGGGCGAAAGTCAAAGGGATTGTCGCGGTTGGAGGTGCCCAGAATGGTTCCCCCGCGGTTTAGAATTCCCGAAACGGCAAAATCGTCAAGCAGGGAGGCATCATTTTCAACCAGCCCCCTGAAACCGTTATTAAACCCGACCACTTCCATGTTGTAATTGTAGGTAGCCCCTTTAACCACGGCCCTGATTACGGCATTCAAACCGGGGCAATCCCCACCGCCGGTCAGTAAGCCCAACCGGCGCACCCCGGGATTTTTGGCAGGAAGCTCCTTGCCGCCCGGTTGCGTCCTGGAATTAATAACGCCAAATTTCTCCGGGCCGGGTTTGCCGCCTGCTTCAGAATTGCCTTCCCTCCCGGGAGAGCCGTTTTCTTTTGCAGAAACAATGGCCTCGCGGGCCAGGTGGTCACAGCGCTGGTTTAGGCGATCGGTGCTGTGGCCCTTAACCTTGATCCACTCCACGGTATTCGCCATGGATAGTTCCAGGAGCTCGCTCCACAGGTCCCGGTTCTCCACAGGCTGGCCCTTCCCGGTCAGCCAGCCGTTTTTCTGCCACCGATCGATCCAGCTCTGGTTGAAGCAGTTGACCAGGTAGGCGCTATCGCTGAACAGCCTGACCCTGCTCCCGGGCGGAACCATGCGCAAAGCTTCCACGGCCGCCTTTAGTTCCATACGCTGGTTGGTGGTTCTTTCTTCATGGCTGCTGATTTCCCGGGCCCGGCCACCCTCCATGATTACGGCCGCCCATCCACCCGGGCCGGGATTGCCGGCACAGGCTCCATCGGTATAAATATCAAAGTCGCTTGTTGACAAGGGCTTTACCCTCCCGTCTTTATCCAACCTGTTTTATTAAGAAGTAAGACGCGATAAATCAGACAGGATCTCTTCCAGCTCTTCGATCTTGTCGCCGTAACCGGACCAGTTGCCTTCCTGCTGGTATTCAACAGCCTGGTCGTAGGTTTCCCGGGCCCGCCTGATCAAATCGGCCAGTTCCCCATCTAGATCAATGGGGATATCAGCCACAGGTTCATCAAGGTCAAAATCCTCGGGTAGATCTTCGGCCGGGATTTCAGCGGGCAGCTCGTCCCTCTCACCAAAGACCTGGACTAAAGCTTCATCAAGGCTGCGGCCCATGACTACGATTTCCTCAAAGCTGACAATAACCCGGGCCAGCTCCGGCAACCCCCCGTCATCGGCTTGCAGGAAAATCGGTTCTACGTAGAGCAGGGCATCGTTAATCGGCAGGACCAGCAGGTTGCCGCGGATAACCCGGGAACCGACCTGCCCCCAGAGAGTGAACTGTTCCGATATATCGGTATCCTGGTCAATCCGGTTCTCAACCTGCCTGGGTCCCAGAATTACGCGATCCTTGGGGAACAGGAACAGTTCCACATTTCCATAGTTGGGCTGGTCACAGCGGGCCACCATCCAGGCAATAACGTTGTTCCTCTTGTCAGGCGTAAAGGGCAGGATCAGGACGTATTCCGGCTCGTCGTAACCGGGAAGCTGCAGTATGGTGTAGTAAGGTTCCATTAGCTGTTCCTGGCCGAAAGACTGCTCAAAGGGAATCGCCCAGAGGTCCTCGCGGCTGTAAAACTGGTTGGCATCGGTGATGTGATAAAGCTGCATCATCTCGGACTGGAGGGTAAACAAGCCTTCAGGGTATCGAATATTATCCATCAGCCCTTCCGGCATTTCATCCATGGTGCTGAACATCTCGGGGAAAATACTGTTATAGGTCTGCACCAGGGGATCGTCGGGATCGCTGACGTAAAATTCAACATCGCCGTTGTAGGCATCGATGACCACCTTGACCGAATTGCGGATATAGTTAATGCCATCACGCGGATCGGAATAAGGGTAACGGTCGGTCACCGTGTAGGCATCCTGGATCCAGAACAGGCGTCCCCCGTTAACCACAATATAGGGATCTTCGTCGTAGCGAAGGAAGGGAGCGATCTTGCGGACCCGCTCATGGATGTTGCGGTCGAATACAAGGCGGCTGTCATTGTTAAGTTCATTTGAAATCAGGATCCGGTATTCCCCGAATCTTAAGGCCATTATGGCCCGGCGGAAAATTGAATTCAAGGGGATCCCGCCATCGCCGTCATAGTAAATAAATTCATTTTCGTCACCGGCAGTAGCGTAATGGAATTCCGGCGTTTCCGTATTAACGATGATATAATCATCGGTAAGTTCGCCAAAATAAATGGAAGGATTGTCGAGCTCCACGTCGCCGGCGGGGGGAATATCGCCCAGGAAATAGCGGGGCAGCCCTTCCGGACTGACTTCGTTGACCGGGCTCATAGCTACACCGTACCCGTGGGTGTACTGCAGGCGAAGGTTGACCCAGGTCTGGGCCCTTTCGGCCAGCCTGCTCTTGTCCAGCTCCCTGGCGGCCACCATCACCTGCCGGTATTCATCATTGACCGTGTAGCGGTCAATGTCGACATCGACAAAGCGGTAGTAGGGCCGAATGGCCTGAAGTTCGTTAAAGGTGGTTAAAAGCGGCCGGTGATCCCAGAGGCGCACATTTTTAATCGTGCCTTCATTGGCCCGCAAATCATCCCAGTTTAAATCCTGGGAAGCCTCATAACGGCGCGAGTCAAATTGATCGATACCGTAAGCGGCGCGGGTAAATTCGATATTATGCTCCAGGTATTCGCGTTCGTAGCTGAATTCGCTGGGTTCGACCACAAAATTCTGGATGGCGGCCGGGTAAGCCCAGCCTCCCAGGAGCGAAACCCCGATTAAAACCATGATCCCGTAAATAAAAAAGCGGAACCGGCGCAGGAAAATGTTGGCCGCAAAAAATAGGGCAATTATCCCGGCCAGGACCATCAGGATCATTAAAACGGTGTAATTGGCGTTAAGATCGGTGTATCCGGCGCCGTAAACCACCCCCCGCTCCGACAGGAGCAGTTCAAGCTGGCTCAGCCTGTAATCCCAGGCCTTCAGGCCGAAAATAAGGGCCAGCAGCACGGCCAGGTGGCTGACTCTCCTCGAGGGAGGCAGGATCCAGTTTTGTTTACCCTGGGAAGGGGGGTTTAACACCATGTAAATACCGCCGACGATCACCAGGGCAATCACCAGGCTCAGCATCAAAAACTCGTATATAAAGCGGTAAAAAGGGAGACCGAAAACATAGAACGACACGTCGGCTCCAAATACGGGGTCGCCGACTCCAAAGGAAACCTGGTTGAAATAGCGGAGCACATCCATCCAGGCATCTCCCACATATCCGGAAAAAATAAAAGCCAAAACCGCCGAGGCCCCTGCAATGTACATCGCCAGGCGGCGCGGAGTAAAAAATTTCATTGCCCCCGAAGCCATTAATTTTTCCCTTAAAGCAAGGTTGGGGAAACTTAGAATATAGCGCCTGGTGAACATCAAATTGGCAAAAAGAAATGCAAACAGGAATACAAAAGCGCCAACCCTCATTCCCCAGCGGGTCAGGTACTGGGTCCAAAAAACCTGTTCCAGGTTCAGCTCGGTAAACCAGAGCAGATCAAGATAAAAAGTAGTTCCGGCCAGCAGAAATGACCCCAAAATTATCACGGCAACAACAATCAGAAAAAAACGACTGCGCACAACAAGCCCTCCCGACAAAATAAATACCGGTATTTCACCGGTCAGTGATTACGTGTAGTAATTGTAGCTAATAGCTGTTTCCTTGTCAAAATTTTTCCTCCCCATGATTGTAACCCTGTCCTGCCTGTTTCTAAGCATTGCTCCCAGAATCATCCCGGGTTATTATTTTTACCCCGGAACTGGTCCCAATCCTCTGTGCCCCGGCTTCAATAATCTTGCGGGCGGTTTCCGCAGTCCTGACCCCGGCGGATGCTTTAATCTCCATTCCCGGCCCAACCGCCTCACGCATCAAACTGATGTCGGCAACCGTGGCGCCGCCCGGGCCAAAGCCGGTTGAATTCTTTACCATCCGGGCCCCCGCCTGCTCGGCCAACCGGCAGGCCAACACCTTTTCATCGTCGGTAAGTAGGCCCGATTCAATAATTACCTTGACCGTCTTTCCCTGCGCCGCCCGGACCACAGCTGAAATATCATTCATTACATATTCACTGTATCCACCCTTAAGAGCCCCGACATGAATAACCATGTCAATCTCATCGGCTCCTCCTTGCACCGCTTCGGCCGTTTCAAAGGCTTTGGCCGCGGTGGTAACAGCCCCCAGGGGGAAACCGACCACGATGCAAATCTTGACCGCGCTCCCTGCCAGTTCCTCCGCCGCAACCGGTAAATAGGAAGGGTTAATACAAACGGCATAAAAGTGGTGTTGCTGCGCTTCCCGGCAAAGCCTGATGATATCCTCCTTTGTAGCTTCCGGCTTCAGCAGGGTATGATCAATGTATCCGGCCAGGTCCTCAGACACGGTGTTCATCTCCTTCCCGGTCAATCCACCCGCAGATCAAGTAAGGGGCAGATGCGGGCTCATTAGAATATTTATAGGCCGAACGGACCGTACTTTTGACAGATTCAATCAACTCTGCCCTGCTGTCACTCCGGGCATGAATTACTGCCAGACAGTCACCAGCCTTTACCAAATCCCCTATTTTCTTTTCTAAAATAATACCAACCGCCAGATCAATGTGATCGCCTTTTTTTTGCCTCCCGGCTCCGAGTACTACCGCAGCTGTGCCAATTTTTAGGGCATCGAGGCCGATAATATAGCCATCGCGATCTGCTGCGACCCTAATTTTTTGTTCAGCTTCCGGTAAAAGTGAAAAATCATCAACTGCCTTCCAGTCACCCCCCTGCTTTTTAACCAGCGCTTTGAATTTATCCAGGGCGGCCCCATTTTCGATCAGCTCCTTCAACATTTCTCCGCCGGAGTCCGGGCTTTCTGCTTTCCCGCCGAGAAAAACCATCCACCCGCCCAGCACCAGGCACAGTTCCTCCAGGTCTGCAGGACCCTCCCCGCACAGGGATAATACGGCCTCTTTAACTTCCAGGGCATTGCCTACCGCTCTGCCAAGCGGCTGATCCATCCTGCTGATCAGCGCCGCTGTATCTCGCCCCGCCCCCCGTCCGATAGCAGTCATGATCCGGGCCAGCTCAAAAGCCTCTTCTCTTTCTTTCATGAAAGCACCTTTTCCCGTTTTGACGTCAAGGACCAGGGCGTCGGCACCGACGGCCAGCTTTTTGGCCATAATGCTGGCTGCAATCAGGGAAATGCTGTCCACGGTAGCGGTAACATCCCGCAGGGCATAAAGTTTTTTATCGGCCAAAACCAGGTTCTGGCCCTGGGCGGCCACCGCTGCCCCGGTTTCGTTAACCGCTTCGGCCAGTTCGGTATCCGAAAGGCCAGTATTAAACCCGGGTATCGATTCCAGCTTGTCGAGAGTCCCACCGGTATGCCCGAGCCCGCGCCCGGACAACTTGGGCACCTTTACCCCGGCGGCAGCCACCAGGGGTGCCAGGACCAGGGTGGTGGTATCGCCTACCCCGCCGGTACTGTGCTTGTCGACCTTGATTCCAGGAAGATGATCAAGGTTAACTTTTTGCCCTGAATTAACCATGGCCCGGGTTAAGAAAAGGGTTTCGCTTTCGGACAGGCCCTGGAAAAAAACAGCCATGGTAAAAGCCGCCATCTGGTAATCTGGAATAGAACCTTCCGTGTAACCTGCCACCAGGTGTTCGATCTCTTCTTCTGAAAGGGCCCCTCCGGTACGCTTTTTTAAAATTAGATCATAAATCCTCATTAATGTTTCCCCGCTCCCCGGCAGTTACTCCATAACCACAAGCCGTCAACAAAACATTAATAGTCAATAGATGGTAATCATGTCGGCAAAATTATCGAAGGTAGCCTGTCCGATCCCGCCTACATCCATTATATCCTCTTTTACCTTAAAATAACCATGTTTTTCCCTGTGCTGCACGATCTGGGCCGCTCTCACTTCCCCAATGCCGGGCAGGGCAGTCAACTCCGATTCTGAAGCCCGGTTGATGTTGATCAGGGCCGTAGCGCCGCCCTGATCGGAAGGCGGATTTTCGCCCACCAGGTGGACGTAAACCTGTTCACCATCAAGCAGGGGCCTGGCCTGATTAAGACTTTCCCGGTCGGCCTCCCCGGTAAATCCTCCGCCCAGCTCCAGCAGCTCATAGACTCTTGATCCCTCAGGCAGCTGGTATACTCCGGGGCTGTTCACTGCCCCGACCAGGTGGACCGAGATCAATGCTGGTTCAGGCACTTCCTCCGGCTGGCCGCCCGTTTCATAATGATCAACCCGCATTATTTCCGGGCCGGGATCCCGGTAAATATCAACCGCCCGCCAGGCTCCCCCGGTAATTAAAAGCAGGACCAGTACTCCCAGGATTACTTTCTCGCGTAATGCAGTTTTCCCTTCCACTTAGACACCATCTCCCGACATTAATTTTTAATTATATGAAAGTATAAATAATTCTCCCTGCCGGGCTATTTCCCCTGCTTTTAGGGAACTTATGGTATTTTGGGCGGGAGGCTCAGATTTAACCCGGCAGCCTGCACAGGCCGCAGCCTGTAAGAAAGATAAATTAACCAATTTCCAAGCCGGAAGTAAGTGCCCGGAATAACCCGGAAACAACTGCCGGGACTTACTACAAACCGAATCAAAAAGCCCCGGCGCCCTTCTTTCAGGGGGCCGGGGCTTTTCTCCGCAAAGTTAAGTTAATTCCGGGAAAAGGTTATTTCTTTTCTCCAGATTCTTCTTCTTTTAATTCTTCTTCAGGGACATTGATACCCTGGACATAGATGTTAATGGCTTCAACCGTTAAACCGGTTGACTTTTCAACATTGGTGCGAATCTCTTTTTTCAGCTTATCGGTTGAGTCAACTATAGATTTTCCATATTCAACGATCACACTTATATCAATAGTTACCCTGTCTTCATTAACATCCACTTTAATTCCCTTGGTCATATCACGGCGGCCCAGCCTTTCGGCAATACCGCCTACCATTCCACCGCTCAAACCGGTTATACCAGGAATGTCACTGGATATAAGGCTGGTTATAACGGCAATCACATCTGAAGATATTCTAACGCTATCTCCTTCTTTTGATGGATCCGGCTTTAGTACAGCTTCACCACTTCCACCTGTTTTGCTTTCAGTCTTGCCTTTTTTTTCCTCTTCAGTCATTATAATTCCTCCTTTCACGATTTATAAAACGGGTAGTTAATAACCGCCATTGCTGCCGGTTATGCCAGGTAAAAACTTGTCAACATCTGAATTATACAGAAAACCCGGGACTTTAAGTAAATAACTGGCTTATTTACCTCTTAATTATAAAACGTGAATATAAATATGTCAAGGTTAAGGCATCAATTTGCCTGTTTTTTCCTAATTGGCAAAAATATTAACGGGCCACTATATTTACCAGCTTGTTGGGGACAGTGATCGCTTTGATGATCTCCTTGCCCTCTAGCAGTTCACCGATCCGGTCACTGCTGCGCGCCTTTTCAACAAGTTGATCTTCCGGGCAATCGGTCGGCACGGTAATCCTGCCGCGCACTTTGCCGTTGATCTGGATTACTACTTCAACCTGGTCCACCTCGAGCATTTGCGGATCATAAGCGGGCCAGTGCTGGCGGTGCACGCTTCCCTCACAGCCCAGCATTTCCCATGATTCTTCGGCAAGGTGAGGAGCAAAGGGGGCCAGCAGGATCACTGTTTTTTCCAAAGCTTCACGCAATATTTCACGGTTATAGCCTTCCTTGTCCATCGCCTGCCGGTAGGCGTAGATGGAGTTGACCAGTTCCATGATGGCACTGATGGCGGTGTTAAAGTTAAAGCGCTCCTCAATATCGACGCTCACCTTTTTGATCGCGGCATGCAGGCTGCGCTGCAGTTCGGCTTCATGTTCTCCCTCTTCAGCCCTGACCGGCGATGCATCAATCTCCGCGGAGCTGTCGGCAACCAGGCGCCACATCCGGCGCAGGAAGCGGTGACAGCCTTCAACCCCCTGATCGTTCCAGTCCAGGTCCTTTTCAGGCGGTGAAGCAAAAAGGATAAAAAGGCGCCCGGTATCTGCGCCGAACCGCTCTACAATTTCGTCTGGAGTAACCACGTTTCCCTTGGATTTGGACATTTTTGCTCCGTCCTTATAAACCATACCCTGGGCCAGAAGCCTGTTAAAAGGCTCTATGACTTTGACCATGCCGGCATCATAAAGGACCTTGGTGAAATAACGGGCATAAAGGAGGTGAAGCACGGCATGTTCGATCCCCCCGATATATTGATCGACCGGCATCCAGTAATCAGCATCGTCCGGATCGAAGGGAGCATAATCGCAGTTCGGGCTGGTAAAACGCAGGAAATACCAGGATGAACAAATAAAAGTATCCATGGTGTCTGTTTCCCGGGTGGCTTCTCCCCCGCACTCGGGGCATTTAGCCTCTACAAAACCGGGATAATGGGCCAGGCTGGGCACCCGGTTGCCTGACAGTTCCATGTCGAGCGGCAGTTCTACCGGCAGGTCTGATTCCGGGACCGGGGCGGCGCCCCACTGATCGCAGTAAATGATCGGGATCGGCGTGCCCCAGTAGCGCTGGCGGGAAATTAGCCAGTCGCGGATCCGGTAGGTCACCCGGAAGTTCCCGAGGCCCTGTTCCTCCAGGTAGGCGGTTACTTTTTTAATCCCCTCCCGGCTGTCTGTCCCGCTGAAAGAACCGGAATTAACCATGTACCCTTCATCAACATAAGCTTCTTCCAAGGTTTCCAGATCAAGTTCCGCCCGCTTCCCGGGCTGGATGACTACCCTGATCGGTAAATCGTACTTCCTGGCAAAATCAAAATCCCTGTGGTCATGGGCCGGAACACCCATTACCGCTCCCGTCCCGTAGGCCATCAGGACATAATTACCCACCAGGATTGGCACTTCTTCCCCGTTGACCGGGTTTACGGCATAGCGGCCGGTAAAAAGACCGATTTTCGGCACTTCCTCCGAGGTCCGGTCAATTTCGCTTTCCCGCCTGGTCTTTGCCACAAAATCAAGTACTTCCTTTTCCCGGTCCGTCCCCTCTACAAGGGGCCTGACCAGGGGATGTTCGGGAGCCAGGACCATGTAGGTTACCCCAAACAGGGTGTCGGGACGGGTGGTAAAGGTGCGGATTTCTTCTTCAGGAAAATCCTTGACCCGGAAAACAATTTCAGCACCCTCACTGCGGCCGATCCAGTTCTGCTGCATCAGCTTTACCCGTTCCGGCCAGCCTGGAAGCTGTTCCAGGTCATTAAGCAGCCTTTCAGCGTAATTGGTAATGCGTAAAAACCACTGCTCCAGTTCCCTGGTTTCCACAACATTCGAGCAGCGCCAGCACAGGCCCTTTTCGACTTGTTCGTTGGCCAATACCGTGGCACAGGTTTCACACCAGTTAACATCTGATTTTTTCTTGTAAGCCAGGCCCCGTTTATACATCAACAGGAACAGCCACTGCGACCAGCGATAGTAATCCGGGGAAGAGGTATTCACTTCCCGGTGCCAGTCATAGCTGACTCCCAGCCTTTTTTGCTGTTGTTTCATATGCTCAATATTACGGGCGGTCCAATCCGCCGGATTGACGTTGTT
This sequence comes from Syntrophomonadaceae bacterium, assembly GCA_003554615.1. GTDB lineage: Bacteria > Bacillota > Dethiobacteria > DTU022 > DTU022 > B1SED10-74M. The sequence goes on from PWGX01000027.1 coordinate 38,076, forward strand.
TTCAATGGCAGCATTTTCGGCCGGCAGGCCAAAAGCATCCCAGCCCATGGGATGAATGACATTAAAATTTCGCATCCGCAGGTAGCGGGCCAGGACATCGCCGATGGAATATACCCGCATATGCCCCATATGCAGTTTCCCGGACGGGTAGGGGAACATCTCCAAAACATAATACTTTGTTTTCGAACTGTCCGCCCGGGAACGGTATGAATCCTGCTCTTCCCATAATTTTTGCCATTTTTCCTCGATCTGGGTCGCATTGTAAGTGGTCATCAATAATATACCCCCGTAGTGAATAAAAAAATCCGTCCTTGTTAAGGGACGGAATTATACCCGCGGTACCACCCTTATTGGTGAAAATAATGGTGGAGCTGGCGGGAGTCGAACCCGCGACCTCTTCCATGCCAAGGAAGCGCGCTCCCACTGCGCCACAGCCCCCCGTTTATTACCCGCTCAAACCGTTAACGCCGGCCTTACGGCAGCGGCTAATCTCAGTTCACCGCCGCTTCTCCGGGACGAGTTCAGCAGTTCCGCCTGCCGGATTGCACCAGGTTCCGGCTCTCTGGGAAACTTCCCTGCTTACTGCTTCCCTTCATCGAAAGGTATTGGGCACCTCGAGTACACTAAACATTATATGCATGGCACAAAATCTTGTCAATAGCAGCCCTAAATTTTGTGTCCCTGAAATTTTTAATCGCCCAGGCTATTAATTGTTTTGTCCGCCCACCTCGACCAGGTAAGAACTGCCCGACTGCATGTCGATAATCATCATTCTATCAGCAGGCAGAACCCCTTCGAGACCGGCCAGCAGTTTTACTGCTTCACCAGCCTGGTAAGCAGCCAGCATGGCCGGGGTAAAAGCCGGATTGCCCAGCCTAACCTCCACTCCCTGGCTGGCCCCACTTTCCCTGACATTGCCGTAAATCAGGGAAAGGAGCGGGCGCTCCGGCCTGATTACGGCCAGCTGTCCGATAAAACCGGCTATCGCACCGTGGACCATGGCCACACCCAGTTGGCCGCACACTTCTTCCAGCTCAAAACGAGAAGGCAGGTTATCCAGGCAATCTAAAACCAGGTGGCAGCCGGAAAAAATTGGGCCCATATTGGAGCGTTCCCCCCGGCAGTGGTGAACTTCCACCTCCAGGGAACTATTTATTTCAGAGATCCGCCTGGCTGCTTCAAATGCTTTCGATTGGCCCATTGTTGATTCGGTAGCCAGCAGCTGGCGGTTCAGGTTGCTCTCAGAAAAATTATCACCGTCAATTATGACCAGCCTGCCCACACCCATGCGGGCCAGGAGTTCCAGGGCAAAACCGCCCAGCCCTCCCGCGCCGACCACCCCGATCGAGGAAGCAAGCAGTTTTTTCTGCCCTTCCAGCCCGAGGCTACTTATACTGCGCTGGTAACGTTCCGGAATTACTTCGCTTTCCAGGGCGGCAATCTCGACCCACCACCCGGCCAGATCGTGCAGGCGGGCCAATTCTCCGACTGCAGCCACCGAAATACTCAAATACTTTTCTTCGGCCGGGTTTACCCTTTCAGTTGCCTTTTGTAAAACAGCTTCTTGGATTTGGTTCTTATCCATACCTCTTTCACCCGCCGCCAGCAATTAATTTATCCGTCACCTGTTGAATCCTCTCGTTGGGCCTATTCGTTGAGAAGGAAAGATCCGTCTGGTTCTTCTTCCACGTCAACTTGAGGTGCCTCCGACCAGAGCCTTTCGAGGTCATAGAATTCTCTTGATTCCGGTTGAAAAATATGGATAACAACCGAACCGTAATCAAGGACTACCCACCAGCCTTCACGGTAACCTTCAACCCGAGAAGCATAATAGCCCTCTTTCTTGAGTTTTTCTATAAGGTGATCACAAATGGCATGGACCTGGATCGCCGTTGCTCCGGTCCCGATTATAAAGTAATCCGCTATAATCGATACTTTCCCTACTTCCAGCAAAAGCATATCCTGCGCTTTCTTTTCCGCTGCCAACTTAACGGCCATTGAAGCCAATTCCCGGGAGCCGCTGTCTGGTTCCCGTGTCAAATACAATCACCTCCGTCTTTTAAACCTGCTCAACATTTAAACCATTTCCCGCCCGGCGGCACAGCAGTTATATTAGATCACCAGGCCCTTTATCAGCCCTGTCTCTCTGTGCCTCCACCAGTTCGTTACGAAAAGCAACCGACCGCGGGTGCAGCATTAGCCCCCGCCCCAGCACCGACCTGATTGCAAATTCAACCGCTTCCAGTAAAGCCAGGTCAAGATCCTCAAGGGCAGCCTGCCTGATTTTATCAGCAGCGGGAAAATCCCTGCCCTTTTCGATATAATCAGCCAGGTAAACCACTTTTTCCAGCCTGCCCATCCCGCGGCGGCCGGTAGTGTGGTTAGCTACAGCCCGGATGATGTCCGGATCGGTAAGCTGCAAATCCTTTTCAAGCAAAGCAGCCCCTACCGGAGCGTGCAGCAGGCGCGATTCCCGGCGGCTGATGCGGTCCAGGGGTATTCCCAGCTTTTTTGCTATCTCCACCAGTTCCCGCCCTGAAAATTGCTTACCATAATCATGGACAATACCTGACAGGTAAGCCTTGCTTTTATCGGCACCGTACCGAACGGCCAATTCCGCCGCGGCTTCCGCTACACCCAGGGAATGCTCAAACAGCTCATGATCGAGTTTTTCCCGCATCAATTCCTTGTAGTGGTCAGGTTGCATAGACTAATCCTATCTGCCTATCCAGATTAAATAATAAAAAATAAATGCAGCTGCTACTGTTCCCGCGGTTTGGCCTCGTTAACAACCAGTTTCCGCCCTTCCATTTCAGTACCGTTTGTCTTTTCCATGATCTCTTCCATCTGGTCTTCGTTCACTTCTACAAAGCCGTAGCCACGGGAGCGCCCGGTAGCCCGTTCAGTAATGATCCGGCACTCCAACACTTCGCCAAACTCGGAAAAAAACTTTTCCAGGTCGCCTTCTTTGGTACTCCAGGGAATGTTGCCTACATACAAAGTTTTTACCATTAAACAAAACACCTCCGCTTATATTATAACCTATTTACAGGTTAGTAGAACCGTTAATCATTACCCGGACAGGTACAAATCGTGTTTCTTGATGTACTGCTCAACCGGTTCAGGAGTCAAGTACTTGATCGTTTTGCCCAGGGCAGCCCTTTCCCGGATGTAAGTCGATGAAACAGCCAGAGCCGGTATTTCCAGCAGGTGGACCTTGTTGACCATCTCGGGGCAAGCCCGGTTTAAGCTTTCACGAAACCGATCCAGCGAGTAACCGGGCCTGGATACAGCTATAAAAGTACAAAGCCTGAGCAGTTCTTCGTAATCTTTCCAGGTAAATATTTCTAAAATGGCATCAGCGCCGGTGATAAAATACACTTCGGGGCCTTCTTTTTCACTGCCTGAAAAATGCCTGACTGTATCAATGGTATAAGTGGGAGTTTTAGAGTTAATCTCGACTGTAGATACGAAAAAGTAGGGGTTGGACATAACGGCCAGTGAAGTCATCAGGTACCGGTGTTCGGGAAGGGAGATTGTTTCTTTTTCTTTGTGAGGGGGGTTTCCGGTGGGTACAAAAATCACGTAGTTCAGGTCAAACTGCTGCCTGGCCTCTTCGGCGGTTACCAGGTGCCCCATATGAATGGGGTCGAAAGTCCCGCCCATTAATCCAATGCTCATCGCAGCAGCATTTCCATTGTTACGGAGAAAGAGCACTTATGGCAACTCCTTTTACTTTATTCGTAGTAATAAAATTCTTCGCCGCCAATACGAACGGTATCGCCTTCCGTGATCCCTTTTTTCTTCAACTCTTTGTCCAGGCCGATCTTACGGGTATAGTTTTGAAAACGCTGCAGGGCTTCTTCATTCTCAAAGTCGGTCTTTGCCGCCATTCTCTCGATCGCCGTACCCGTAACTTTAAAAACACCATCTTCCAGTTCCACCCTGATCGGTTCCCCGGCAGTCTCCTCCACCCGAATTTCTTCTTCCGTTTCAACAGGCAGCCGCTCTTCGGCCAGTTTATCAACTCTCCTGAATAAAAAGCGGACCATTTCATCAAGACCTTCGCCGGTGGCGGCAGAGATGCCAAAAATTGGTATGTCTTCTTTTTCTGTTTCAGTGATTTCCTGCTTCAGTTCCTGCAGCCGCTCTTTCGTCCCGGGAAGATCCAGTTTGTTCCCGGCTACAACTCTCGGGTATTTTATGAGCTGAGAACTGTATGCTTCCAATTCTTTTTTCAATAACCGGTATGCTTCACCGGGCTCCGGATCCGCCCCGGATGACAGGTCGATCAAAAAAAGCAGGAGCAGGTTTCTTTCAATATGCCTCAAAAAACGGTGGCCCAGCCCGGCTCCCTGGTGAGCGCCTTCAATTAACCCGGGCAAATCGGCCACAATAAAACTACCCTCCTCGCCAACTTTTACCATTCCCAAGTTGGGGGCAAGGGTAGTAAACGGATAAGAGTCAACCTTCGGCTTTGCAGCAGTGATCCTGCTCAACAAGGTAGATTTACCAGCATTAGGCAATCCGACCATTCCCACCTGGGCAATCAGTTTTAGCTCAAGCTTAATAGTTCGTTCTTCGCCAGGCAGCCCGTTTTCCGCCAGGCGGGGCACCCGGCGCCTGGAGGTGGCAAAGCGGGCATTGCCTTTTCCCCCTTTTCCGCCCCTGGCGATAAGCGCCTTCTGGCCTGCAGTGGTTAAATCGGCCAAAATATTACCTTTTTCATCACGAACAACCGTGCCGGGAGGCACGGGCACATATGTATCCTCACCCCTGGCTCCATGCTGGTTTTTCCTTCGTCCGTGCTCACCGTTTCCGGCCTTAAGGAGGCGGCGGTAACTCAGGTCGAGAAAGCTGTGCTTGGAAGAATCGGCCCACAGGTAAACATTACCTCCGTCGCCTCCGTCCCCCCCGTCGGGACCGCCCCTGGGCACATACTTTTCCCTCCGGAACGAGACTGCACCATTACCACCTCGGCCTCCGCGCACGACAAGCTCTAATTCGTCTACGAACATTAGTCCCTCATCACCTACAGCGCTGCCAGTAAAGTAAAGGTCAAGTAAAACAAAGGCCCGGGATTCTACCCGGACCATTTTATCCTAGTTTGCCGCCGCGCCTTCTAATGGCAGTACGCTAACCTGCTTTTTGGCACGATTGGTATGTTCAAATACCACGCGGCCTTCGGCCTTGGCAAATAATGTATCGTCGCCGCCCCTGCCGACGTTAATGCCCGGGTGGAATTTGGTCCCTCTCTGGCGCACAATAATGCTTCCGGCCTTGACAACCTGGCCGCCATAATTTTTTACACCCAGTCGTTTCGCATTACTGTCGCGGCCGTTGCGGGAACTGCCAACTCCTTTTTTATGAGCCATTTATGACACCTCTCTTTCAAGCCTGCTCTTATGGTTTAAAATTAAGCCTTTAACTGTTGATTTTTTCAATCATGACTTCGCTGTAAGGCTGGCGATGCCCTTTCTTGCGGCTGTAATTCTTTTTCGGTTTATACTTGTAAACCGTAATTTTACGGCCGCGCCCGTTGTTCAATAATTTACCCTCTACCTTACAGTTATCCAGGTAGGGATTGCCAACCTGCACTTCGTCCCCGTTTTTACACAACAGGACCCGGTCAAAGGTGACCGCCTCGCCTTTCCCTGCCGGCAATTTTTCCACGCGGATCGTTTTGCCTTCCTCCACGCGGTACTGTTTGCCGCCCGTTTCAATAATTGCGTACATAAACAAACCCCCTGTAAGGACTCGCCGAATCAGGTAGCCCGAGTTTTACGGGGCTTTTAAGACCATCTTCGTGCGGTTTTCAATCTATTGCTGAGTTTAACACGCGCCCACGCCTTTGTCAATCAAATTGGCGCTTTCCGGAGCAGATAAGCTTTTCCTGCTTTCCATAGATGACATATTATCATGATCATTAACAAGGTGACATTATCACGTCCTAACCACACAAATTTTATCCCAAAACTTGACGGTGCTTTCTGCTTGTTATAAAATGCTCATGGACCAGGAATTGAATAGCGCTACCTTCGATCCATTTTATCTAAGGGTTGCCTCTTTGGGTGAGCTAGGGTAAATGGACGTCAGGGTACAGGTGGAAACGGCTGTGCCTCCCGTTGCGGAAAGAAGGATTGTTCGGATCTGACTGAGCATAATCGCATTTTCCAGCGGGAACTGCGATTTTTTTATGATTCAGATCCTGGGAGGGGAGTATCACCGGCCATGTCTTTAAAAGTATTGAATAAACCACTCACAAAGTTTATGCTTTGTATTTTGGCGATCGGCTTTCTGGCGACAGGCTGCACGCAAGAACCGGCGCCTGAAGAAGAGGACCCGGGCGGAAATTTGAATAAAGGCACCCTCACCCTGACTACTACAACCAGCACCTATGATTCAGGCCTGCTTGATTATATTAACCCGATCTTTGAACAGGAAACCGGCCTGCGGGTGGAAGTAATTTCCCAGGGAACGGGCGCCGCCCTTGAAACAGGGAAACGGGGCGATGCCGATGTCCTGCTGGTGCATGATCGTGAAACTGAGCTGGAACTGGTAGATGAAGGTTATTTTGTTGATCGCCATGATGTGATGTACAATGACTTCATATTGATCGGCCCTGAAGCCGATCCGGCGGGGATAAAAGCTGCAGGCAATGCTGTCGTGGCTTTAGGATTGATCGCTGAAAACGAAAGCACTTTTGTTTCCCGCGGTGACGATTCGGGAACCCACCGGAGGGAAATGAAATTATGGGAAAACGCCGGCATTATCCCCGACGAAGAAGACTGGTACCTCTCCATCGGGCAGGGTATGGGCAATACCCTGAACCTGGCCGATCAAACTTTGGGCTATACGATAGCCGATCGGGGCACCTACATCGCCGTTAAAGACAATCTGGAACTGACCCTTTTATTTGAGGGCGATCCCGATCTCTCCAACCAGTACGGGGTAATGGCCGTCAATCCCGACAGGCACCCCCACGTTGAATACAATTGCGTTTCGAAGTATATCGAATTTTTAATCTCGGACCGGGGCCAGGAATTAATCGGTTCGTACCAGGTTGAAAGTGAAGCCCTATTTTTCCCCGGTTTCGGGTTAGAGTAAGCTCAATCCATCTGGAGGTATATAAAAATTGTCCCTGCTACTGGAAGGAATTTTGGAAGCTTTAAGGTTGATTACATCTTTTGACCCGGATCTGCTGCAGATTGTATTCCTGTCGCTCAGGGTTTCTGTCATCGCGATCGTAATCGCCACCCTGATCGGGGTGCCACTGGGCGCATTCCTGGGGCTGAAATCGGAAAAAAAGACCCGCCTTTTTAACAAGATTATTTTTACTTTTATGGGCATGCCACCTGTTGTAGGCGGGTTGATCATTTACCTTCTCCTGTCCAGGCAGGGCCCCCTGGGGGTACTGGGCCTGCTTTACACCCCTTCTGCGATGATCATTGCCCAGGTGCTGCTCGCCACGCCGATCATTACCGGTTTAACCCTGGTCGGGATCAGGGCCAAGGGCACGGAAATAGTTGAAACGGCCCGTTCGCTCGGCGCTGATTCGGCCCTGGCCACCTGGACGGTAGTTAAAGAATCCCGCCTCGCGATTCTCGGGGCGGTTATAACCGGGTTCAGCCGGATCATCGCCGAAGTCGGGGCAGTCATGATCGTCGGGGGTAATATTGCGGGGCGGACCAGGGTAATGACCACCGCCATAGTCCTGGAAACAAGGAGAGGCAACTTCGAGCTGGCCATTGGGCTGGGCATTATCCTATTGATCCTGGCCTTTGTAATTAATTCATTCCTTTACAATATCCAGACAGGAGGGCAGGACAATTAAAACCATAAATAACATTTTCAATAACGTAATCGTCCAGCTGGACGGAATAAAAAAAGAATATGACCAGGAAGTTTTAAGGGTCGATAAACTGGAGCTGAAAAAGGGCCTTATCTATGGCATTATCGGGCCGAGCGGGGCCGGTAAGAGCACCCTTCTGCGCATAATTAACCTGCTTACATCACCAAGCAGCGGCACCTATTATTTCCACGGCCAGAAAGTACCCCACAATACCCGGGAACGGATCAACATCCAGCGTAAGATGAGCCTGGTTTTTCAAAAAACAATCCTGTTCAGGGAAAACGTCTGGAACAATGTTACGTACGGATTGAAAGCACGGGGTTATAAAAAACCCGAAATCAATGAACGGGTAGAAACCCTGCTGGAGCAGGTCGGCTTAAAAGAACTGGCCTGGCGCAGGGCCGATACCTTATCTGGCGGGGAAGCACAACGGGTTGCCATAGCGCGCGCCGTTGCCTTCGATCCGGAGCTGCTGCTGTTGGATGAGCCGACCGCCAACCTGGACCCGTACAATATTGAATTGATCGAAGAAATGATCAAAAAACTGAACCGGTCAAAAACAATAACCGTGGTTATCGTCACCCACAATGTCTTCCAGGCCCGCCGCATAACCGATGAAGTTATTTTTATCGACAGGGGCAATATCGTAGAAATGGGACCGGCAGAAAAAATTTTTACCGGCCCCGATCATGAAAAAACGCGCCTTTATGTTGAAGGCAAAGTGATTTCTTAAGCCCGTGCTCTTTCAAATTCCCTTTGCAGCATCCTCACAGCACCGCCTATTTAAGGGTTCCCCGGGCAAAGGTGCGGTTGACGTCTTTAATTTCTACTTTGACCGTCCGGCCCACTTTATCGCCGGCATTTTCAACGTTGATTACAAACCCGTGGATCCGGGAAATGCCGTGATTCGGGTTGGTCGAATGAGGTTCTTCGATATACAGCTCCAGCACTTCGCCAGCTTTAACCGGCAAGGCCAGTTTTTGGATTTCTTTCTGGCTGCCCCTGGCCGCGATCCGGTACTTCTCAATATGGATATCCTCAGCGCCGCGAATAAAAATGCTGCGGTTCAATTCTTCTTCCAGTTTTTTCAGATTGCCCCCGCCGGTGCCGATAATTATGGCCGCTACTTCATGGTGCATTTCAACTAAAACTGCTTCGCTCTTTTCTTCCTGCAGCTGCCTTTTCAACTCCCCCTCGATCCTGGTACTGACCACCAGGGGAGTCAGGACCTTGCCGGAACCGCTGCAATAGGGACAGGCCTGCTGAAGGTATTCCGACAAATCCTGGCGTACTTTTTTCCTGGTCATTTCCACCAGGCCCAGGTTGGTAAGCCCCAGGACATAGGTCTTGGTCCGGTCGTTTTTAATGGAAGCATTGAGCCTGTCTATAACTTTGCGGCGGTGCTCTTCAAGGCTCATATCTATAAAATCGATAATGATGATGCCCCCGATATCGCGCAGGCGCACCTGGCGGGCAATTTCTTCAGCCGCTTCCAGGTTGGTTTTCAGGATCGTGTCGGCCAGGTTGCGGCGACCGATATAGCGCCCCGTATTGACATCAACGACGGTCAGGGCCTCGGTTTCGTCAAAAACCAGGTAACCTCCGCTTTTTAGCCAGACCTGCCGGGACAGGGCTTTTTCCAGATCTTTTTCCACCCCGTACCGCTCAAAAATCGGTTCTTCATCCTTGTAGAGTTTGACCTTATTCTTCAGGTGGGGCGAAATATAGTCGACTATCTCCCGGACCTTGTCGTATTCGTGCTTGTCATCGACCAGGAAACTGCTGAAATCCTCAACGAACAGATCCCTTGCAATCCGGCAGGTCAGGGACAAATCCTGGTACAGAATAGCCGGGGCGGTTTTCTGCTGAAAGCGGGTTAAAATCCGGTTCCAGAGCTGAACCAAAAACTGCAGGTCCTGTTCCATGACCTCGGTCTCGACCCCTTCGGCCACGGTCCGGACGATCAAACCAAGTTCTTTTGGCTTGAGCTTCTCCACTTCCCGGCGCAGCCTCTCCCGTTCCGTCTGGCTTTCAATCCGCCTCGAAACACCGATATAATCGGCTCCGGGCACCAGCACCAGGTACCGGCCGGGGATGGTGATTTGCCCGGTTACCCGGGCCCCCTTGCTGCCAAAGGGTTCCTTGATCACCTGAACCATTATTTCTTTCCCCGCCCGGAGCAGTTTGTCAATAGACATCCGGGAAGGCGGGGGGCTTTCTTCCGATTCGTCGGTGAAAACATCATCAACATATAAAAATGCATTTTTTTCCAACCCAATGTCGGTGAAGGCAGCCTGCATGCCCGGCAGGACATTGGCCACGATCCCCTTGTAAAGGTTGCCTACTACCCTGTACTGCAGGGGCCTTTCTATATCCAGCTCCACCAGCTTGCCCTTTTCCAGCAGGGCGACCCGGGTGGCCCGGTTATCACAATTAACAATAATTTTCTTGTCGATATCAATTCACATCCCTTCAGACAAAGGCTGCAGGAATTGATCTTGGTCTTGGTACAACCTCTCGCGGTGCAATTCCCAGTGCGCTTTATAGTTACATTCAACGGTTAATTCTTTCTCCAGCTGTTCAATTACAAAAAAAGGCGACACCCCGCCCCTGCTGCCGGTTTGCAGCAGCATATTAAGTTCTAAGGGGCGTTCCTTTTCCGGTTCGTTAAAATATGCTTCATAAATATAAGGTTTAACATTGACAAAAACTTTTTTCTTCTTCTTTTTTTTCGTTTTCGGGGCCAGGATTTCTTCTTTGGACAGGAGGTTGTCCAGGGCTTGCCGGTAGTGAACGGGATCGACACGGCACCCTTCTTCCGCCACCAGGGTGGCCCGGTAAAGAGCGGCGCCGACGGTGGATGGCAGGGCCGGCGCGCTGTAATCATCTTCAATCCAGGCGCCGGTCAAATCCAGTCCGGCAGGAAGCTGCTCGCCAAAAGCGACCATAAACTGATCAGGAGTTACCGAATCAGACAAAATAACCTCACCATATTCTTCTGAAGCAGTAACATTAACCGGCAGCGGAAGGGCGAGGTTGAAGCGTAAATGCGGATTATAGCCTTCGCTGTAAACCAGAGGAAGCCCGCTTCTACGCAGGGCCCTCTGAATCAGGCGCATCATATCCAGGTGTGAAATATGTTTCAAAACCTCGCCACGGGTAAAACTAAATCGAATCCGGGTCATTGAGCTTCTCCTTGCTCTGGTTTGTCAATATTAAAAGCTTTTTGGTGCTCCCTGATCAAAACTGCTTTATCCACTCCGCAATGCAAATGGTCCCAGGGCAGCAGATCGTCATAACCAAACCGGCGAAGGGCATAATCCTCCGGTTCAATACCTGTTTCCCGGAATGCCTGCCTCCATCTGGGCATGGAAAAATGCTCCGACCAGCCGTCAAAGCGGCAGCCCAGGCGCCAGGCCTTTTCCAGGGCCGGAGCCAAGAGGCGATCTCCGCGCGCAAAAACTGCCTCCAGAAAACTGGTTTCGGCATCATGCCAGCTCAGATCTATCCCGGGCATTTTCTTAAAACCTTTTTGCAGGATTTCCTGGCGTCCGGTAACCTCCGGCAGCGAGAGCTGCGGTTCCCACTGAAAAGGGGTATGGGCCTTGGGGACAAAGGTGGAAACACTGACCGAAATGCCGATCTTGCGGCTGCTTTTATGGCGGAAATACTGCCTGAGCCTTCGGCACAGATCGACAATCGCTTCAACATCTTCTTCCGTTTCAGTAGGCAGCCCGATCATAAAGTAAAGCTTGAAGCCCTGCCAGCCGGCATCGATGGCATCGTTGAGCGCCGAAAAAATTTCAGCTTCAGAAATGTTTTTCCTGATCACCCGGCGCAGTCTTTCGGTCGCCGCTTCCGGGGCAAAAGTAAGGTTGCTTCGTTTGCCCCGGTGCAGCCGGTCCGCCAGCTTGATCGAATAGGAATCCAGGCGCAGGGAGGGCAGGTTACATTTAACCTGTTCCCCGTATAAACTTCGGTCCAGCTCGTTGATCAACTCTTCAAGCTCCGGGTAATCGGTGCTGCTCAGGGACGCTAAAGAAAGCTCTTCGTAACCGGTTTCAGCAATCTGCTGCTTTGCTGTTTCAACCAGTTTATCCCGGCTGCGGCGGCGGACGGGGCGGAAAATATAGCCGGCCTGGCAAAACCGGCAGCCCCTGCTGCAGCCCCGAAACAGCTCCACCACGGCGCGGTCGTGGATTGCCTGCAGGTAGGGCACAATTGGGGCGGTGGGATAGGGGGCCCGGTCGAGATCGCGGACCAGTCTTTTACTGATCACCGCCGGCGCCCGGGAGTCGGTCCTTTCAATGGCACTAAATCTTTTCTCTTTATAGGCCGGCTGATACAAAGAGGGGACATAAATTCCTTCCCATGCGGAGAGCCGGGCCAAAAGCTCTTTTCGATCCGGCGCTTCTCTTTTTAAACGATCCAGACCAGCAAGCAGTTCCGGCAGGCATTCTTCCGATTCCCCCAGCACAAAAAAGTCAAAAAATGGAGCCAGCGGTTCCGGGTTAAAAGCGCATGGCCCACCGCCAACAACCAGCGGATCTGATTCGCCGCGTTGATCGGCGTAAAGAGGGATCCCGGCCAGGTCCAGCATGTTAAGAACGTTGGTATAACTCAGTTCATACTGCAGGGAAAAACCGATCAGATCAAATTCCGCAAGCGGCTTTCCACTCTCCAGGGCAAACAGGGGTTGATCGTAAGCCCGCATCAGCTCTTCCATGTCCATGCCCGGAGCAAAAGCCCTTTCCATCAACATTCCCGGCCTGCTGTTGACGCTTTCATAAAGGATTTTCAAACCCTGGTTGGACATGCCCACTTCGTAAAGATCGGGAAAAGCCAAAACCATTCTGACCGCCGCTTCAGCATGGTCTTTTTGCCGGGCATTCCACTCGTTGCCCATGTAACGGGCCGGTTTCTGCACCTGGGATAGGAGTCGTTTAAGTTTTGTATCTATAGCCTGCATATCAACACTTCGCAATCGTGACCAGTCTAACGCCCGGTGATCGGGCCAGCCTGAAAAAGATTCCTGACCTTAAATCAGGTTCATAATACCATATCATTCCTGTTTTGATAAGCAGCTGCTAAAGCAACCCTTTTTCCCTGAAACTGAAGAAACAGCCGTCCCCAATAATAATATGATCTCTGACCGCGATGCCGAGGATGTTACCGGCGTCAACCAACCGCCTGGTAACCTCTAAATCCTGCTGGCTGGGAGCCGGATCGCCGCTGGGGTGATTGTGGAACAAGATCACCGAGGCCGCACTCTTACGCAGGGGCAAGCTAAAAATTTCGCGCGGATGGACAATCGAGGCGCTTAAACTGCCCACCGAGATTTCTTCCCTGGAAATAACATGGTTCTTGGTATTTAAAAGCAGGATTTTGAAATACTCTTTTTTCTTATACCGCAGCTCTTCCATAAACAGATCGGCAGCCTGCCTCGGGGTGGTTATGCTGCCGGCTTCCTCACGGGGGGCGGTGGCCAGCCTGGATCCCAGTTCGAGAGCCGCTTTAATCGTGACCGCTTTGTCGGGCCCGATGCCTTTATTTTCCTGCAGATCTTCCAGGGAGAGGGGGGGCAGGTTCCGCAGCCCACCGCTCCTGGTAATTATCCTGGTGGCCAGTTGAACGGCCGATTCGGTCCTGCTTCCCACGCGGAGCAGGATCGCCAGCAGTTCGGCAGTGGAAAGGGCGCCTGCGCCTAAGGCAATCAGTTTTTCCCGGGGTCTTTCCTCAAGGGGCATATCTTTGATCGTAATGCATTCATTATCCATTGCCGCCATCCCTTCTGCTTAGCCATGTTGGAACCTTCATCCGGAGCAATAATTCAAAAAGCAAACTCAGGGGCAAACCGACCACGTTAAAATAACAACCTTCGATTTTGTCTATAAATACGGCCCCCCGGCCCTGGATGCCGTAAGCGCCTGCCTTGTCAAGCGGCTCGCCGCTTTTAATATAACGGTCAATATGTTCCTTTTCCAGGGGCTTCATCCATACTTTTGTTCTCGAAAAACCGGTTTCAAACCCGGCCGGCCCGGCATCAAAAAGGGCCAGGCCGGTAAAAACTTCGTGTTCTTTTCCGCTCAGCGACTCAAGCATGCGGCGGGCATGATCATCATCTACCGGTTTGCCCAGGATTTGCCCGCCGCAAACCACAACCGTATCGGCGGCCAGGACAAAGCCGCTGTCCAGGCGGCGGGTTACATCCAAAGCTTTTTTTTGGGCCAGCTCTACCACCATGTTCCCGGGATCCCCGCCACCGGTCATGTCTTCATCAACCGCCGGCTCAATAATTTCGAAAGCAAGGCCGGCCTGCTTTAGCAGTTCGGCCCGGCGAGGGGATGCAGAAGCTAAAATAAGGGTCATCGGGCATCACCTGGATTGGTCTGCCTGATCATCCTGCCGGTCACTCCTTCCAGGTAATAAGCGGCCAGGCCGGTAAAGATACCGGTCGGCACCGACAGGAGCAGTAAAAAGGGGAAATAGCCCCTTAACAGATCAAAACTGGCAATAATGATGCTGGCCATGGTAAGCTGGGTCAGGTTGTGGGCGGCCGCCCCGATAACGCTGACAGAAATCAGGCTGACCAGGCCCTTTCTTTGAAAAACCAGGACAAGGGCCATGGCCAGGCAGCTCACTATACCGGCGGTAACGCTCAACCAAAAGCCAAACCCGAACAAGCCGCCGACAAAAATGCTGCCCAGCACTGAACGGATCACGGCAACCATCAGGCCGCTGCGCAGTCCAAACAAGATCAAAGTTAGGAGGGTAATGATATTGGCAAACCCAATCCTTACTCCCGGAACCGGCATCGGTAAAGGCATAGCGGCCTCAACAGTATGGATTACCACCGCAAAAGTGATCAGCAAGGCCAGGTAGGTTAAATATTTTAAACGGTTTCCAACCCGAAAACCGGGATGCTGCATAATAATTACATCCCTTTCACCAAAAACCCGTGTTTAAACAAGCAGAAAAGTTTTTCCTTAAATACAACCGATATTACAAGCGGCCTGTGACAGGTTAAACAATCCTCTATAAAAGGAAGCTATTCCAATTCAATAATATCTTCAAGGCCCCTGGTATAGGTTATATCCAGCCCGGGAGTAACAAAAATCCCTTCCACTCCAGCCAGCTCTTCGATCAGTTCAAAACCATCCCCCGGACCGAGGATAAAGGCAAGCGTGGATAAAACATCCGCTTCCATTGTTGTATCGGCTACAACGGTAACGCTGGCCAGTTCTTTGGCCGGCATCCCGGTAGTGGCATCGAGAATGTGATGATATTTGACCCCGTCTTCCTCAAAAGCGCGTTCATAGTCGCCCGAAGTATCCACGGCCTTATCGGTCAGGGCCAGAACAGCAATCATATCCCTTTCATCGCGGGGATTCCTGACCCCGATCCGCCATGGTTCACCATCGGGCCGGGTTCCAAGGAGCCCGATATCACCGGCATTGACATAGGCGTTTTCCACTCCCTCCTCCGAAAGAATCTCCAAAGCCTGATCAACAATAAATCCCTTGGCAATACCGCCCAGCTCCAGCCCCGTGCCGGACACCGGTAGATAAATGGTTCTTTCTTCCGGGTCAAGCTCTACCAGTGAATAATCTACCAGCTGCAGGGTTTCTTCTATTTCTTCAGGTTGGGGAACCCGGTAGTCTTGATCGGAAAAGAATCCCCACAAATCAGTAAGCGGCGCTACGGTAGGATCAAAAGCCCCTTCACTGAGTTCGGCATATTCAAGAGCCCGTTCTGTCACATAAAAAACCTCGGGGCTGACCTGAACCGGCTTCCGGCCTGCGTTCTCGTTTACAGCAACTACATCGCTTTCCGGAATACTCCTGCTGAACAGCTCTTCCAGCCGTTCTATTTCAGTAAAAACTTCGTCTTTTATCTCTTCTGCTTCCCTTACCCCCCGGGCCTGAAATCTTAACTCAGCCATCGTATCCATTGTCATATGGGTATAGGTAAAAGTATCAACAGTATGAAAGGTCCGTGTGTAAAAGTACCCCATAAGCAGGAGCAGGACAAATACAGGTATAATATATACCGGCTTTAATAACCCGGCAGCCCGGCCGCTTTTTTTATCCGTCGGATCGTTATTCTTTCTCCCTGGCAAAATATGCGATACCCTCCTTGCCTGATCTAGAAAAATCGCCGGCCGAGAAAGCCCTGCCAGCATAAGATCAAAAGGACAGGGCAAATGCGGACGATATCACCCTGTCCGCTCTATTACCGTTTTGGCCGACGATCCAATTTTAACGCCCGGTGTAAAAAATGACAACCAGCACAGCGCCAAGCAGCAGGGCCAGGATCAGCTGGTCAAAATTCAGGTTCTTTGTAGTCCACTCGACTGGGTTGAAGCGAAGCCGACGGTTGATGGCGCCTTCCTCCTCTTCATCATGGCCGCCCTCCGATCTGTCGGCCATCCGGCGCATCGCTTCACCTGTTTTCAGGTATCCATCATCTATGCTTTCATCTAACCTCCGGGAACGGTCGGCCAGGCTCCGGGCCGCATCACCCGTCCTGGTATACCCTTCATCAATAGCCTGATCCAGGTAGCGGGTCCGATCGGCCAAGCCACGGCCGATCTCGGAAGACCGTTGAAAGGCACTGTCAATCCCTTTATCCAGGGTGGTTATATACTGGCAGAACTGGTACAAATTCTGCCCGGTTTTCATGTAAAAGTTGTCAACAGATGAATCGACAGCAGTCCCGTACTGGCAGAGGCGCTTATACAGGGCTTTGCCCAGGGGATTAAAAATCATGTATTCGACGCTTACCCAGGGCGGCAAATGGATCCCGCGCTGTAAAATCGCAGCCAGGTTAAGGAAAACCAGAAGGCCTGCTAAAGCCAGCCTGACTGCACCCCAAATCCCGTCAAAGGTGTAGATCCCCACCACTTTTGAGGCATAGGGTATGATCGGGGCGATCATCTGTGGATAGACACCGAGTATAATACAGAAGGCTGCCGTCCCAATGATTGCCAGGATGCTTGTAATCGGAATCTTTCTGTGAATTTTTGCCCTTCCTTTAATAAAACCAAAACCGATCAGTTTGCAGAAAGAAGCTGCCGTGCCGATGCTGGCTACCATCAACATCGTTTCGGCCGGCCCCATATCATAAAAAGCATACTTAATCAGGTATTTGCTGACATAGCCGTTAAAAAGCGGGAACCCTGAAATGGCCAGGGCCCCTACAATACCACCGATTGTAGCCAGAGGCATTGCTTTCCAGATACTTTCTTTTTCCTGTTCTTCTTCTTCTGAATCAACATGGGTCAAGTCATGCAAATCTTCTGTATTGGTAGCGTAAAAAACCGCCCCCACGCTCATAAACAGCAGCGCCTTATAAAGCATATGGTTAACCACATGCAGAAGGGCCCCGTCGGTGGCCAGCTCCGTGGCCAGGCCTACCCCGGCCACCATGTAACCGACCTGGCTGATAATATGATAGGAGAGGAGGCGGCGCATGTTATGCTGGAGCATGGCCATGGTCACACCGGCCAGGGCCATGGCAGCACCCATGTACATAATTATTTCGCTCGGGGGTAAAATCCTGGCAATGGCAAAAACTCCGATCTTTGTCGTCAGCCCGGCCAGGATAACACTGGACGGAAAGTTGGCCGAAGGATATCCCCGGGCTACCCATAAATGAAAAGGCAGGAATGCCGCTTTAAAGCCAAAACCGACGATGAAGAAAGCCAGGCCAGCCTCGGGTTTGGTCAGCACAAAACTCTGCGCCTGCTCGTAGTGGAGCAGGATCCCCAGTAAGACTATCAGCCCCCCGGCCAGGTGAAAAGAAAGGAAATATAAACCGGCCATCAAGGAATCGGGGGTTTTCCGGAGCAGGATTAAACCAGCTGTAGACAGGGTAAGCATTTCCCAGAAAATAAAGAGGGTGACAAAGTTGTCTGAAAAAACAACCCCAACGGCGCTGGCCAGGGCTATCAGGGCTGCGGCCTGTTCGCTCGGCCTTGACAGCTGCAGCCCGTAAAGCAAAGCAAAAGCTCCGACCAGGGTAAATCCAAAAACGGCAATCCTGCTGTATTCATGTTCGCTAAACGACACCGGGGCCAGAACAACATCCCCGAACAATACTGCATAACCCAGCGTTGCTTCCGTCAAATCGTAGTAAGCTAAAAACAGCAGGGCCCCGATTACTCCAAGCATTAAAATATATCGCATCAGCCTGGGTCCGAATACAACACCCGGAACCAGTATTATGGGTAGCGCTATACCTGTTATCACAAAGATATCGATCCTAATCACTCCATTACTGATGGTAGTTTGTTGTATTTTATGGTTACTAATGTTTTAGACGATCATAGCTTAAAAGTCAACCAATGCAAAACATCAGCGTTTTCATAAAGATATACATATCAGTTTCCGTATAAAAACACAATAAAGAGGATCACCCCTAACATAAACACCAGCAGCAGGTTGTCGAAATTCAGGTTTTTAATAGACCATTGCTCCTGATCCCACCAGAAAAAGCGCTTAAAATGTTCTTTTAAAAGTCGGTCCCGATCCAGTCCTTTACCGTAAACACAGTATGCCGATTGACCCGCCTCATCATGGGCCGGGTCAGGGATTTCTTCCATATCGCTTGAGTAATACTCAGCATACTTGTCTTCTTTATCGGCATGCTCGTAAAATTGTCCCAGGGCCATATCATTGATATTTGTTTCCCGTAAGAAGAATGACAGGACCAGCTGCGGGATAGGTTGAATAATAAGTCTTTGCATACAAAGTATGGGTGGAGGAGTCCATTCAAACCAGCCCCTGGTCGATGCCGGCAGGTAAATAAACAGGGCCAGCAGGGTTACCAGCACCATTTTGCGCAGGGGATACCACTCAAAAAAACCGAACCCGTAAAGGTTGGCAATGCCGTAATCGCTGAACTCCAGCAGCTGTGCCCCGGGTACCAGCAGCCGTTCCAAAAGAAAGTTGGGGAAAATGCCCACTACCAGCACCAGGGCGGCAAAAACAACCATTACAAAGTTGGCTGAAAGCGGAAGCTTGTAGTCCCGATCCAGTTTTTCCGGCACCGGGCCAAGAAACACCCCCTGAAAAAGCTTTAAGAAATAACAAATCGTTAAAGCGCTGGTGATGAAGAAAAAGCGCTCGGCGACATAAATGCCGTAAATATCAAAGTGCTTGTAGGACTCCAGCATGGCATCGTGAATCAAAGTTTTGCTGGCAAAACCGTTAAATCCTGGAATGCCGGCGATGCCCAGGGCGGCGATTACAAAAACAACTGTTACCAGAGGCATCTTCCTGGCCATGCCGCCCAGACGGGATAAATCCTGTTCGTGGGTCAGCATGTAAACGACCCCGATCATGGAAAAGAGC
Organism: Syntrophomonadaceae bacterium; assembly: GCA_003554615.1. Classification (GTDB taxonomy): domain Bacteria; phylum Bacillota; class Dethiobacteria; order DTU022; family DTU022; genus B1SED10-74M. The sequence goes on from PWGX01000027.1 coordinate 57,282, forward strand.
CCGGCCTTGAAAACAGCATGATTGGCGATGTGATATAGAGAACCGGTAAAACCCATAGCTCCTTCTAAGCCCATAAACACGGCCACGCCAAGACCGGCGGCAATATATCCCATCTGGCTGATGCTGCTGTAAGCTAAAATTCTCTTGGCATTGCTTTGCAGCAGTGCCATCAAAGCCCCGGCCAGCATGGTCACAATCCCGATCCACATCAGGATATAGCCGCTGTTAAAGATAAAGGACCAGTCGGCGGTACTGCCCTCACCTGCAGGCCGGAACAGGATCAGGCTGACTCTCAGGATACCGTAAGCCCCGGCCTTGATCATAATCCCCGACAGCAGGGCGCTGGCCGGCGAAGGGGCCACGGGGTGGGCCAACGGAAGCCAGATGTGCAGGGGCACCAGGCCGGCTTTAATGCCAAAGCCAATCATAAAAAGAACCAGGATGGCCAGGCGCTGCGCTCCCAGCTCTTCAAGCGCTGGAACCATGGCCAGGTGTCCGATATTGCCGTACACCAGAAGGAGGCCAAAGAAAAGCGAAAGGCCGCCAATTATAGCCATGTAAAGATACAGAGAACCGGCCTGCAGGGCTTCCCGGTCCTGCTTGTGGATAACCAAAACCAAAGAGCTAAATGTCATAATCTCAAAAAAGATAAACAGTAAAAAAAAGTCGCCGGCAAATACAATCCCGAGCATAGCTCCCAGTGTAAAAATCAGGAAGCTGTAGTAGCGACGCCGGTTATGCTCATAATCCATGTAAGAGAATGAAAATAAAATAGCCAGAAAATAAACCAGGGTGATCAGGACGGCAAAGACCCAGCTGATAATATCAATGCTAAATAAAAGGCTAAACTGCAAGAATTCGATCAGGTCGCAGCCAACTTCCCCAACGAGAACATAAGGTAGGAGCCAGATTACACCGGCCAAAGAGAATAACGAGGCTAAAATAGAAACCACTTTACGAACCAGCATCTGATTTTCAGGGAAAAAGTACAGCACTATCCCGGTCAACATGGGAACCAGAACCAGGTAGAGGGGAATATATGTGGTAAATGTAACCTCCACGGGCTAGATCACCTCATTATAAAGATAAATCTGTAAAAAAACCATAATCCATATTTTAATATAATTTTATTATTTACTACTGTTTTAGACGATAAAGGCTTTAAAGTCAACCTGCTACTAAAAAGCGTGTTCTTGTTATCTTGAGTAACAGTGTCGATTGACCAATCAATTGACGTATAAAAACGCGATAAAAAGAATAACTGCCAGCACAAAAGCAAAAAGAAGGGTATCAAAACCTAAATTTTCCACGCGCCACTTACACTGATCCCACCGGGGAGAGCAATAAAAATCTTTTTCAAGATGCCTGCCCCGATCGAGTCCTTTGCCCGATATGTAGTAGGCAGATTGCCCCGTTTCATCATCAGCTGGATCCTGAACTACTTCCATGTCGCTTAAATACTCAGTTTGTAAATTTTCTTTAACAGGATGCTCGTAAAACTGACCCAGGGCCATATCATTTACATTGATTTCCCTGAAAAGAAACTTCAAGACCAGATTCCACAGAGGCTCAAAAATTAGTTTTTGAATGCTCAGCCATGACGGCGGAGTCCAGTCAAACCAGCCCCTGGCAGACGCCGGCATGTAAATGAATAAGGCCAACAGAACAACAACCAGCGCTTTTTGCAAGGGGAACCATTCATAAAAATCAAACCCTGGCAGGTGCTCGATGTTATATGCGCTAAAGTCCAACAACTGCGCTCCCGGTATAAGTAGCCGTTCCAGCAGCAGGTTCGGCAAAACCCCTACCCCCAAAACCAGAATGGCATAAACAACCAGGGCAATACTGGCTGAAACAGGCATTTTATAATCCTGGTCAAGTTTCCCAGGAACAGGGCCCAAAAACACCCCCTTAAACAACTTAATAAGGTAACAAATCGTCAGGGCTCCAGCAATGATAAAAAAGCGTTCAGCAACAAAGATACCGTAAATATCATAATGCTTATAGGCTTCCAACATAGCATTATGAAGCAAAATCTTGCTGGTAAACCCGTTAAATCCCGGTATACCAGCGATTCCCAGGGCGGTAATTACAAAGGTAACCGTCACCAGGGGCATCTTTCTGGCCATCCCGCCCAGGCGGGAGAGGTCCAGTTCGTGGGTCAGCAAGTAAACAACCCCGATCATGGTAAAGAGCCCGGCCTTAAAAACAGTGTGGTTGGCAATGTGATAAAGAGCGCCGGTAAAACCTTTTGCTCCTTCCAACCCCATAAACACGGCCACACCAAGGCCGGCGGCAATATATCCCACCTGGCTGATACTGCTGTAGGCCAGAATCCTCCTGGTATTGCTCTGCAGCAAAGCCATCAAAGCCCCGCCAATCATAGTCACAATCCCGATCCACATCAGGATATAGCCGCTATTAAAAATAAAGATCCAGTCGGAGACACTGCCTCCATCTGCCGGCCGGAACAGGATCAGGCTGACCCTCAGAATACCGTAAATTCCGACCTTACTCATGATACCAGCCATTACGACTGTAACCGGTGAGGGAGCCGCTGAATAAGCCGGGGGTGCCCATATATGAAACGGAACCAGGCCAATTTTTATCCCAAAACAAATCATGAAAAGGAATAAAATAGGCAATCGCTGGGCTCCCAGCTCTTCAAGCACCGGGATCATGTCTAGATGACCACTTTTATCATATAAGAGCAGGATGGCAAATAACAATGCCAAACCGCCTATAATATTCATGTACAGGTAAAGCGAACCTGCCTGCAAAGAATCACGGTCCTGTTTATGTATAACCAGGACAAATGAACTCAAAGTTAAAATTTCGAAAAAAATAAAAAACGAAAAAAAATCACCGGCGAAAACTACCCCCAGGATCGCACCAAGGGTAAAAAACAAGAAGCTGTAGTAGCGGCGCGGATTATGATCCTGATCCATATAAGAAAAAGAAAACAATATAACCAGAAAATAGACCAGGGTAATCAGGCTCGCAAAAATCCAGCTGATTAGATCGATGCTGAAATAAAGCCCTAATTCCATGAATTTGGTCAGGCCACAGAAAATTTCACCTTGCAACACATAAGGAAGAAGCCAGATCACACCGATCATTGAAAACAAGGAGACAACCATGGCTCCCACTTTGTGAATTAGCAATCGGTCTTTAGGAAACAAGTACAGCAATATCCCCGTCAACATGGGCAATAAGACCAGGTATAAAGGGACAAGTGTGTTAAATGTAACCACCACGTGCTAAATCACCTCAATCGAACATTGGATTCTTAAAACCACCCTCCCTTTAATAAGAAGTCCGAGGTCATCTGGGACAAATCAAATGGCACATTTATAGGTGACAGCCCGAAAATAACAGTGAAAATGGCCAGTATTATCATTGGGGCCAGCATCTTTGGGGGGACATCCTGGACACTTAATTTTAAAGCATGTCCCTGCTCCTCATCCCCGACCATCTCGAAAAAGGCGGGGACAATGATCGGCAGATAGTAAAGAGCGTTAAGCAAACTGCTGATTAAAAGCACAATGACATAGAAGGTAGCATTGGCATCAAGGGCCCCCAATCCCAGGGTCCATTTGCTCAAAAACCCGCTCAAAGGCGGAATTCCGATCATGGCCAGGGCAGCAATAGAAAAGCAGGCCATAGTGAAAGGCATTTCCCGGCCGATGCTGCCCAGCTCAGAAATAGTCCGTTTGCCGGTTTTCCATATGATCGCTCCTGCGGCAAGGAAGAGGCAGCTCTTCATGATAGCATGGCAAAAGATGTGAAACACGGCCCCAATGATGGCATTTTCATTGAGCACGCTCAAACCTAAAAGCACGTACCCCATCATCCCCACACTTGAATAAGCCAGGCGCCTCTTAAGGTCATTCTGGGTCAGGGCAACAGCGGAGCCCAGTAAAATAGTTATAACAGCCAGGACTCCCAGGACTATATCCCAGTTGTTAGTTTGCATAACTTCAATCGAAAAGGCGTTAAATATAACCCTGAACAAGCCGTAAGCCCCGGTTTTCAGCATTACCCCGGAAAGGAGGGCGCTGGCGGGTGAAGGGGCAACCGGGTGGGCATCCGGGAGCCAGACGTGAAGCGGGAACATCCCGGCCTTCATCCCGAAGCCAATCAAGAAACACATAAAGGCCAGGAAAGCGATCAGGGTCCCTTCTTCTATAATTGATCCCACCCCGAACGATACAGTTCCGCCAAGCTCAAAGGTAATGATAATGCCAAAGAAGAGGGCCAAACCGCCGATAATGGTCATAACCAGGTACTTGTAGCCGGCTTTCAGGGCCTCTTCCGTTTCCTCGTGAACTACCAGGATATAAGAAATAAGAGACATTAACTCAAAAAACACAAAGAGAGTAAAAAAGTCGCCGGCCAGGAAAATACCAAGACAGCTGCCCAGAGTAAACATCAAAACCGGGTAATAACGGCTCCCCCCGTGTTCTTTCGCCATGTAGTCAATAGAATAGATCGTGCTCAGAAGCCAGATGAAGGAAGCAATAGCTGTCAGGCTAAAACTAAGAACATCAAGCCTGATCGAAATTTCCAGATTCGGCAATATCTCAAAGAATGTATGTTGAACAATGCCGCCTCTCACTACAAAAGGATAGAGAGTCAGGACCAGCAGGAAAGTAATTGCGCTTGTCACCACGGCCAGGATATCGCGTAGTTTTTCTGAGCGGTCGCTTACCGACATCAGGATCGGGGTCATTATGATTGGGAAAAAGATTACAACCAGGATTACTGTTATTGCTGTCGCTTCATCCACCGAAGCCACCTCCAGGGTTCATTATATAGTTCAATTAAGTACACGGCAGTATTTTAAAACAGTCCCAGGGATTGTTAAAAAAACAATGCTAATGCCTCATCCAGCAATACTATGGCAGGCCTGGAGAAAACTCCGAAAAAGATTATGGCTGCCATCCCGACAATAAGCGGGATCAACATCTTGCGGGGGACCGGCTTTACCTGATGCTGGAACTGTTCCTGCTGCATAAAAGCATTGACGATGATCGGCATGTAATAAACCGCGTTCAACAAACTGCTGGCCAGGATGATTACTACAAAAATGGGCCTTCCGATTTCCAGGGCACCAAGGGCCAGGTACCACTTGCTGATCAGTCCCCCGGTCCCCGGAATACCGATCATAGAAGCGCTTCCAATGGTAAAGGCAATCATGGTGATCGGCAATACCTGCCCGATCCCTCCCAGCTGTTTGATCTGGCGAATCCCGGTGGTGTAAATAATTATCCCGGCACACATAAAAAGCATTGATTTCATGATCGCATGCACCAATAAATGATAAAAACCACCGGTCATGGCGATAATGTCGTCCAAACCGATACCGAGAAATACATAGCCGATCTGGCCGATACTGGAATACGCCAGCATCTTTTTTAAATCAACCTGAACCATCGCAAATATAGAACCAAACATGATCCCCATAGAAGAAAGCCAGAGCACGATCTCATTCAAGGGTATAGACTCAAGCAGCGAGCGTGGAAACAGCTGGTAAAACATAATAAAGAGGGCAAATGCGTATATCTTAATCACCAGGCCCGAAAGCATTGCGCTCGATGGCGAAGGTGCCGAAGCATGGGCGTCGGGGAGCCACACATGGAGCGGGAATAGGGCCGCCTTGGTTCCAAAAGCCACTATGAAAAGGGCCGCTGCGGCAAACATGTTGTTCGGATATAATTCAACGGCCTCAGGCAAAGCCGCATTAACCAGGTCGTAATTCATCTGCCCGGTAACCATGTAAATCATGGCCACCCCGAGCAGGAAACAGCCAGTTCCCATGGCGCTCAAAATGAGATATTTGAAGCTTGCTTCCAGACAGGCGCGATCTTCCTTAATTGAAATAATAGCACAGGCAGAGATAGCGCATATTTCCATTAACACGAACAAGTTAAAGAGGTCATTGGTCAGGGCCATGCCGGCCATCGAGCCGACCACCAGGGCATAGAGGGTATAATACCAGCCCATAACTTCCGTTTTTAATTCATGTTCCAGGTCTTTCAAAGCATAAACCATGATCCAGAGGCTGACGGCCAGGACAATCAAAAGCATATAAACCCTGAGCAGGTTAACTTTGAACTCAATGCCCCACGGCGGAGGCCAGCCGCCCATATAATAGGTAAATTCACCAACCTGTAAAACCTGGACCAACAGGTAAACCGCCATCACCAGGGCCAGGAACAGGGAGGCAATCAAGGCCGGAGCACTGGCCTTTCTGGCCCAGCGGTATAAAATTGGGGACAAAAATGAAATGCCTAAAAGAATTGCTAAGATTAATGCTGGAAAATGATTGGTTAATTCCACTACTCCCGGCTCCTTATCAGGCAAATTTCGTCGTAATCAACAGTTCCGTAATAGCGGTAAATTTTTACAACCAGGCTTAAAGCATAAGCGGTAATACTAACGGCAACCACGATCCCGGTCAGCATCAATGATCCGGGAAGGGGGTTTACATACAGGACTTCGTTGGCCGGAGCCGTTACAATCGGAGCTGCTCCCCCGTAGGTGTATCCAGTAGCCACAAACATCAAAAAAACAGAGGTGTCCATGATATTCATCGCAATTACTTTTTTGATCAGATTCGAGTGAGTGAGCATGGTATGCATACCGATGACAAAGAGCAGAATCGCCACCATGTAATAGTAATTGTGGGCAATCTTAATGAGCATCTCCACTTTTCTCTTCCCCCTCGATAATGTTATAGAATAAAGTTACAATGGTACTGGCCACCTTAACCCCAAGGAAAGCCGTGATAATGAAAATCGCTCCGGCGCTGAATAATTCCCCGGCTTCACCCAGGGGAAAACCGGCCCCCCGGTTGGCCAGAAAATTGGCCCCAACAGCAACTCCCACCAGGCCGGTAACAACAAACCCTAGCGCTCCCCCGCTTTCCAGGACCGATGCGGTGGTATGAGAAATCTGCTTGGCCCCGACTTCCAGGTTAAAGGAAAGGGCCACCAGGACAAGGCTCGCTCCAAATATCGCTCCTCCAGAGAATCCCCCACCGGGAGACAGGTGGCCGTGCAGGATTACATAAATCCCGTAAACCTGGATAAAGGGCGTCACAAGCCTGCTGGTTATACGTACAATTTGGTCTTCCACGGCTAACTACCCCCCTTGCTAATGGGATTTCAGGGTTGCTATTACCGCGGCAATGGCCACAAAAAGGACCGTCGCTTCACCCAGGGTGTCGAAAGCGCGGTAATCGATAATAACACTGCTTACGATATTGACGGCACCGGTATCGGTTATCCCCTGTTCCATGTATCGGGCCGGTATTTCATTGAATACCGGGTTAGTTGGATCCCCAAAAGGCGGCATTTCCGCAACAGTAAAACTGAAGAAAAATCCAATCAGACCGACCAGCAAAATTGTAAACACACCACGAGCCTGGAGGCGCAATAGATAGCGCATGGCAAAGATGGCTGCGATTATGATAAACAGAATATCTTCCACTCAAATATCCCCCCTACAGGAACCTTATTCAGCCCGCCTGGTTTTACTGATAGCCGCTATCAATAGCAGGGTCGTTACCCCGGTGCCCAGGGCCGCTTCAACCATGGCCACGTCGGGTGAGCTGAGCTGCTGCCATACAATAGCCATAATCAACCCAAAAGAGGCAAAAACGATCACAGCGCTAAGCATATCCCGGATCTGGGCCACCGCGATAGCACAAACAATAAGAAACAGTAACAACAAAGCATTTAAAACTTCAGTCAGTACTTCGGTCATCTGGCTCACTCCTGCCGATAATGGGGGTGATCCCGGTTGAATAGGCAGCTCTGGCTATAACGTGGGCAGCCGTCGGGTTGGTGATTAAAATAAAAATAATTAACAGGGCCAGCCTGATCGCCACCGCCAGTTCACTTTGCAAAGCGAGGGACAACAAAACCAGGCCCGCACCCAGGGTGTCGCACTTGGTCGTCGCGTGAAGGCGGTTATAAACATCGGGCAGCCTCAGCAGGCCGATAGTGGCAACCGCCAGGAAAAATATTCCCACGATAAATGATAATATCGACAATATATAAAGTCCCGTATTCAGCAAAGTTTCGATCAGTCCAGGGCTCCTTTCTCCAGGTACTTGGCCACGCCAATTGTGGTAATAAAGCCCATCAGGGCATAGACCATGGCAATATCAAGAAAATAAACCTGTTCATAAATCCGGGCGATCAGGGTAATAATGATCAAAGTATAGGTCGTAATGATATTGATGGCCACTACCCTGTCTGGAGCCGTCGGGCCGGCCAGGGCCCTAATCATGGAAAAGAAAATCATGAGCATGACCAGGATCGCCCCTATAGTATACGTATAATCCAATATTTGTTCAAAAATCATCCCTCATCACGCTCCATCTGCTGAAGCCTGGCAATGGGATGCCAGGTCTGAACCTCTTCACCGCTTTCTATGGTCAAAGCATGAATCAGAAAATCCTTCCCATCTGCCAGGACCGTTAAAGTCCCGGGGCACATGGTAATCGAATTGCCCAGAAGCACCCGGCTGGCCATGCTTTCTATTTCCACCCTCAGCGGGACCATATTCGGGACTATGGGCATTTTTGGGTGCAAAACTATATAGGCTACCTGGAAATTAGCTATAAAAATATCTCGGAGCAGTTTAAAGAAATAGCCCAATATCCAAAGAACAGTTTTAAAGGTAACAGGCGGCCTGTCTTCGATTGTAATGAGCAGGTTGCGGTTAAAATAAACCACAAAAGCAGAAGCGGCAAACCCGACCGCCATCTGGGGCCAGTCAAACCGACCGCTGATAGCCACCCAGAAAGCAAACAGGACCAGGGTAATCCCAATATAATTCAACCAGTTCTTACTCATCTTAATCAGCCACCCGGCAGTTTAATTATATAAACCCGAAAGTATAATAATATTTTCACATGCTCTTAAATTTAATATAACAATCCCGCTAACCATCTTCTTCAGATACTGCAGCAGCGGTTGGTTGGTCGAGATCAGCCAGTTTCTTTGGTATTGCCGCACGCGGATAAATGGTTACCGGTGGACATACAGGGACGCATTTTCCGCAGTCGTCGCACTTGTCAAGATCGATTACGGCCAGGTTGTCATCCATCTCAATTGCTTCCTGGGGGCAAATTTTGACACAGGCCCTGCAGGCTATACAACCCACCGAGCAGACCTTTGATACGCTTTTACCCCTATCATGGGAACTGCACAATACCAGGTGCCCCTGGTTGGACCGGCGGGGCAGGGTTTTGATCAAATCCCGCGGGCAGGCATTCACACAGAGGCCGCACCCGGTACATGCTTCCTGATCTACAACGGGCAGTCCGTGCGGGCCGATTTCTATCGCTTCAAATGGGCAGGCCCAAGCACAGTCACCCAACCCCAGGCAACCGTAAGTACAGGCCTTGAAACCGCCGTAAAAGCGTCCGGCAACAGCACAGTTTTTTACTCCTTCGTATATAAACCGGTCAGGCGCTTTTTCCTTGTCGCCAATGCAAAAAACCGTCGCCACCAGCGACTCTGTTTCGGCAAAATCAATCCCTAGTTCAGCAGCCAGAGCTTTTGCCGTCTCGGTCCCTCCCGGAATGCAGCCGGAAGGATTTACTTCACCTTTAACTACGGCCTCGGCAAACTGGGAGCAGCCGGCATAACCGCAGGCGCCACAATTGGCTCCGGGCAAAATATCTTTAACTTTGTCCACCCTCGGATCTACCTTGACGGCAAACACTTTTGCGGCCAGGGAAAGAAGTATTCCGAAAACCAGGCCGATCAGGCCCAGGGCGATGATTGCATATATTATTTGCACGGCTTATTTCACCTCGTAAAATTAGTGACTCAAGCTTTTCAGCATTAATCATTTAAGGCAGGCTACAGGGTAAGCATACCCCTGAAACCTTGAAAAGCCAGGGATAGAATCCCCGCTGTAATCAAAGTCACCGCCGAACCCTTTAGTACATCCGGCACATCAGCCAGTTCCAGGCGTTCCCTGATCCCGGCCATGATCACAAGGGCCAGGGAAAAACCGATAGAAGCTGCGATTCCAAACACCACCGCTTCAATAAAAGCAAATTCTTCCCTTACCGCCAAGAGAGTTACAGCCATAATGGCACAGTTGGTGGTAATCAGGGGCAGGAAAATACCAAGTCCCTGGTACAGGGTCGGGCTGATCTTGCGCAGTGTGGTTTCAACAAGCTGAACCAGGGAGGCAATGACCAGGATAAATGTAACAATTTGCAAATACTCCAGGTTTAAAGGGATAAGGACAAAAGTATAGAGCAGCCAGGTAACCAGAGTGGCCATGCTCATTACAAAAATAACCGCCATACTCATCCCCACTGCGGTTTCCATCTTTCTCGAGACGCCCAAAAAGGGGCAAATCCCGAAGAAACGCTGCAACACAAAGTTTTCTACCAGGATATAGATAAATATTATCGATAACAGTCGTTCCATATTAACCTCCTGCCTCCGGTAGTACTATCTTCCATTTCCTCATTTCTTTAACCTGCATAGGGCGGTATATTATCAAATATTTAACTTTTTAAAAAGCACATTCGCAAGACCAAGCAAAAGCCCCAGGGCAATGAAAGCTCCGGGCGGCTGGCCAAACAAACCCATTGGTTCAAAACCTTCCCCAAACAGCAGGATGGCACTTTCAGGATCGGGCCCCATGATCGTCCCTTGCCCCGCTACTTCGCGGACCAGGGCCAGAATACCCAGGGCCAGGGTAAAACCTATCCCAACCCCGACTCCATCGACCAGCGAACGCAGGACAGGTTTCTTGCTGGCAAAAGCTTCGGCCCGCCCCAGGATAACGCAGTTCACCACGATCAGGGGCACAAATACACCCAGGGCTTCATAAAGGGCCGGTTGAAAAGCCTGCAAAACCATTTCAACCATCGTAACAAAAGTAGCTATAACCACAATAAAACAGGGAATCCTGACCTGGGCGGGAATATAGTTCTTCAGGCTGGCAATCACTACGTTGGACGCAATTACAACCGCTGTTGTCGCCAACCCCATTCCCAGGCCGTTAATAAAATAAGCGGTAACCCCGAGAACCGGGCACATCCCCAGCAGTAAACGGAACACCGGGTTTTCCCTGATTATTCCCCGTGACAAGTCATCAACATAAGGATTATGTTCTGCCATTAGTTATCACCGCCTCCGCTTCCGCTTTCTGGCGCATCCTCCAGGGCGTTTATCACTGCGGTTATAATTCTTTCGGCGCTTAAAGTCGCACCGGTCTGCACATCTACTTCAAGGCTTTGCTCCTCGATAATTTTTTCAGGAATCTCCGGGTAAGCATCGACAAAGTATGCTTCTGTTTCATTATGTTCAATGACCTCTATGTTTTGAATTCGCCCATCGCTCAGTTCAACTTCTACCGTAAGGGGACCGTAAGTGCCCTCAACGCTGCCCCGGTATACGCCGTCAGCCAATCCTTCGAGTGCAAAGGCCTTCCTCTCCATGTCCAGAATATTTTCGCCGATAGTGATCACGGTGCGCCTGATTGAGTTGATCATCGAACCGGTACTCATAGTAGCCCCACTGACGGCATCAACATCCTCGCCTTCCTGAATTGGATCTTCAAAGCTTTTACCGATAAACTGCTCCTGGAAATCGTCGGTGGTAATAACATCACCGATTCCCGGGGTCTCGGAGTGGGAGATAACCCGGATTCCTATTATTTCAGTATCGGTATCAACAGCCAGGTTATAGGTAATTGTCCCTTCATAACCCTGGGTTTTAACCGTAGCCATGATCCCGAGCTTTTCGCCATCCTGGTCGTAAACCAGGTCAAACTGATCGCCTTCGATTTCACGGGTTTCATATTCATTAATGTCCGGGAAAAACCTCTCCAGGGCTTCTAAATACTCCCGCTGTTCCTTCTCCCGGATCACCGGCTCGGTTATATTGTGCATCCCGGTTAGAAGGGCCGCCGATATTATGGCAACCGCAGCCAGGGTTACGGACAAACGCAGTATATTATGCACTCTTTTTCACCCCCCCGAAACGCTGGGGAATCGTAAAGTTATCTATAATCGGAGTTACCGCGTTCATGAGTAAAATGGCAAAGGTAACCCCTTCCGGCAGAGCTCCCCACAACCTGATCAGCATCGTAATCAGGCCGCAGCCGATTCCGAAAATAAGCCGGCCGGCCGGAGTAACAGGTGTGGTAACAAAGTCGGTGGCCATATAGATAGCACCGATCATGACCCCTCCTGTCACAACATGGAACAAACCGGTCATGAAAATATTAGCATAAAATCCTCCACCAAATAATACACCCAGGATAAAAACAGTACCGATAAAACCACCCGGGATCCGGTAATCAATATGGCCTTTATAAACCAGCCAGAGACCCCCGATCAAAAGGGCCAGGGCGGAGGTTTCTCCCAGGCACCCGGGAATATTGCCGATAAACATTTCCGGCAGGCTGAAAGTCACCGCTTTTTCCGGGGCAGCCAGGACAGTAGCCCCGGTTACAACGGCCGCATCATATCCAAAAGCAAAAGGCTGCGGCGAGGGCCATATATCACCGGCCATGTGACCGCCCCAGGAAACAACCAGGATGGCCCGGCCAACCAGGGCCGGGTTGAAAATATTGTAGCCAATCCCGCCAAAAACTTGCTTGCCGATAATAATGGCTGAAGCCGAACCGACGACCACCAGCCACCAGGGCGCGGCGGCCGGCAGGGTCAGAGCCAGGAGCAACCCGGTAACCGCCGCACTGCCGTCACTGAATATATCACTTTTACGAAGCCAGATCGCTTCTGCCAGCATCGCTGCAGCTATCGCGATAAGCATAGTCAGAAGGGCCCGATATCCAAAAAGCAATACTGCCATCAGGGCCGCGGGGAAAAGAGCGATCAAAACATCGACCATCACGCTCTGAACCGATTCTACCGATCTTATGTGCGGTGATGACGATACGATCAGTTTTTCGTTTATGACCATCACATCCTTTCCCGGGTTGCGGAATTATTTATTTTTCCTTTTCATAATTTCATTTTTACCGATCCTGATCCACTGGACCAGGGGAATTTTAGAAGGGCATATATACGAACAGCACCCGCATTCAAAACAGTCGAGAGCATAAAGTTTTTCAGCCCTCCTGTAATCGCCGTGTTCTGAGGCCTGGGCTATGGATGTGGGCATCAGGTTCATTGGACAGACACTAACGCACTTGGCACACCTGATACAGGGGCTGCTTTCGGCAAGATAAACATCTTCATCGGTCAGGGCCAGGATTCCCGATGTCCCCTTAATGACCGGTATATCGGCACTGGGCTGGGCCAGCCCCATCATCGGGCCGCCCACAACCACCTTCAGGGTGGATTCGCTTATACCGCCGCAAAAGTCAAGGGCCTCAGAGGCCAGTGTCCCCAGCCTGGCCTGGACATTGGCCGGTTTGGCAACACCGGAACCGGTCACGGTCAGGACCCGTTCCACCAGGGGTTTTCCTTCACGAATAGCCTGGGTGATGGCCGCCGCTGTGCCGACATTATGGTTAACTATCCCAACTTCCATGGGCAGAGCCCCCGCCGGGACAACCCGGCCGGTGGTGACATAAATTAGCATCTTTTCAGCACCCTGCGGATACTTGGTCGGCAGGGTGCAAACCCTGATATTTTCTTCTTCGGCCACCATGCTCTCCACCTGTTTATGAGCATCAGGTTTGTTATCTTCAATACCGATAATTCCTTCCGAAGCGCCCAGGGCTTTCATCATCGCCTTTAAACCAAAGACGATTTCTTCCGTTTTTTCAAGCATAACCCTGTGATCGGCGGTCAAATATGGTTCACATTCGGCGCCGTTTATAATCACCACATCGATCGGTTTGTCTTCAGGGGGTGAAAGCTTGACATGGGAGGGGAAAGTGGCTCCTCCGAGCCCGACAATACCGGCTTCACGGACTATCTTGCGGATATCGTCGGCGGAAAGATCTTCCAGGCTGCCGGCCGGCTTAATATTTTCATCCCATTCGTCGCGGCCGTCCGATTCTATGGTCACCGCATTGATTTTCATGCCCAGGGGGTGGTTGTACGGGCCAATATCAACCACCGTACCCGAGATCGGGGCATGGACGGGAGCGGACACAAAACCCTTATTATCGCCAAGTTTCTGGCCTGCCTTGACCTCAATGCCTTTTTCTATCTTTTCCACATCGGCCAAAAGCTCGCAGGGTGCACCAATATGCTGCTGCATCGGCACCACCACTTTTTGCGGCAATGGCATTTTCACAATGGCCAGTGTGGAGGTAATTTCTTTACTATATACCGGATGAACGCCTCCCCTGAATGAAAACTTGGCCATTTAATATATTCACCCTTTCCAGATAGTTTGCTGCCCCTTTGTTCTTTAACGGCAGGTTTTAATTTTGGGTATAAATAAAAAATTACATTTATACAAATTAACTTAACTAACTTTCGTTAAATAATAGTAAATTCCTTCTATAAAACCGTCTTTTTATAGTCTTGATAAAAAATATAATAAATCACCTTTTTAGCAATATTCTAATCTATGCCAATTTGCCAGAAGCAAGGCCGGTGGTCATTTGACCGGCTGGGTCCACAGGGCCCTGGCATCGCTGACTGTATAAAAAGAACCGGTTACCAGGACCAGGTCTTCCGGACCGGCGCCGTGCAAAGCCTCTTCCAGCGCCATTTCTAGATCATCATTCACCGAGGCCTTTTCCCGGCTGCAGTAAAGCTGTTCGAGGGCGGTTTTATGCAATCCTGCAGGATCGGCTGCCCTGGGAATGGAGGCTTTGGTAAAAATGACTCGGTCGGCGAGCGGTAGGATGGCCGACATCATTGCCGGCGCGTCTTTGTCGGCCATGATCCCAAAAACCAGGATCAGGCGGCGGTAACTGAAATATTCGGTCAGTGCTTCCGCCATTTGCCGGATCGCAGCCGGATTATGGGCTCCGTCCATGACCAGCTTCGGGCTGTTTTTCAACAATTCCAGGCGCCCCGGCCAGATTACTTCAGACAGCCCCTGCCGCAGATGCTGTTCATCCACCATGGTGCCTCTGTTTTCAAGCAGCTCCACTGCCGCCAGGGCGGTGGCCGCATTGCAAATTTGATATCGGCCCCGCAGGGGAATGAATAGATCCTGGTAAGAACGTTTAAAGCCAGTGTAATCAAAAACCTGGCCCTGGTCGGTTATTACCCGGCGATTAAACACCGGCCGGTTGATCTTCTCTCCGCCGTTACCCTGGGGTGCAAACAAGCTGTACAAGGGGGCATTAAGCTCAGAGGCCCTGGCTTTAATCACCGCAAGCACCCTGGGATCTTCGCTGGCAGTCAGAACCGGGATCCCTTCTTTTATGATGCCTGCTTTCTCGAAAGCAACCTCTTCTACAGTATCGCCGAGCACCTCGGTATGCTCCAGATCAACATTGGTGATGATGCTCAGCAACGGATCGACAACATTGGTGGCATCAAGGCGTCCTCCAAGGCCGACTTCCAGGACGACCAGGTCAACTTCCCGGCGGGCAAAATAGATCAGAGCCAGGACAGTGACCACTTCAAATTCAGTTGGCTGCCCGAAACGCTCATCGGCGGTCACTTCTTCCACGACCGGCCGGACCAAACCGACCATGTCGGCCAGCTCCTCCTGCTCAATATCACAGCCGTTAATAGCCATCCGATTGGTAAATGAAAGAAGGTAGGGAGAAGTATAAAGGCCTATCCGGTAACCGGCCGCCTCAAAAATAGAGGCAAGGATAGCCGCCGTGGAACCCTTCCCGTTCGTCCCCGCTATATGGACATAATCAACCTGCCGGTGGGGATTGTCCAGCTTATCGAGCATGGCATTCATCCGCTCCAGACCCGGTTTGCTCCCAAACCGGCTCAGGCCATGAATCCAATCCAGGGCTTCCATATAACGCAGCTCACTTTTCATCAGCTAATTTAGCTCCTGCAATCTCTGCTGTAATTTTTGCAACCTGGCTTCTTGTTCTTCGCGGCGGGATTTTTCCTTGGACACGACTTCAGCAGGCGCTTTTTTCAGAAAGCCTTCACTGTTTAGCTTTCCTTCGGTCCTCTTTATTTCAGCTTCCACCTGGGACAGTTCTTTCCTGAGGCGCGCTTTTTCCGCATCAATGTCGATTACGCCTTCCAGGGGGAGATAAACTTCAACTTCTTCGCCAATGATAGCAGTCAGGGCCTGCTTCGGCTTTTCCGATTCGGGATGAATGGTCAGGGTGTCTATGGAAGCCAGTCTTTTAACCTGGTGAGCTTCTTCCCCCAGGCAGGCGGCAGAACGTCCTCCGGCCCTGATAATAACCGGGGCCTTCCAGTCGGGAGGAAGTTTAACCTGGCTGCGGAGATTCCTGATCGCCCGGACCACCTGCTGGAACAGCTCCATTTCTTCGGCTTCGCCGGGAAAGTCAAGTTTTTCCGCCGGGCCGGGCCAGGCTGCCGTTACCAGGGCCTCTTCCCTGCGGTTAGGCAGTTGCTGCCATATTTCTTCGGATATGAAAGGCATGAAGGGGTGCAGGATCCGCATTACTCCATCGAGCAGATACACCAAAATACTCCGGGTCCGTTTGCGGTCCGCTTCCACCTCAACACTTTCGCCCTCACGGTAAAGATGGTACTTGCTGATCTCAACATACCAGTCACAAAAATCGTTCCAGAGATATTCATAAATCAGGCGGGCTGCCTCGCCCAGCTCATATTCTTCGAATAACTGATCGGTTTTTTTAACCGTTTCATTAAAGCGGTGCAGGATCCAGCGGTCGGCCCGGTTAAGGTTTTCCGGCAGTTGATCCGGGTCGAACTGGGCCAATTTCTCTCCCCCTTCTTTTTGTTCTCCCAGGTTCATCAGGACAAAACGGGAAGCGTTCCAGATCTTGTTGGCAAAATTACGCCCGGCTTCGACGCTTTCCTGCCTGAAACGCTGATCATTGCCCGGAGCCTGCCCGGTAACCAGGGTGAAACGGAGCGTATCGGCCCCGTAATTTTCAATCACCTCAAGAGGGTCAATGCCGTTACCCAGGGATTTACTCATTTTGCGCCCCAGGGCATCTCGGACCAGCCCGGTTATATAAACGGTACGGAAAGGAACGTCATTCATAAAGGCCAGGCCCATAAACATCATCCGGGCCACCCAGAAGAAAATAATGTCGTATCCTGTAACCAGGACGCTGGTGGGGTAAAAATGCTCCAGATCTGCAGTTTTATCAGGCCAGCCCAATGTTGAAAAGGGCCACAGGGCCGAACTGAACCAGGTGTCAAGGACATCTGGGTCCTGCTTGAGTTCACTGCTGCCACAAGAAGAGCAGCTCTTAGGATCTTTATAATCAACTATCACTTCCCCGCATTCACAGTACCAGGCCGGGATCCGGTGCCCCCACCAGATCTGCCGCGAAATGCACCAGTCGCGGATATTTTCAAGCCAGTCGTTATAGACCCTGGTAAAACGGGGTGGGACAAAGCTGGTCTGATCTTCTTTAACCGCCTCCATGGCCGGCTCGGCCAAAGGCTTCATTTTAACAAACCACTGCCGGGATATGAGCGGCTCAACCACCGTATCGCACCGCTGGCAGTGGCCGATGGAGTGCTCATAATTTTCGATCTTTTCAATCAGGCCCTGGGCCTTTAAATCTTCAACAACCTGCCTGCGGCACTCGAAACGGTCCATCCCCTCATAGGGCCCGGCCTCGGCGGTCATCCGGGCGTCTTCGCCGATCACCTTGATCACTTCCAAGTTGTGACGTTGGCCGATGGCGAAGTCATTGGGGTCGTGCCCGGGGGTGACTTTGACGGCGCCGCTGCCAAATTCGGGATCGACATATTCATCGGCTACGATGGGAATTTCACGGTTTAAAAGGGGTAAAATAACTTTTTTGCCCACCAGGTCCCGGTAACGCTCATCATCAGGGTGGACGGCAACCGCGCTGTCACCAAGCATCGATTCAGGGCGGGTGGTGGCCACGGTAATTATTTTCCCGTTTTCAGACAGGGGGTACCTGATATGGGTAATCGTAGAAGCCTCAGTTTCATGCTCCACTTCTATGTCGGACAGGGCAGTAGAACAGCGCGAGCACCAGTTAATCATGTAGTCGCCGCGGTAAATCAAACCCTGGTGGTAAAGATCGACAAATACTTTTCGCACCGCCCGGGAACATCCCTCGTCCATCGTGAACCGCTCCCTCGACCAGTCGCAGGAGCAACCCAGGCGGTGCAGCTGTTTGGTTATCCGCTTCAGATAAGTATCCTTCCAGGCCCAAACCCGCTCCAGGAATTTTTCCCGACCCAGTTTCCGGCTGTCTATACCCTCTTCAGCCAGGTGCTTCTCGACAACATTCTGGGTGGCAATTCCGGCATGGTCGCAGCCCGGCAGCCACAGGGTATCGTACCCCTGCATCCTGCAGCGGCGGATCAAGACATCCTGAATGGTATTGTTCAAAGCATGCCCCATGTGCAGGGAACCGGTAACGTTAGGCGGAGGTATCACTATGGTAAAAGGAGTTTTGCCGGGATTTCCAGAAGCGCGAAAGTAATCACCATCAAGCCAAAAACGGTATCTTTCCATCTCCACTTGATCCGGATCATAAACAGGCGGCAGCATATTTTCAGTCATCATATCACCCCATCTTATCTGGCAGTCAGAAGCAGCAACTGGTAATTCGGCCAGCCTGGTAAAGGACTTGCAATATTATTTATTCTGATCTTATAAATAGTATTATTTTACGGGCTGAAAGTCAATGCAACGGGTGCTGCGAAATGCATAAAAAGCCATGACTAGATCTCTTTTTGATGCAACGATACCACCCTCGAGTACTTTTAAATATGAGGCATCGGGGCTTGATAGAACAATTGAACAATTATTATGGTCCACAAGGGTTCTCCTGCAATCAACATCAAGTTGTACCGCGAAATAAGAGAAATCTAGTCAATTTCTTTAATTGACACATAGTAACTTTTATCATCAACAAACAACCTGAAATGCTTTTCCCCCTGATCCCGTTGAGACACATACTCAGTTAAACCCTGGAACCATTTGTTGTAATGATTTTTTTTCTCTTTTGCCTGATCAAGGGAAACACTTCTGAAAGAAAGCTGATCACCCGGCTTTGCCTGACCCAGGCGATAAATTTCATAAGAAGCCGCCGTAGCAATTTTGGGGTAGCCACCGGTCGTCTGACGATCTTTCATCATTATTATTGGCTGTTTGTGCCCCGGCACCTGTATTGCACCCAGTGGAATCCCGTCAGAAATAATATCCGCTTTATCCACATGCACAACTTCCGGCCCCGTTAACCTGTATCCCATCCGGTCGGCTGATTCACTGATTTGGAAGGTTTCATTCAAAAAAGTGTTAACTCCTTCCTCGGTAAAAAAATCTGCCTGGGGCCCCATGATGACATCTATTTCAAAAGGAGGCAGATAAGAAGGCCATCGCTCCTCAGTCAAAGCCCGCCCCAGGGAATTGTTACTTTGGAGCGCAGAGAGTACTTCTTCTCCTTTTAAACGCCTCCCTTCAAAACCTCCAATTTTACCCCTTAAGTAAGTTGAACGGCTCTGCATAATTAAGGGGACGTCAAAACCCCCCTTTACAGCAAGATATCCCCGCACTCCTTCAGTTATCCATTCAATATCTATTTGATCTCCGCTTTTAACTTCGATTGGTTCAAAAATAAAATACTTCCGGTGCCCGTTCACGGTAACAACACATCTTCCCCCGGTTACTGCCAGGGTCGTATCATGTAAGATTTCCAACCGGGGCCCTTTTAAAGTAAACTCTAAGGACGCCGCATTTGGTTCATTTCCTAAAATTAAATTCCCCAGTAGATAAGAAACCTCATCCATAGCCCCTGCTGGAGCCATTCCATATCGCTGGTATCCGTACCGTCCTCCATCCTGCACGGTTGTAAAAGGCCCGGATTCAATAACTTTAATCACTTGCAATTCTTTCACCCGCCTATATATTAAGCTCGTTTATTGAGATTAAACCTGTAGATACGATTCAAATTCATGCTCGCTGATCGGGTAAAATTTTAAATAATGACCTGGTTTGGGCAAAAAAGGATCTTCTTTAGAAGGATCAAATAATTTCAAAGGAGTTCGACCTATTAACCGCCACCCTCCGGGGCTTTCCAGGGGATAAATGCCTGTTTGACTGCCGGCTATACCAACAGAACCGGCAGGGATCTGGGTGCGAGGGTTTTCCAGGCGCGGAGTGGCAATTTTGGAGGACATTCCGCCCAGGTAGGGGAAACCGGGCACAAAACCCAGCATATATATCAAATAAGTTGAAGAGTGGTGAATTTCAATTACTGCTTCGATCGTTAAGTTGTTATGTTCCGCCACATAATCAATATCCGGACCGTACTCCCCTCCATAGAGAACCGGTATTTCTAAAGTTTCAGGATTTGGAATTGCAACATCTTTTAAATGTTCCCCTATATTAAGCAAAATCTCTTTTAAATCTACATAATTCCAAACATCCGGATCATAATAAACCAGTAATGAGCGGTAGGTTGGGACGGTTTCCAAAAGACCTTCCAGTTTACTTTCCCTCGTTAAATAGTAGTCTGCAGCCCGGACTTTGGAATTTATCTCGGGATCGATTCGGTTCTCAAATTCTAGCGCCAGGGCCTGATCACCTGCCGGCACTACGTTAATTTCCGGCATACATATCCTCCCCCAGTTAAATAATACTCCGTTGATTGGCTTATTTTGTCAGTAGAAAATATCTCGAACCATACCACAGGCCATTGACCTGCTGCAATTTTAAATTACACAGACAGCGGCTTGCTTTTAATACCCTCTTCATTCAACCTGGCTTTTAACTGCCTGGTAAGCTCAACCGCTTCAGGGTTATCGCCATGGACACATATAGTGTCCGGATTAATATCGATATCTTCACCTGAGACAGTACGGACCTTGCCTTCTTGAACCATTCGCAATACCCTTTCAACAACCATCTCAGGATCGTGAATTACCGCTCCCGGTTGCTTTCTTGAAACCAACATTCCTTCAGAATCATAAGCCCGATCGGCAAAGCCCTCCCGGGCCACGTTCAACCCCTCTTCCTTACCTGCTTTTTCCATTTCAGAAAAAGCAAGAGCAACAAATATTAACCTGGGATCTACCGCTTTAATAGACCGGGCAATAGTAAATGCCAGCTCCTTGTTTACGCTGGCTATATTATTTAATGCACCATGGGCTTTTACATGAACCATTTTTACCCCGTTGGTTTTACAAAAACCTTGCATGGCTCCTATTTGATAAATCAATTCCTTTTCCAGTTCTTCAGGAGCAATATCAATCCTTCGGCGGCCAAACCCGTTAAGATCGGCAAAACCGAGGTGGGCGCCAACAGCTACTCCATGCTTTTTGGCTAGCTTTACAGTGTAATCCATAATCTGGGGATCTCCTGCGTGAAAGCCGCAGGCAATGTTAGCTGAAGAAATATTTTGGATAACCTCGTCATCAGAACCCAATTTGTATACTCCAAAACTTTCCCCCATGTCGCAGTTCAAATCAATTGTCCTCATATCTGATCTCCCATCTCCTTCCTTAGTATTGATTCGCCGCAGCCTGAATTAATCCCTGCCCAAAAGCTCCTTATGCCCACATGTCCTTAACAGCCCTGGTACACTAAAATAAAAAACCGCTACTATTTACCGTTAAAGATATATCATATTATCCTGGGCCCCGGATAAAAACTCTGCCTTCAGGTCAATCCGACTGAAATCCAGACCTGATCCATGGCAATATATAATATAATAAGCAGATTAATATTGAATGAACCATAAATGAGATTGTAATCCAAGCAGAAAAGTATAGAGTGTAAGAGCCCCCAAGGGATTAAATTATAACGTGATGTTTTAATTTCCCTTGTTGAGGTAAGCCAAGCATAAAAGTGGTTAAAAATTCCTCTATAATTAGTTATTTCTTGATTTTGATTGGACTATGTTGCCAATTTTTGATTGTTGCAGTGTTTCTTCAGATAAAAAGTACTTGCCATCTTCAGTCATCTGTATTACATCCAGCTGGAAAAGAGAATCGAAAACGTAGGGTTTATAGTCGCGCGGCTTAAACATACCGTCGGTTAACTTGGTTTCAGAAGAAGCCTTCAGGCTCAGTTCATTACCGGTTTTGGCACTTTCCGGATCCAGAGCCTCTTTTTCCCTGAAAATCCTGATAACCTGCTTTAAGGCCCGGCCCATCATAAAGCGAAGCAAAAGTACTCCCAATCCGATCAGAGCCACAATGATCAACAGTAAAATTACATAAGCCACAGGCTTAAATCACCTTCCTTATTAAAAATCATCTAGATCATTTTATAACCATTTATGCGATACAGGCAGGGCTGACTGCTTTGAACCTTTATAAAAAAGCCACCAGGCGAGATTTATGGAAAAGCTCATCGAGAACCCGAAGTTACGATGAGCCTTTTCTTGCAAAAAAATAATGCCGTATACAAGTCCCAAAATACATATTCCGGGCCATTATTGCTGCAATAATACCGGGGCCGCCTAAACCTCTTATTGAGGAGTTTGCGCTGATTGATTGGTATCCTGTCCCGAACCCTGCTCATATAGAGAATAGCCTATGTCAAACGCCTTTTGATTGATCTCGCCGCTGCCTTTGGGGGCCAGTTCAAAAATACTTTCCCGGAAAATGTCCCGATCCAACAACCCGGCGGCGGCATTCACCACGCCCAGGGCCAGCATATTGGCAACCACTTCTTTGCCCACTTTTTCTTTGGCCACCTTGGTGATCGGATAACTCTGTACTTTATACTCTTCCCGGAAGGGTCCGCTGACAAAGGTCGAGTCGACAATGACAATGCACTCCCCGACTCTCTTAAGCTTGGGCAGGTATTTGTTAAAAGAAGCCTGGTTCATGCAAAGCAGGACTGTTGGATTAACCACCTTGGGGTATTCAATTGTATCAATGTCGATTATCACGCCGGCCATGCTGGCTCCGCCCCGGGCTTCCGGACCGTAAGATTGGGTTTGAACCACGTTTTTGTTGTCGTTTACGGCAGCATGGGCAAGGATAATCGAGGCCAGGATCAAACCCTGTCCCCCGGCTCCGGTCAGTAAAATTTCCTGCCTGTTACCCAAAAGAACTCCCTCCGCTTTTAACCGCTCGATTTTACCGGGATATCTTTACCAATTGAATGGTAATACTCAGCGGCGTATTCAGGTTCATCATAGTTAAAAATAACCCCGGTGATTGTTTTGCCTTTCAGTTCCGATTCTTCTTTGCCGGCAGCCCGCTCGGTTGAAATGCTGTTTTCTTTCAGTTCCTTCATCATATCAACCGGCCCCCCAAGCTTGTTTCTTCTGCCATAAGCAATGGGGCAGGGCGATAATGCTTCCACTATCGAAAACCCTTTATGGTTTGCCCCCCTGGTAATAAGCTGTTCAAGCTGGCGGGGTTGAGCGGCATTGCCCCTGGCCCCAAAAGTTGCACCGGCACCCCTGGCCAGTTCCAGCAGGTTAAATTCCCGCTCCAAAGTCCCGCGGGGAGCTGTGGTCGCCTTTTTCCCGATTGGTGTCAGCGGTGAATGCTGTCCGCCGGTCATGCCATAGATGTGATTATTGACCACGATAGCATTCAAGTCAATATTCCTCCTGGCCGAATGAATAAAGTGGTTGCCTCCGATGGCACTGCAATCACCGTCACCCATGATCACAAACAGTTTTAATTCCGGCCTGGCCATTTTCAAACCGGTGGCAAAAGCCAGGGCCCGGCCGTGAGTAGTGTGCAGGGTGTTGAAGTTTAAATACCCTGCCGCCCTGGAAGAACAGCCTATACCTGAAACAATTACTACATCGCGCTGGTCATAATCAGCCCTTTCAATGGCCCTGACCAGGGCGGCGGTCACGATCCCGTTCCCACATCCGGGGCACCAGATATGGGGCAACTTCTTCGTCCTTAAAAAATCCTGTGTTAACTGTTCTATGATAGCCACCTCCCCATAATATCTGAAATCTGCTCAGGACTGATCATTTCACCGTCATAGCGGTTCAAAGGAATAACTTCTGCTTCGCCTTTGACATGGCGTTCCACTTCGCCGATAATCTGGCCCATATTCATTTCCGGTACTATGACCACATCGGCCTTTTTGGCTATTTCCTGGACTTCTTTATCTGGAAACGGCCACAGGGTCTGCAGGCTCAGCAGTCCCACCGGCTGGCGATTATTCCAGTACGCTTTTTTAACAACGGCCCGGGCCGAACGCACTGTGCAACCGTAAGTCACGATTACTACTCGCGGTTCCTTGTGCCCAATATAGTTTGTGAGGGCCACTTCGTCCCGGTACTTCTCCAATTTTTCATGGATCCGATCCAGGGACCGTTCAACCTGCTGAGGATCCCCGGTGGGGAACCCGTACTGGTCGTGAAACAGGCCGGTAACATGGTAGTAATGGCCAAAACCAAATGGAACCAGGGGAGTAAGCCCTTTATCATCATAGGGCTTCCAGTCGGCAGGCACCTTGTCGCTCGCTTTTTCCACCATTAATTTGCTGCCCTTAGGGATGGTAACCTTTTCCCTCATGTGGCCGATTACTTCATCAAGGAGCAAAATAATTGGCTGTCTTAATTTTTGGCTTAAATTAACGGCCGCAACAGTCAAGTAATAGGTTTCATAAACTGAAGCGGGAGAAAACACTATAACCGGGTGGTCGCCATGGGTACCCCAGCGGGCCTGCATAACATCTCCCTGGGAAGGCGCGGTGGGGACACCCGTGCTGGGCCCCATCCGTTGAACATTAACTATGACACAGGGTATTTCGGCCATTATGGCATACCCTATATTTTCCTGCTTAAGTGAAAAACCGGGTCCGCTGGTAGCGGTGAGAGTCCGCATGCCGCCGATGGATGCCCCGATAACGGCAGCCATACTGGCTATTTCATCCTCCATCTGAATAAAAACTCCCCCTATATCAGGCAGCCTGACCGCCATCCGTTCAGCCACCTCTGTAGAAGGAGTTATCGGGTACCCGGCATAAAAACGAACCCCTGCACTGATTGCTCCTTCAGCGCAGGCTTCATTTCCTTGCATCAAGACCGGTTTCGTCTCCGGCATTTGCAAAAAGCCTCCTCTTGATCAGTGAAATCGCAAAGTCCGGACAAAAAGTTTCGCAGATGCCGCATTTAGTGCATTTTTCCATGTCTTTTTGAGCTTTGCTCTGTTCATCCAAAAAAAGAGCCTCCCTGGGACAGAAAGCTACACAAATACCGCATCCTTTACACCATTCTTCTTTGATAATAAGATCTGCAGTAAAATCACCCTGATTAGCCTGCACCAAGAACTTATTTCCTCCTTTTGAATAAAACCTGTCATTTTTCTATTATAACTACTGTTTTAAAGTTTATATCCCTTATGCTGGAAATAACAATAACATGCTACAGATCGCTGTTTATGGTTGATATATTCACATCTAACTTATAATTTTCTGAAATAATTAGCAAATCACCGGTTGAAGCAGAGGCGAGCCCTGAGCCCTCCCCTGCTTCAAAAAACTCTTACTTAATCGCAAATTCTTAGTTATATTCCCCAAAGCTAACATTTTTATGTATACATACCATTATGCAGCCAGCCCCGATATTGCATTGCTTCAGCAAGTCGTTTGATAGAATACATATAAGCGCCGGTCCGCATATCGGAATCGACACATTTTTCACAGAAATAACTGTAAACGCTGTTAAAAGCACTAACCATTTTATCTTCTAAGTGCGTATTAACCGTATTTAGATCCCAGCTAAAACCGTAATTATTCTGGACCCACTCAAAATAGGAAACGGTAACCCCGCCGCTGTTGGAAAGAATATCAGGAACCACCAAAATCTTTTTATCCTTAAGAATCTTGTCTGCTTCCGGGGTTGTCGGCCCGTTTGCCGCTTCCACTATAACTTTTGCCTTGACAGCGTCAGCATTACTGCCGGTAATCTGATTCTCCAGGGCAGCGGGAATAAGAATATCGCAATCCAAGGCCAAAAGATCTTCGTTACTGATTGGTTCGGCACCAGGGAAATCCTTTACATTACCGGTTTCCTTCACATGAGCTGTTAATTTCCCCACATCGATACCGTCTTTGTCGAAGATAGCACCGCTAATATCGCCCACCCCTATGATTGGGCACCCTTCGTCATGAAACATTTTCGCCGCATTGCTGCCTACGTTACCAAAACCTTGAATCACAATCCTGCTCTTCTCAAGGGGAATTCTGTAAGCCCTGGCCGCTTCCCTGGTCACAAAAAAAGCACCTCGCCCGGTTGCTTCATTCCTGCCGACACAACCTCCAACAGCCAAAGGCTTCCCTGTAACCACACCAAATGAAGGTTCACGCACATTAGCGCTGTATTCATCGGCCATCCAGGCCATTACCTGGGCATCGGTAAAAAGATCCGGAGCGGGAATATCGATTTCGGGGCCAAGAATGGTACCTAGAGATCTCACATAACTTCTTGTCAGGCGCTCCCTTTCTCTATCGCTCATTTTCAAAGGATCGCAAACGATTGCTCCTTTACCTCCTCCAAAAGGCACTCCAACCAGGGAACACTTTAAAGTCATCCACATTGAAAGGGCTTTGAGGCTGTCCGCTGTTACATCCCAGTGATAGCGGAGGCCACCTTTAAAAGGGCCGTAAACATTGTTATGCTGCGAACGATAACCGGTAAATACTTTTGTCGAACCATCATCCATTTCTACCGGGATGGCAACTTCAACAAAACGCATTGGAGTTTTTAAGTGTTCATAAACATCGGGAGACAGCTCCGCAAACTCTATAGCCTGCTTCATCATACTAAGGGTGGAATTTAAAATATTATCTTCTTTTTTTGTTTTACTCACTTCTGACAACATTAATTATCCTCCTTGTTGTTGCTGAATTGTTGTTGCTGAATTAGTGATTAAATAATATTTAAAACCTTATTCCTGTAACCTGGAAATACTGACTATATTTTTGCCTCCTTTCAACGCATTAAGCTTTTTTATAAATTTAATTTTTAGCACACCAACTTTCACATTTCTATAGATTATTCCGGCATTAACAGTCTATAAGGCAAAAATTTTTTGCACAAATAACTTGCCTCTTCATTTTTATGCTCCCAAAAGGATCTCTTCCTCGTAAATTACAGTAACTGTAAACAAAAAATAACCTGCCTGTAATATTCCTGTAATGTTCGGCGATTATAATTATAAATGAGTTGACCCCCTCTTTTTATATATATCTTTGAGCGCAGTTAAAACAAACTGCGCTTTTTTTTGTCCGAATGCCGGGCCGCCCATTCTACATCCCTTCTTCCGCCTTTTTTTGCGGGTGTAACATTAAGCCGTCCGTCATTAATGAACCGGATATTTTCTGCAAAAAAAATTACCTGCCGCCGGTTTAGCCCCCTGCAAAGAGCTGCGGGATATATTGTAAACCTTTTTATCCGGCTCAAGTTGACAATTTCGGCTCAATCCGATACTATTTTAACAAATATTTTCGCCCGGGGATAGTATGAAAAAAAATATTTTGGAGTTCCTACAAAATAAGCAAGACGGTTACATCTCAGGTAGCTATATCAGCAGAGAGCTGGGTATTAGCCGGGCCGCCGTCTGGAAACAAATCCGGGAGCTGCGCCGTAAAGGTTACCAGATCAGCGCCCGCTCAAACTGCGGCTACCGCCTGGAGGAAGAGCCGGACAAGTTAGACAGCGACCTTTTAGAAAAGCACGGCATTAAATATCTCCCCTCAGTTGATTCAACTAACCTGGTCGCCCGTCACCTGGCTGAAGAAGGACATCCTTCCTACACCACGATCATTGCCGAGGAACAGCTCCGGGGGCGCGGCCGGCGTGGCCGGGATTGGTATTCTCCTTCGTACAGCGGGCTCTGGTTTTCAGTGATCCTGCGTCCTGAAATGATCAACCCGGCTGCAGCGGCCCCGGTAACCCTCGTTACCGCTGCCTCCCTGGCCTCCAGTTTAAATAAAAACCAGGATCTGCCGGTTAAGATCAAATGGCCGAATGATCTTTTAATCAAGAGCAAAAAATTTGGAGGAATCTTGAGCGAAATAAAAGGGGAACCGGACCGGATCGAATACCTGGTTCTCGGAATCGGCCTCAACATAAACCAGCAAGAAGAAAATTTTCCGGCGGACATAAAAACCAGGGCCACTTCCCTTTTACTTGAAAGCGGCAAGGTATTCGACCGCACCTCGCTTTTTTTAACACTGTGGAAGGATCTATGCCGGGCTTACGAAGTCTTCTTGGAGGAAGGTTTTGCCCCGTTCAGGGATCAACTTTTAACCTACAATTCATTTCTGGGACAGGAAGTCAAGGTTACATGGGCCGGAGGTTCCCTGGAGGGTGTAGCCTGCGACCTTGATCGGGACGGATCCTTGTTAATCATGGACAACAAAGGAGAGCTGCAAAAAATATACTATGGTGAAATCAGCTAAAAATCCTGCTGCAGAAAGCACCGCCAGATCCCTGCCGCTGGGCAGGCTGACCTTAAGTGCCCTGTTTACGGCCCTGACTGCCGTGTTAGCCCAGTTTGCCATCCCTGTGCCTTTCAGCCCGGTCCCATTCACCGGCCAGATCATTGGTGTTTTCCTCGCCGGAAGCCTGCTTGGGAAAAGGGCCGGCCTTTTGTCAATTACCGCCTATTTGCTGCTCGGGGCCGCCGGAGCCCCGGTCTTTTCCCTGGCCCGCGGGGGTCTGCACATTTTAATGGGGCCCAGTGGGGGCTATTTGTGGGGGTTCATACCGGCAGTTTACATCATCGGCCTGATCGCTGAAAGAATTTCCCGGCCCACTATTTTCAGCAGTGCAGGGGCCATGCTTGCGGCCCTGGCCGTAATCTATTTCTGCGGAGCTTTACAGCTCGCCTTTATCATGGGCTATAATATTTACCAGGCTGTGCTGGTGGGAGTGCTGCCGTTTCTTCCTCTCGATCTGGTTAAGGCCTTTTTGGCCGCCTACCTGGGCTTAGAGCTTAAAAAAAAGCTTCTTCTCAACCGTCTGGAGCATAATCTGTCCTAATGATAAAAATGCCGCCGCCGTTCAGGATTTCTGGGCCAACTCATCCCTGGCCAGCAACGCGGCGCCGAGGGCTCCGACAATCTGAGGTTCCCGGGGCACAATCAACTTTTTATTCAGCTTTTCGTTGAGGGCTTTAACTACCGCCTTGTTTTTGGCCACCCCGCCCGTAATCATCACTTTTTCCTCCAGGCCGACCCGGCGCACCAATCCAGCGGTACGATCGGCAATTGCCTGGTGAAGGCCGCGGGCTATATCTTCCCTCGGCAATCCTCTGGCAATTAATGACACTACTTCCGACTCGGCAAAAACCGTGCACATGCTGCTGATCGATACCGTTTCCCTGGCCTGATTGCTTAATTCAGCCAGGTTCTCCAGTTCCACTTCAAGGGCCTGGGCCATTACCTCGAGGAACCTTCCGGTCCCGGCAGCACATTTGTCGTTCATGGCAAAATCAAGGACCCGGCCGCTATCACCCAGCAGGATAACTTTACTATCCTGCCCGCCGATATCAATAACCGTCCTGACGGAAGGATCCAGGAAGTAAGCCCCCCGGCCGTGACAGGTTATCTCGGTAATCCGCTTGTCGGCAAAATCGATACTGATCCGCCCGTAACCGGTAGCGACAACAAATTCCAGGTCGGCCTTTTCAAGGCCGGCTGC
Organism: Syntrophomonadaceae bacterium; assembly: GCA_003554615.1. GTDB lineage: Bacteria > Bacillota > Dethiobacteria > DTU022 > DTU022 > B1SED10-74M. The sequence continues at coordinate 86,964 of PWGX01000027.1, forward strand.
ACCAAGGGCTTGCTCCATTGCTTTTTCAGCGGCCCCCCTGCTGTTCGCTCCCGTCGGTACAATGACAGACTGAACAATATCCTGCTCAAATATAACAACCTCGGCTGTAAGTGATCCTACATCTATTCCGGCTACCGGCATCTTTTAAACCTCCATTAAGCAGATTATCAATGCGGGAGAAGGGAGCTGATCGCTTTCCAGAGTTCGTCCCGGCCGCTTCCGGTTTGAGCAGAAAATGGAATCAGCAGCTCTTCTTCGAACAGGCCCAGCTGAGATCTGATCACCCTGTTCTGCCTGATCAGGGCCCCCCGGGAAAGCTTGTCCGCCTTGGTAGCCGCGGTGATGCGGGGGATACTGTTCATCCGTAACCAATCTGCCATCAACCGGTCGTCTTCCGTCGGCTCGTGGCGGCAGTCTACCAGGTGGACGCACCCGTAAAGATTACCCCTCGCTTCCAGGTATGCTTCGATAATCGGCGCCCAGCGCTGCCGTTCCTTCTTAGAAATTTTTGCATATCCATAACCGGGAAGGTCGACAAAACATAATTTGCCGTTTAACAGGTAAAAATAAAGGCCCCGCGTTTTCCCGGGTGTTGAACTGGTTCGGGCTAGATTTTTCCGCCCGATCAGCTTATTAATCAAAGATGATTTGCCCACATTGGAGCGGCCCAGAAAGGATATTTCCGGTATGTCCCACTCCGGAAAAGCATCGATGCTGTGGGCGGCGGCTTTCAGCTCTGCCTGCTTGATCTTCACCTTTTCACCTGTTACCCCTTATTTTCAATGGCGGATCGAAGAATCCCGATTTTCTTCAGGCGCGTTTAAATCCTTTTCACCAAGGGCTTTTTCCGGAAGCTTATCCTTGATACCTTCAATCGGTTCGGCCAGGGCCATTTCCAGGATCTCGTCCATGTGTTCCACCAGTTTAGCTTCGACCTTGCGCTTAACATTCGCCGGTATATCGCTCAGATCCCGGCGGTTTTCGGCCGGCATGATCATATGCCTGATTCCGGCCCTGTGGGCGGCAAGCATCTTTTCCTTCACGCCGCCGACCGGCAAAACCCGGCCCCTTAAGGTGATCTCCCCGGTCATAGTGACATCGTTTCGGACCGGGATCCTGGTAAAGGCCGAAGCGAGGGCGGTCGCCATGGAGATACCGGCCGACGGGCCGTCCTTGGGGATGGCTCCCTCGGGGACGTGGATGTGGATATCCACTTTTTCATAGAAATTTTCTTCCAGTCCGAGCTCTTCGGCCCGGGAGCGGATGTAACTCATGGCCGCCTTGGCCGATTCCTGCATTACTTCGCCCAGCTGACCGGTCAGGGTCATTTTCCCCTTGCCCTTCATCAGGCTTACCTCGATCGAGAGCAGATCGCCCCCGCTTTCAGTCCAGGCCAACCCTGTGGCCACCCCAATTTCTTTTTTCTTCTCCGCCACCCCGAAGCGGTAGCGGGGGATACCCAGGTATTTTTGCAGGTTATTGCTGGTCAATCTGACCTTCTTCTTACGATCTTTGACCACTTCACGGGCCACTTTGCGGCAGATTGCGGATATGCTCCTTTCCAGGTTGCGCACCCCCGCTTCCCGGGTATATTCCCGGATAATCCGCCGGATTGCCCCTTCCGAAATCTTGAGCTGGTCCTCACCGAGCCCGTTTTCCCTGAGCTGTTTAGGAATCAGGTACTGCCTGGCAATTTCCACCTTGTCTTCCTCGGTGTAACCGGGAATATGGATCAGTTCCATCCGGTCCAGCAAGGGCTGGGGGATGTTAAAAGAAGTATTCCCGGTGGTAATAAACATCACCTGGGACAGATCAAAAGGAATTTCGATGTAATGATCGCTGAAAACACTATTTTGCTCGGGGTCGAGGACTTCCAGCAGGGCCGAAGAAGGATCCCCCCGGAAATCGGTGGACATCTTGTCTATCTCGTCCATCAGGAAGATGGGGTTTTTTGACTTGGCTTCACGCATGCCCTGGATAATCCTGCCCGGCAGGGCCCCGATGTAAGTGCGGCGGTGGCCCCTGATTTCAGCTTCATCGCGCACTCCGCCCAGGGAAATTCGCACAAAGTTGCGTTCAAGAGCCCTGGCTACGGATTTAGCCAGTGAAGTTTTGCCTACACCGGGAGGACCGATCAGGCACAGGATTGGCCCTTTCAGCTTATCAGCCAGCTGGCGAACCGCCAGGTATTCAATGATCCGCTCTTTAACATTTTGCAGGCCGTAATGATCTTCATCCAGGATCTGTTCGGCCACATCCAGATCAAGGCGATCCGTGGTTTCTCCCGACCAGGGCAGTTCCAGCAGCCAGTCCAGGTAAGTCCTGATTACAATGGCTTCAGCAGCAGCGGGAGGCATTTTCTCCAACCGGTCAACTTCTTTGAGCGCTTTCTCCTCGACTTCTTCGGGGAGGCCGGTCTCGGCAATTTTTTCCCGGTACTCTTCCGCTTCCGCTTCTCTTTCATCTTTTTCGCCCAGTTCTTTCTGGATTGCCTTCATCTGCTCCCGCAGGTAATATTCTTTTTGAGTCTTTTCCATCTGCTTGCGGACCCTTAAATTTATCTTCTGTTCTATTTCCTGGATTTCAATTTCATTGCTCAAGATTTCATTTAATTTTTCCAGGCGCTCTTTGATCTCAATCGCTTCCAGTAACTGCTGCTTTTGCTCAACCTTCATGCTCAGGTGAGAGGCAATAACATCGGCAAACCGGCCCGGTTCTTCTATATCGGAAACCGTGGACAGGGTTTCCGGGGGAACCTTGCGGTTAATCTTGATGTACTGCTCGAACTGGTTGAGCACACTCCTCATCAAGGCTTCCATTTCCTGGGTTTTTTCCGCCTCATCTTCGACAATATCAGCATCCGCTTCAAAAAACAGTTCCTCGGTATGCATTTTCAAAATTTTAGCCCTGTTAAGGCCTTCAACCAGGACGCGGATAGTCCCGCCGGGCAGCTTGATCATTTGCTTAACTGTAGCCAGGGTTCCCACGTCATGAAGATCTTCTTCACCGGGTTCGGACATCTTGGCTTCCTTCTGGGTGATCAAGATGATCCGGTTATCATTCATCATTGAACGTTCCAGAGCCGATACCGATCTTTCCCGCCCGACATCAAGATGCAAAACCATGCTGGGAAATACCAGTACACCCCTTAAAGGCAGAACCGGTAGTTTTTCTTCTTTCGTCATAGTTAAAACCACCTATCTATAATAAAAGTTAAAGCGAGAAGCCTCCGGGTGTTAACTATTCGCTTCCCGCTTTATTTTTACCTGTTCAGGTTCCGGATTATCGCCTGTTCCGGTTAGTTTGTTTATATCACTGTTATTTCAGGCTGATTCCTCTTTCTTATTGCTTTTATCTTTGGTAACTAAAATTGGCGTATCCCCGTTAAGGACCACTTCCCTGGTGATGATACAGCGTTCGATATCCTCCCGGGAGGGCAGTTCATACATCACGTTTAGCAGGGTTTCTTCCAGGATCGCCCTGAGGCCCCTGGCTCCCGTGTTCCTGTTCATCGCTTCTTCGGCTATCGCCCTGAGGCTGTTTTCTTTAAATTCGAGGGTGACACCGTCAAGTTCGAAAATTTTCTGGTACTGTTTGACCAGTGCATTGCGCGGCTCCGTCAGGATGCGCACAAAGGCGTCGACATCTAGCGGATCAAGGGTGGCAATAACCGGAATCCGGCCTACAAATTCAGGAATCAGGCCATACTTGAGCAGGTCCTGTGGAAGGATCTGCTTTAATATAGCTCCCAGGTTTTTATCATCGGGCGTGGTCACTTCAGCTCCAAAACCGATTCCCTTGTTGCCGACCCGGTTCTGGATAAGTTTTTCCAGGCCGTCAAAGGCGCCGCCGCAAATAAACAGGATGTCGGTCGTGTCGATCTGCATGAATTCCTGGTGCGGGTGCTTGCGTCCCCCCTGGGGCGGCACGCTGGCCACGGTCCCTTCCAGGATCTTCAGCAGGGCCTGCTGGACCCCTTCACCGGAAACATCCCGGGTTATGGAAGGGTTGTCCGTTTTGCGGGCTACCTTATCGATTTCATCGATATAGACAATCCCTTTTTCCGCTTTTTCCAGGTCGTAGTCGGCGGCCTGGATCAACTTGAGCAATATATTCTCCACGTCTTCGCCTACATAACCGGCTTCTGTAAGCGAGGTCGCATCAGCAATGGCAAAAGGCACATTCAGGATCCGGGCCAAAGTCTGGGCCAGCAAGGTTTTACCTACCCCGGTCGGCCCGATCAGGACAATATTGCTCTTTTGCAGTTCCACATCTTCCACTTTCTGACCGGCGTTTACCCGCTTGTAGTGGTTATACACGGCAACGGAGAGGCTCCTCTTGGCCGCTTCCTGGCCGATCACATATTGATCAAGGACCTCGTTAATATCCTGCGGTTTGGGAAGTTCCACAAATCCCAGGTCCGATTGTTCCCCCATCTCTTCTTCTATGATTTCGTTGCACAACTCGATACACTCATCGCAGATATAAACGCCGGGCCCGGCAACAAGCTTGCGCACCTGCTCCTGCGTTTTTCCGCAAAATGAGCATTTCAGCTGTCCTTTTTCTTCATTAAATTTAAACATCGGGAGAAATCACCTCATCTCCACTTTAGAGTTGCATTATTAAGTTCTGTTAGCCAGTATATCATCAACAATCCCGTATTGTTGGGAATCCTCAGCCGACATAAAGAAATCACGGTCGGTATCTTTGGCAATGGTTTCCACCGGTTGGCCGGTATGATGGGACAGGATTTCGTTTAATGTCTCCCTGACCTTGATAATTTCCCGGGCATGGATGTCGATATCGACAGCCTGGCCCTGGGCCCCACCGGCCGGCTGGTGCAGCATGATCCTGGAGTGGGGGAGGGCAAACCGTTTGCCTTCTTCTCCAGCTGCCAGCAGCACGGCGCCAAAGCTGGCTGCCAAACCGACACAGATAGTCGATATATTCGGTTTTACATATAACATTGTATCATAAATGGCCATCCCGGCATAAACCGCTCCCCCGGGGGAATTTATGTACAAACTGATATCTTTCTTCGGATCTTCCGATTCCAGGAACAGCATCTGGGCCACAATCAGGTTTGCCACATTGTCATCTATGGGGCTACCCAGGAAAATGATCCGATCCTTGAGCAGACGCGAGTAAATATCATAGGCTCTTTCGCCGCGGCTGGTCTGTTCAACCACCATTGGCACCAATACACTCATTTTTTATGTCCTCCCTATTATTTCTCTTTTGTTATATAATATCATGTTTTATTGATCTTCGGAGTCTTTATTAATTTTCTCTTCACCGCTTTTTTCTTCACCGGCCTCTTCGGCGGCTTCTGCACGGCCGGTTTTTTCCTTTTCCTCTTCTGCTGTCACTTCTTCTCCGCCGCTCTCTTCCTTTTTATCGGACGGTTCTACCATTTTATCGGACGGTTCTACCATCGTGATATTGGCTGTTTCAACAAGCAGATCCACTGCCTTGCGAATTCTTAATTCTTCGCGAATGGAAGGCAGGCGGCCCTGTTTTTCCAGAATTTCCTTGATCCGGTCTACCTGGTCCTCGTAGGCTTCGGCTATTTCAGCAAGCTTAGCATCTATTTCGCTGTCGTCGACCGTAAATCCTTCTTTTTTCGCTATAGCGTCCAGGACCAGGTTGGCCTTGGTCCGTTTTTCCGCCTCCGGCCGGTTCTGCTCGCGTAATTCTTCCCTGGTTTTGCCTGAAAGCTCCAGGAATTGATCGAGTCCCAGTCCCTGCCGACGGAGGTAATTTTCCATCTCGTCGATCATCCGGTCTATCTGTCGATCAACCAGGATTTCCGGCAGTTTGACTTCCGAGGCGTCGGTAACCTTTTCGATTAAAGATTCCTCCAGCTTTGTTTTCGACTGTTCCTCCGCATTCTTAAGCAGTTTTTCTTTTAAATCAGCTTTCATTTCCTCAAAGGTATCAAATTCACTGACTTCCTTGACAAAATCATCATTAAGTTCAGGAAGCTGTTTCTCCTTTACCTGCTTCAGGCTGACCTGGAAAGTGGCTTCTTTGCCGGCCAGATCTTCATTGCTGTAGTCTTCAGGAAATGTTACCTTGATTTCTTTTTCGTCACCCTGCTTTAATCCCACCAACTGTTCTTCAAAACCGGGCACAAAAGAATGTGAGCCCAGCTCCAGGGAATGATCTTCAGCCTCCCCGCCTTCAAAAGGTTCGCCGTCGACAAAACCTTTAAAATCTATGGTTACCAGGTCACCGTCCTGGGCCGGTTGATCTTCTTTTGGAACCAGGCGGGAATTTTGTTCCCGCAGCATGTAGATTTGATGATCCACCTGCAGGTCATCGATATTTACTTCCCCCTGCTCGGCCTCAAGGCCCCTGTATTCGCCCAGTTCAATCTCGGGCAGGACTTCGACCACGGCATTGAACAGGAGGGGTTTGCCTTCTTCGATCTGGACCAGCTCAAATTCGGGCTGGTTTATGGGATCGATATCGGCCTCTTCCAGCGCTTTTTCATAGGCCGGAGGGACCAGTTCTTCCAGGGCTTCCTCGTGCAGGACTTCCGGTCCGAAGTGTGATTCCATCACCCGGCGCGGAACTTTGCCTTTACGGAAACCCGGCAGGCTAACTTTTTTTACAACCTTGCGGTAAGCCTTGTCCAGCGCCGTGTCAACCTCCGGTACATCGACCTCGACTTCTAATTTTACCTTGTTGTCCTCTATTTTTTCATAGCGGTTTAACATATTATACTCCTTTCCTTGCCATCTGTTTCCTTTCAGTTTATAGATATACCATTATATTGAAATATATCTTAACACATCTCCGTGATGTTGGCATCAATTAAAATTCACAATAAAAACGCCCTTGTATGCAGGCGTTAAAAACAACTATATCTTAACATAGAAAAAAAGCGGTTACAACCGATTCAATCAAAGTTCATTTATTATTAGCGGCCAGTGCCAATGCCATCCCGGCGCAGCCGCCCTACTTACCCGCTTGATTATTTTTATCGATTCCACTTTTTAAATAATAGCGACAAATCTTGATTATTATCTCAAAATATTGTACAATACAAAAACGAATGAGCCTTCATTCATTAATCTTTGTAATCAACCGGAGGGCATATGGCCAAAAGAAGCGGCGAAAAACACCAGGTTATCCTTGACGCGGCAGTAAAAACCTTTGCCCGGACCGGTTATCACCGCACCAGGATCTCAGACATTGCCGGCGAAGCCGGTGTAGCAGACGGGACTGTCTACATTTATTTTGACAACAAGGAGGATATTTTAATCTCCCTCTTTCAAAATTTAATGAACCGTTTTGTGGAAGAACTAAGGGCAGAACTCGCCCAATGCCATGACGCCAATGTAAAACTGGAAACTATAATCGATTACCACCTGCGGACCCTGGCCAGCAAACCCGATCAGGCCAGGGTCACCCAGATCGAATTGAGACAGATAGATCAGGATATCAATGAAGGCATATCCAAACCGCTTTTATGTTACTTTCAGCTGATCGAGGAGGTGATTGAAGAAGGCAAAAAGCAGGCCCTTTACAGGCAAGAATTAAACACCAGAACCGCCCGCAAAGTAGTATTCGGCGCTATAGACGAAGTTGTCACCTGCTGGGTCATGTCCAGCAAACCCTATCCGCTGGCCGAACTAAAAAAACCTGTCTTTGACCTGCTGGTAAGAGGGCTGCAGTGATCTTTTCAATAAATCCTTTACTTTAAAGCGTACTCTTTTTTAAAAGCACTATAAGTCCATTAAACATGAAGTTGAAGGAGGTATTTAGATGGCCTTGAAAGAAATTCGAAAGGCTGCTGTTCTCGGCGCCGGAGTAATGGGCGCCACCATTGCTGCTCATCTGGCCAATGTGGGCATCCCGGTTTTACTGCTCGACATTGTCCCCCGTGAGCTGACCCCGAAAGAAGAAAAAAAGGGTCTGACCCTGGAAAGCCCCGAAGTTCGAAACCGCCTGGCCAACAACGGGAAAAATGAATTATTGAAGCAAAAATTAAATCCCTTCTACCGCAAATCCAACATCGACCGCATCACGACCGGCAATTTTGAGGATGACATTGACAAGCTGAAAGATATGGACTGGGTAATAGAAGTTATTGTTGAAAACATGGACATCAAGAAAAAGATGTTCAAGCAAGTCGAGGAAAACTGGATCGAGGGAACTATTGTCTCTTCCAATACATCCGGCCTTTCCATCAATGAAATGGTCAGCGATAGCTCTCAGGAATTTCGCAAGCATTTCCTGGGAACCCACTTTTTTAACCCTCCCCGCTATATGAAACTGCTGGAGTTAATCCCCTGCGAGGACACTTCGAAGGAAGTCCTCGACTACATGCACCGCTTCTGCGAACGGGCCCTTGGCAAGGGGGTAGTATATGCCAAGGATACCCCCAACTTTATCGCCAACCGCATCGGCACCTATGCCATGATGTATACGATCAAACTGATGCAGGAAGAAAACATGAGCATCGAGGAAGTCGATACCATCACCGGGCCGCCGATGGGCCACCCTAAGAGCGCCTCTTTCCGGACCCTCGACATGGTCGGCGCCGACACCTTTTACCATGTAGCCAACACGGTCTATAACCAGTCGGATGACCCGGAAGAGAAACAAGTCTTTAAAATTCCCGACCTGCTGCAAAAAATGGTCGACAACAAAATGCTCGGCGAAAAAACCCAGCAGGGCTTCTACAAAAAAGTCAAGGGCGAAAGCGGTTCCGAAATTTTAGCCCTCGACTATGAAAAGTTCGACTACCGGCCCAAGGAAAAACCTCGTTTTGATATCCTCTCCAAGACCAAGCAGGCCGGCCTTAAGAAAGGCTACAAAATGCTGGTCGAATCCGACGACAAAGCCGGCAAGTTTGCCTGGAACCTGACCAAAAAACTCCTTGTTTACACGGCCAGGCTGATCCCTGAAATTGCCGACGATATCGTCAATGTCGACCGGGCCATGCGCTGGGGCTTTAACTGGAAACTGGGCCCCTTTGAAACCTGGGATACAATCGGGATAAAAGAAAGCGTCGAACGGATGAAAAACGAGGGTGAAGAAATCCCGGCCAACGTGGAGCAAATGCTAGAAAAAGGATACGAAAGCTTTTATAAGGAAGACGAGGAAGGATACCGCTTCTTCTACGACTTTGATACCGGAGCTTACAATCCGGTCCCGATCAGCCCCGAGGTGATCAGCCTGCCCGCCCTGAAAAAGCAGAACAGGCTGATTAAAGGCAACGACGACGGCAGCCTGGTCGATCTGGGCGACGGGATCTGCTGCCTGGAACAGCACAGCCCGCGCCAGGCTTTGTCTCCCCAATTCTGGGAATTTATCCACGAAGCGGTGGAAGAAGCCGAGAAAAATTATGTGGGTATGGTCGTCGGCAACCAGGAAACCAACTTCTGCGTCGGGGCAAATGTGGCCCTGATGCTGATGGCGGCCCAGTCCGGCGACTGGGACATGATTGACCAGACCGCCAAAAGGCTCCAGGACGGCCTGATGGCTATGAAATATGCTTCCGTTCCCGTGATTACCGCCCCCCACCGGATGACCTTAGGCGGCGGGCTGGAAGTGGCCCTGCACGGCGACCGCATGCATGCGGCTGCTGAAACCTACATGGGCCTTGTTGAAGTCGGCATGGGGCTGCTGCCCGGCGGCGGCGGCAACAAAGAATACCTGATCCGCTTTACTGAAAGCCTTAAGGAAGGCGTCAAGGTAGATCGGCTGCCTTTCGTCCAGAAAGCGTTTGAAGCGATCGCCATGGCCACGGTGGCCACCAGCGCCCGCCATGCCCAGGAGCTCGGTTTCATGCGGCCGACGGACAAAATAACTGTCAACCAGGATCACCTCCTCCATGATGCCAAAAATACCGCCCTGGCCATGCACCTGGAAGGTTACGCCCCCCCCGAACTCAAACCGATCAATGTACTCGGGGAATACGGCGTGGCCACCTTCAAAGTAGGCGTCCAGAACATGCTCTGGGGCGGTTACATTACCGAACATGAGCAGAAAATAGCCAATGAGATTGCCTTTGTTCTCTGCGGAGGAAATATAAAACCGGATTCGCTTGTCAGTGAACAGTACCTGCTGGATCTCGAACGGGAAGCCTTCCTGCGCCTGCTCGGCGAAGAAAAGACACAGGAACGGATCAACCACTTCCTGTCCACAGGCAAGCCTTTACGTAACTAATGAAGGAGGTAAATAATATGAGAGAAGCTGTTATCGTTTCCATTGTCAGGACAGCTATCGGCAGGGCCCCCCGGGGCACGCTGCGCAACACCCGGCCTGAACATATGGGCACCACAGCTGTTAAAGAAGCAATTAACCGGGCCAAGGGCCTGGACAGTGCCGAGATAGAAGACGTGATCCTGGGCTGCTCCTTCCCGGAAGGAGAACAGGGAATGAACCTTGGCCGCATCGTGGCCCTCCAGTCCGGCCTGCCCGACAGCGTCCCCGGACAGACCGTAAACCGCTTCTGCTCCTCCGGCCTGCAGTCAATCACCATGGCCGCAGAAAGGATCATGTGCGGTTTTGCCGATGTGATCGTGGCCGGGGGTGTTGAAAGTATGAGCGTGGTTCCCATGGGCGGCAACAAGCTGGCCCCGAGCCCGCAATTGGTAGAAGATCACATCGAAGCCTATATTCCCATGGGCATTACCGCCGAATTTGTCGCCCAGCGCTTTAATATATCCCGTGAAGATCAGGACCAGTTCGGTCTGAAAAGCCACCAGAGGGCTGCAGCGGCCATCGATGAAGGGCGCTTTAAAGACGAAATAGTACCGTTAAAGGTTGTCGAACGCGAAGTGGGGCCCGACAATAAGATCGTGGAAAAAGAAAAAACCTTTGAGGTGGACGAAGGAGTCCGCCCGGATACCACCCTGGAAGCCCTATCCAAACTGCGCCCGGCTTTTCAAGCCGGGGGGGCCGTTACCGCCGGCAATTCATCGCAGACCAGTGACGGGGCTGCAGCATGCGTGGTCATGTCCGCAGAAAAAGCGGAAGCCCTGGGCTTAAAACCGATCGCCGTTTTCAGGGGCTTCAGCGTTGCCGGCTGCCCTCCCGAAATTATGGGCATTGGACCGGCCGTGGCCATCCCGAAGTTGATGCACCAAACCGGGATGAAGCTTGAAGATATTGACCTGTTTGAACTAAACGAAGCCTTCGCTTCCCAGGCCCTCTACTGCATCCGCGAGCTGGGCTTGAATGAAGATATTGTCAACGTCAACGGCGGGGCAATCGCTCTCGGCCACCCGCTGGGATGCACCGGAACCAAGCTGACCGCCACCCTGCTCCATGAAATGGGCAGACGCGATTACCGGTTCGGTGTAGTTTCCATGTGCATCGGTGGAGGCATGGGCGCAGCCGGCCTGTTTGAACGGGTCTAATTAATCAGGCCAACAACGAAAATATGAGCTAAAACGGGCGATAATCAGGACACTGTGCTTAATCATAGCCGGGTTTTATGTTATGATAAGAGCACAGTGTCCTTTTCTATCTACAATTCCCCTCTTACCTGACAGGCAGAGGGACCAGAGGCTTGTGCTTTGGATAGTGCGTTCAGACACGGTCTTGCTGCCTGCTTTTGAACCTGTAATCTTAAAAGGCTGCCTTAAAGGGCCCGCCCCTGTGATTTAAATAGCCCTGTTTAAACTTTTACCGCCGGTACTAAATTATACATACCGCCTGCCAGTAAGTACCGGTCATAAAGGAGGATAATATAGCATCATGACTCCGATTGAAGAGCTGCAAAACAGGATCAAGAAACTGCAGGCCGCCATGCGTGAAAAAGAAATCGGTGGAGCCCTGCTGATCCAGAGGGCCGACCTATTTTACTTCAGCGGCACCGGACAAAACGGGCACCTTTTTATTCCCGCTGAAGGCGAACCGACCCTGATCATAAAAAAGTCGGTGACCCGAGCCCAGCAGGAAAGCTCCCTGGATAAGATTATTCCTTTTTCAGGCTGGGGCGCGCTGGTTGACTTAATTGAAAAAACAGTTTCTCCCTCCTCTGTTTTAGGTCTCGAACTGGATGTCCTGCCGGCCAACCTGTACTTTAGGTACAGGGAAAAACTAAAAAACCACCGGCTCGTTGACATTTCAAACATTATCCGCCAAATCCGGGCTGTCAAATCAGATTATGAAATCGGGCAGATGCGAGAAACTGCCACAATCAGCCAGTCTGTCTTTAACTATGCCAAAAATATTATCAGGGAAGGGATGACCGAGGTGGAGCTGGCCGGACACCTTGAATTCCATGCCCGCACTTTAGGGCACCAGGGAGCGGTGCGCATGCGCGGTTTTAACCAGGAACTCTATTTCGGCCATGTTCTGACCGGCGATAATGCCACCACCATTTCTTTTTTTGACGGGCCGACCGGGGGATCGGGGCTTAACCCATCATTCCCCCAAGGTGCCGGGGCTAATGTAATCAGGGAAAATGAACCGATACTAATCGATTTTGTCAGCGTCCTGAGAGGATACATGGTCGATCAAACCCGAATATTCTGCGTCGGAAAACCGCCCCTCCACCTCCATGAAGCCCACCGCCAGGCGGTTAAAATCAGGGACGCCCTGGCCGAGATGGGAAAACCCGGGGTAAAATGCAGCGCCCTCTATGAAAAAGCCAAGGAGCTGGTAAACGAAGCCGGGTTGAGCAACCATTTCATGGGCTACGTGGAACGAGTCAATTTTATCGGTCACGGGGTGGGCATTGAACTGGATGAGCTGCCTGTGATAGCGCCCGGCTTCGATCTGCCTTTAGAAGAAGGAATGGTCTTTGCCCTGGAACCGAAGTTTATTTTTCCTGCCGAAGGGACCGTGGGTATCGAAGACACCTTCGCGGTTGGTTCTGATCGCCTGGTCCGGCTGACAAACTTTAGCGCCGATCTGCAGATTATTTAAACCATCATAAAAAATCACCCCCGGATACGACTGCCCGTAAGCGCGTATACGGAGGATACTTATTTATTGCCAAAAATTTAAGAGCCGACCGGCTCTTTATTAAAGCCTTTATCAGCCCCCGCCGGTATTGCACCCAAACAGCAGCAGCATACCCATAACAGTTATTGCCAGCAATGCCACTTTGGCCAGGCCCATTTAAGCACCCCCGCTTTAGTATTAATAAAATTAATACCACAACTGCCTATAATTAGCAACTTGTAAATGTTCAAAAAACGCTAGCCCGGGGTTTATTTTTTCACAGGTAACCGTTATGAAAGCTGATTATGAAAATTACTTTATGTTAACAAAAAATAGATTTTAAATTATTATTAGCCGTAAAATCAACTTTTTTTACAGGCAAATACCAGTTCTGTTCACAGTATACACAGAGTTATCCACAGGCTTTAGCCGATATCTCCGTTTGAAGATCATATTATCCACATTATTCGCACCCGGTAACCATAACATACTGCCTGTTTCTGGCAATAAAGATGGCATGTAAATTGAGGTCAAGTTCAAAAATACAACCTTTTTTGGTACCCGTTAACTGTCCTGCGGTTAAATTCAAATTGCAAAAAATAAGCTTTAAAAAAAGGGAAAACGGATTAATTAGCGAATATCATTATGGAAAAACTCTATTACTATTTAAGGAGGCATCAGCATGGAAATCAGAGTAAACGATGATTGCAGCGCCTGCGGTATTTGTGAGGATATTTGCCCTGAAGTTTTTGAATTAGGAGATGAAAAGGCAGAAGTCAAAGTCAATCCAGTGCCTGCAGAACACGAAGACAGCGTTCGTGAAGCAGCTGAAGAATGTCCTACCGAGTCGATTGAAATCTCCTAATAAAACAACATAACCGTCTCAGACAAAGCCCGCTTTATGCGGGTTTTGTTTTTACCTCTAAACACGGACGGTTAATGACCACTACTTTAAGATGGCTTGATTTAACCCGCCGGCCCGGGTCCCGGCCGGTTATAAGTTTCCCGGGGTGAAGGAATTTTTTTCTAACTGCCGAATTGATATAAAGACCATTTGTTGAAAACTCATGAGAGAAGAAGGGGAAAATTTGAAGCTGGATAACTTGTTACAAAGCATCTCGGTCCTTGAAGAACACTCCGGATCCGGCAGCATGCCGGAACCGGATCAAAACATCACGGGCCTGGCCTACCACTCAGGGCAGGTCGAAGAGGAATTCCTTTTTGTCTGCCTCAAAGGTTATAAGACCGACGGGCACCTGTACCTGGAACAGGCCTGTGAAAAAGGAGCGGCGGCGGCTGTAGTCGAGTATTTCCGGGAGGATATTGATCTGCCCCAGTACCGTGTAGCCGACAGCCGGGCCGCCCTGGCGGCCCTGGCCGATCACTTTTATGATCACCCCTCCTCGAAAATCCACGTCACCGGGGTAACTGCAACCAACGGCAAAACCACCACTACCTACATGTTAAACGCAATCCTGGAGGAGCAGGGCCTGAACACCGGACTGGTCGGAACGGTAATTGTTAAAACAGGCCCTGTTGTCCGGCCGGCCGAATTGACCACCCCCGAATCCCTCGATCTGCACCGTATTTTCCACCAGATAGTCGAACAAAATGTTTCCCACGCTGTAATGGAGGTTTCTTCTTCAGGGCTGGAACTAAAACGGGTGGGCCACATCGATTACGATACCGTGGTCCTGAACAACATCAGCCGCGAACATATCGACCTGCACGGGTCCTTCGAAGACTACTTCAAGGCCAAGGCCGGGTTGATCCGGACTGCCAAAAAGGGCAGCCGGGCGGTGCTCAACCTGGATTGCCCCTACAGCTCCTCTTTACAAAACGAAACTGCAGCAGCAGTTTTTACTTACGGCCTGAAAAACAGGGAAGCGGACTGCCTGGTCCATGACCTCGATCTGAGTACCGGCCGGGCTCGCTTTAAGGTTGAAGTACAGAAAAGGTCGCCGGCTGACATATCTGCCGCCTATCCCGAGCCATTCCGGGTAGAGCTTTCGGTACTGGGCCTGCACAGCGTCTACAATGCCATGGCCGCAATCTTGTCCGCCTTGATCCTGCGCATTCCCGTCCCGGTAATCCAGAAAGCCCTGCAGGAATTTCGCGGGGTGGAAAGGCGGTTTGAACTAATTTTTGAAGATGATTTTAAAGTAATCGACGATCACTTCGCCAATTACGGCAACATCAATGTAACCCTGGAAACCCTGCAAATGATGGACTACAACCGCCTGCACCTGGTCTATGCAATCAGGGGCGGCCGGGGAGTGACCGTCAATCGCGAGAACGCCGAAGCCATCGCCGAATGGGCTCCGCGGCTGGGGCTGGACAAGGTAATCGCCACCACCAGCGGATCCCATACAGATGAAAAAGATGTGGTCACCGAAGAAGAAAAGGCTGTATATGAAACGGTCATGAAAGAAGCGGGGTTGAAAACAGAAATTTTTGATGAGCTGCCTGATGCCATCGCCCGGGGCCTGGAAAATGCCGGCCCGGACGATGTTGTTTTGCTGGCCGGCTGCCAGGGCATGGATTACGGTGCCGGGATCTGCCTGGAACAAATCCACCGTTTGAAACCGCACCTGGACAAAGAAAAAGTTTTTGCCGCCCTTAAAAACAGGGTGGCCGGGATTTGAGCAAAAGTCAGGCCTTTAAGCTTCCTTAACTTCCACTCCGCCCATGATCGCCCGGGCCTGGATGCGAACGATCTTACTGCTGTCTTCCCGGACATTGCTTTCAATTTTTCGGCCGCCGATAATGCCTCCGTCTTCATGGTCCTTGAAGGTTACCCCGCCAAGGACGGCATTGCCGTCATAAACAACGGCCAGATCCCGCGGTATTTTTACCTCAATTCCGCCCATAATCGCGGTTAAATCGAGGATTGTTTCACCATCCGGTATTTCGGCTGAGCGCAAATCCATTTCAATGCCGCCCATAAAGGCAAAATAGCTCCCGCTTTCAAGCTTCCACGGGTCGGAACCGCCGACATTTGACCCGCCCATGAAAGCAAAACGCCCCCCCTTAGCAGAGCTGAAGGCACGGCCCCGCAGAAGGTTGATCCCGATTAAAATCAGGACCACCGGCCAGAGCAGGTTCCAGAAGATCCGGGTATCCACGTAGAACAGATCGAGGTTTCGTCCCAGGAAAATCACCCCTACCGCTATGGCAATCAGGGCTGTTACAAACTGGCCCCAGAAGAAAAAGGCCTTCTGCCCTTTTTCTTCTGAAGTAAAGCCAAAAGAAGCAAACAGCCAGCTCAAACCCAGCATCAACGGTATCACCGGCCACAGGTGCAAGATCTGCCTGACATCGATATTGATCCCTTCGACTAAATTGTTTAAAAGCAGGATCACCCCTACGGCCAGAATGATCAAACCCAGCAGGAACCTGCCACTGATAAAACGCATTTAAATCAACCTCCAGACCAAAATATATTAAATAATGTAGCTTAAAATCTCATCCAAGTATAGCACATTAATTCTGATCAGCTGCATCATTAGTTTCGCTTTTAAATTTCCTGGCCGGCAATTATAACTTCAGAGCAGAGGGCAAATTCAAGCCCGGATGCGTTGACTTTTCAGGAAGCGCGTGCTAAAATTAACAGCGCAACAAGATAGCGAAACTATGCGGTGGGTGTAGCTCAGCCGGTTAGAGCGCCAGGTTGTGGCCCTGGAGGCCGTGGGTTCGAGTCCCATCACTCACCCCATTGCTGGGGCGTGGCCAAGCGGCAAGGCACGGGATTTTG
>PWGX01000021.1 GCA_003554615.1 Syntrophomonadaceae bacterium
GCGGATCATGCTTCTTAACATGTCTATGTAGATGGTTTCCAGCTGACTCACATCTATCTCTACCAACAGGCGGTAGAGGGTATCCTGATGCGGCATCTCTTTAAGCTCCGGAAAGACAGCCTGTAAGTTTTCCAGAAGCTGCGGTGCCGTCATATCCCGGTTCGTCTGGCGCCTGGAAGGGATTTGAAAGACAAACATCAAAATTCCGTAGATCATGAGCACACTGATCTGATGCTTGATTTTGTTGGGCTGGCGCGGGTCGGGAATCCGGGATAGTTTTTTCAACAGTCCTGGCAAAAGCTGCCTGTATACATCCAGCGTGGCTTCGGTTGTCTGTTGGATGGCTTCTTTTTCTTCGTCCACTGTTTTGAACCGGCTTTTGCGGTTCGCAAACCTGGTAACAAAAGGATACCCGATAGACCGCCTTTTTTGCTGTTCCTTCAGCTCACGCTGTTTTTGCCTGAGTTCATAGCGACTCAAATTATTCATGGGCCGTCTCCCCCTTTAAATAGGAGCGAAAGTCGGCCACTAAAGGATAGACGTAGATATGCTTGCGGGTTAACGGTCTTTTGTTCTGCTGCTCGGACCGGCCGCGACCTTTGGTCTGGCCCAAAAAGACCCAGTTCGCTGCTTTGTAACAGGTGCCCAGATATTGCTCTGGATCAACAAAGGTTTCCAATAATATCGGGCTGTAGCCGTAGCGGGCTCGCCAGTCCTGGCCAATCCGCTTGACCGCTAAGGATAGAGCCTTGCTGGCCAAATTTTTGATCTGAACCCAAGGAAAGATTAAAAAACGGGTATTGTTCAGGATCATATGTAGACGAAGACTTCGATCCGTTTCCGTCCAGCCAATCCAATGGTCACGTACTTCCAGTGCCCAGGCAGATGCGGCAAACAAAAGGCACCCCAAAGGTTTCGGCATACCCACGGAATAAATGAAATAACGCTGATGGGCACCAAAGGGACGTTTGTAGCCCAAGGCATGGTAGCGGTGAATATATTCATTCCATTGCCCCAGTTCACCCGAGCCCTGCAAAGGCTCCAGGGTGATAGGAGCATAATCACGCACATCGCCGCTGAGCAGATCACCCGGCGCGGTTCGCGGCCCAAAGCTGATCCACTCCTTTTTGTTAGGCCCGCTTTGGGGCCGCTTTTCCGGTAGTGTCACTAGGCCTTGGCTTTCAAGCTTCTCCAAAAACTGCAAACAAGAGCTGATCTTGTATCGACCCGCCGGAGTAAACCAATTTAGATTTTCACAGAGCGTTTGCGCCAACTCACGACGACTCAGGTTCGGAAACATCCGGACGGTTTCCTGGACCTCAAAGAGTTCCTGGGCCGAAAAATGCCGGCCGCTTAGTAAAACAGGGACATCAGACTGTTTTCGCATTGTGCAGGCCTCCCTTTCATATCCACCCACACTATTATCTCACATGCGAAAAATGATGTCCAGTGCTATTTTGCGAAAAAATATTTTTTCTACGTTCTATGAATTCCCAACATGCCAATGTCATTCAATTCATGCGTCAGCTATGTTTCGATTTTTGATTATACATAATTTTTGAGGCACACTCTTTTTAGAGACGTTCTAATATTAATAACGGTATTTTTGAAAAAATCTAAGTCTATTTCTTTTAATGGCCCTCTTTCTTTTCAGATAAAATAGAAAAAGGTAAAAACAAATTAACCCCAAGCCACCTGACAGATATAGCTTGTTGTTATTTGAAACAGTTTCACCAGTATATCCCGCTGGATTCACTTCTGTCTCGATAAATCTTTTTCCATCTATGAGAATAGAACCCAAGTCTTGATACATGAAATTTTGAGGTTGCTTTACACTTATGGACTTATTTACCAGGATACCTTCATCGGCAGCCTCGAGGATATCATAGCTTTTTTTCAAATTATCGGGAGATATGTTTTTATGTAACAGTCTTGTTAGTTTTTCATTCTCTACCGAAGCGAATTTAGCCTCCGGCATTGTTTCTTCTAAATCTTTTAGATCAATTTTAATATCCATAAATTCCCGGAATCCATAGTCCAACAATGTTATAGTATCTTCATAACTATGAACCCTGCTTTGGGTATTTATTACTACCACAACCAGTTTTCTGTCGTCTTGCTCAGCAGCAGTTATAAGGGTGCAATTGGCTTGTGAAGTCCAACCGCTTTTACTGGCTAAAATTCCCGGATACTGGGAATTGCCATTTAAAAGAGAATTTCTGCTATGAAAATATCTTGCTTCCTGCTGTTTATTAGTTGGCGGCATTTCATAGTATGTTTCGCTAAAAAACTCTGTGAACTTTGGGATTTTAATAGCTTCCATCATTATTTTCGCCATATCATGAGCAGTTGTATAATGATTGTCGTCTGGTAGTCCATGTGGATTCACAAAATTGGTATTCTTAGCACCGACTTGTATGGCTTTTTTGTTCATCGATTGAGCAAAATTTTCAACATTCCCGGAGATATGCTCGGCAATACCGTTGGCGGCGTCATTGGCAGAAGCTATTGAAAGGGCATAAAGTGCATCTTCAAGAGCCAACTCTTCAAGATGCAC
>PWGX01000005.1 GCA_003554615.1 Syntrophomonadaceae bacterium
CCGCACAGGCGTGCATTATAGAAATTCAACTCTTCCTTGATCTGGTTGCGCATACGGTTCAAAATGGGAACCAGTTCACCCAGCTTGGTCACCTTTTCACCGCTTAAGTTCATAATTACCGGCAGGTAGTACCCGGTTTCGGGGTAGCCTACAGGCTGCTCGGGGCCGTAGCGGCGGATCGCCTGGCTAAGCACGATTTCTGCGTAACTTGTAGCGATAATCGCTCCGTCATAAACCTTCTGAAATAACGCTGTTGGGGGATTGGACTCATCCACCGAACCTTCGTATATTTCTTCAAAGGATTTTTCCCATTCTCTCGTAACTGTGCTCATCTACTCTTACCTCCTTACTTTTTATATATTTACCATGTTTTAGAAATTTCGGTTTCGTATTTCTCGGCAGCCATCTTGTGCACCTTCATCTTCCAAGTCCGCTCTTGCAGGGCATCCATCAGCTTCTTGGAGGCTTCCATGGGGTCTTCTTCCCACATGAAGTAGCCGCCGTAAACGTCCTGGGCTATCTGCAGGGCAATTCCGTCCACCAGCGGGCTTCCGGGGATGGGAGGGATAACCCCTACATGCGTGGGAACACCCAGGGTAACGCACCAGCTGCCGATGGATACGGCCTTCTCGCTCATGGCTTCTGGAGCGCTGGCGACGAAGGGAACCTTGGGGGTGTCTACTCCCCACTGCTTGGCCAGAGCGGTTACAAAGTCGTAGCAGCGGGTATTGTCCACACAGGAACCCATATGGAAAATCAAGGGCAGATCATCACCCAGTTTGTCTTTGTTGGCGTCGTTCAGGCGCTTCAGGAAGGCTTTCAGGCCGTCGCCGGCATACTTTTCAATGGCATCGCCGTTTAGCAACCCAAGCTTGCCAAAGGTTCCGGCGGCACAGCCGGTAGATACCAGCAAGACATCGTTTTTGGCCAATTCAGTGGCAATTGTGAAGTGGCTATCGTCATGGGGTACTTTGAGGTTGTTGCAACCTGCAAAGAGGCAGACCCCTTCCAGTTCCCCGGAATCAACGGCATCGGTTACGGCCTTTATGGGGCTTTCCGGACTGAGGGCACCCAGAATATCTTCCATGGCTTCCAGGCTGAACCCTGCGACTATCTTGTGTTTCTCTTGAGGGATGTTGATTTTTTCCGGATTTCTTTCCTTGAACGCTTCAATAGCGACAGTGACAATTTCCCGGGCTTTTTCCATGGCACGGGTATCGTCAAAATCCACGTAGTAAGAACTGGGAATCTTGGCGTTGGGTATGGTGGTGATAATCTTGGTGTGGTAGCACTCCGCCACGGACTGGATACCGGGCATGATACACTGCACGTCTACGACCATGGCGTCAACAGCGCCGGTCATGATAGCCAATTCCTGGGACAGGAAGTTGGTCAGCACGGGAACACCCTGGCGCATGAGCACTTCGTTACCGGTACAGCAGATCCCCATGCACTTTATGCCTTCGGCGCCTGCTTCCTTGGCCTCGTCCTGCATTTCCCTGGCGGCTTTAACGATCATCTCGCTGAGCACAGGGTTATGTCCGTGCAGGGCAATATTAACCATTTTCTCTTCCAGAACACCCATATTGCCCTCAGAGACAACAGGTGTGGGCGTACCGAAGAGAATATCGGACAGGTCTGTAGAAATATGCATGCCGATGTAATCGCAAAGAGCAGCCTTCAGTGCCTGGAAGACCAAGTTTACCGGGTCGGCATCCATTCCCATGTGGGTCTGGGCCATGGATTCGGCAATTGTCTTATGGATGCTGTTGGGCATAATGCTGCAATCCATCGCTTTTTCCACGCGCTCGGGGACGACAGTTGCTTGCATCCACTTGCTGTAAGTCCTTTTATCCAGGCGACTAAACTCCTGCTCAGCCAGGTCTACCACATCTTTAAAAATCTCCAGGTCAGAGCGACCTTCTACGGCAATGTCCAGCTGGGTTGCAACTCTTTTCAACTTAGCGGGATCGGTAATGCCATAGTCGCTCTCATGCCCATCGGCTATTTCCCTCATAACAGACATGATATGCATGCCATGGTCGCAGTGGGCAGAAGTTCCACCCAGAACATGGCGAACCAAGTTACGTGCTACAATGGTGTACGGTGCAGCACCGCAGATTCCTTTGCTTGCTTTCTTGGTAATCCGGCAGGGACCTTGAATACAGATGGTGCAGCAGATACCGGTGTTACCATAGTTACACTGGGGCTGCATGTTCAGGTAGCGGTCATAAGCCGTCTCAACCCCGCTGCCTTCTGTCTTGGCCAGAACTTCCAACGCGGCAGGGTCTATTGTGCGGTTGCGATCTTTCTCCTTCTTTTTTTCAGCCATAATAATTTCCTAACCTCCTCATGATGTATTTTCACAGGGGAACAATTGTGGATCCAAAATTACATTTACGGTAAATCAATAAGCCATCATTTTTGCTGTTATCAACTGCAATTTATAGCAGCGATGCCAGTGCTCAAACCACCTCCTTTGCCAGCTTCGTATAGACATCCTTCATGCCTTCCAATAAATCTTCGTCCCCAAAAGCTGCCGGATC
>PWGX01000012.1 GCA_003554615.1 Syntrophomonadaceae bacterium
GGTATTTATTTATTTTTAGCTATGGTTTATAATTGACGAGATTGAGTCTCTGAGGACAAGTTTTTTGGGGGTTAACGATAAGTGTATGGTTACGTGATCAGGAGGCTTTTACTTGCTATACCTGTGTTGATTGGGGTTTCAATACTGGCTTTTTCCATTGTCCGTTTTATCCCCGGCGATCCCGCCCGGATAATCGCCGGTGTCCATGCCAGCCAGGAATACGTGGAAAGAGTCCGCCAGGAATATCTTTTAGATGAACCCCTATATTTACAATATTATGTTTATATGAGCGATGTCCTCCAGGGAGACCTGGGCAGATCCGCTTATACCCGCAGGCCGGTAACGGTGGAGCTGTTTACCCGCTTTCCTAACACTTTAATTTTAACTGTTGCGGCAATGGGCATTGCTACGATCCTTGGTATGAGCGCCGGCATTATCTCGGCTACCAAACGCTATTCCTTATTTGATAATTTCACCATGTTATTTGCCCTGGTGGGGATTGCCATTCCTGTTTTTTGGCTGGGATTAATGTTTCAGCTGCTTTTTTCGGTTTCTCTCGGCTGGCTTCCTTCAAGCGGCATTGGAAGCTGGAGACATTTAATATTACCGGCTATGACCCTGGGGCTGGCTACAACCGCCCTGATTGCCCGGATTACCCGTTCCAGTATGCTTGATGTTTTAGGCCAGGATTATATTAATACTGCCCGGGCCAAAGGCTTGGTCGAAAGAGTGGTTGTCTATAAGCATGCTCTAAAAAATGCCCTTATTCCAGTTATTACCGTAATGGGCCTGCAGTTCGGCATCCTGCTTGGTGGCGCCGTGTTGACCGAAACAGTCTTTTCGTGGCCGGGTATTGGCCGTCTCCTGGTAGATTCAATCCTGACCCGGGATTATCCGGTGGTGCAGGGTGCGGTCATGCTATTAGCTTTGTTTTTTGTGATCATTAACCTGGTGGTTGATATTTTTTATGCCTTGCTCGACCCCCGGATTACTTATGGTACACAGGAGGGGGGCTGATGCCGATGGAGAAAAAGGTAGATCAAATAAGTCAACTGCAGACCCCGAAAAGTGACTCTGAAATTCGCCAGGTTTGGCGTCATTTGCGGCGTAATCGAATGGCTATGCTTGGGCTGGTTATCCTGGCTTTGTTCCTGGTTTGCTCTATTTTTGCCCCTTTCATTACCCCCCACGATCCGATCAAACTTGACTTAATCAATGCTTTGCAGGATCCTTCCAGCGAGAATTTAATGGGCACGGACTGGCAGGGACGCGATGTGTTTACGCGCATCCTTTACGGGGGCAGGATATCTTTGGCTATAGGTTTTATTACTGTGGCAATTGGGCTGGCGGTAGGAATTCCGGTCGGCACCCTATCCGGCTATTACGGTGGAAAATTAGATTTATTTGTGCAGCGGATTATCGATATTTTAATTGCTTTTCCCGGCATTCTATTAGCTATTGTGGTGGTGACAATTTTAGGCGTCGGGGTGGAGCAGGTTATGATTGCAGTTGGCATTTCCACAATACCGATCTATACTCGCCTGGTGCGCGGGTCAGTCCTCTCTGTCAAAGAAGAAGGATATGTGGCTGCAGCCAAATCTCTTGGAATCGGTGATGCCAGGATTATTATTCGCCATATTCTGCCCAACTGCCTGGGCCCGATCATTGTAATGTCTACATTTCGGATTGCAACTTCAATTCTCTGGGCTGCAGGGCTTGGCTTTTTGGGACTGGGAGCGCAGCCGCCGGATCCTGAATGGGGGGCGATGTTGAGCAATGGCAGGGAATATATGCGCTCGGCTCCTTACCTTACCACTTTCCCCGGTTTGGCAATCTTTCTCATGGTTTTAGGTTTTAACCTGCTCGGTGATGGTTTGCGCGATGCCCTGGATCCCCGTTCACGTAAGTATGGATAAGGTTTTATAAAAAAGTTTTTTTGCTGGATTATAATTTATACAAGTATGACTAACTAATATAGCCAATCAATTAAAGGAAGGTAATATATGGACGAACTGCTGCGGGTGGAAGATTTAAGGACTACATTTTACACGGACGAGGCTGTTATTCGTGCCGTCGATGGTGTTTCTTTTAGTGTAAAACCCGGTGAGGTGGTTGGAATAGTGGGGGAATCAGGTTGCGGCAAAAGCGTGGCCTCCCTCAGCATAATGAGGCTGATTCATTACCCTCCCGGAAAAATTGAGGGTGGGAAAATATATTTAAACAATCGTGATTTACTGACCCTCACTGAGAGAGAGATGCGCACTATTAGAGGAAACGAAATTGCTATGATCTTTCAGGAGCCGATGACTTCCCTGAATCCGGTTTATAAGATTGGAGACCAGGTCAGTGAGGCGATCCGCCTTCACCAGGGGCTCGAGCGATCTGCCGCCTGGGAAGAAGCGGGCCGGATGCTGGAACTGGTCGGCATACCCAGGCCCAGAGAAATCCTCGATAATTACCCCCATCAGCTGAGCGGGGGAATGCGACAGCGGGCGATGATTGCCATGGCCCTTTCCTGCAATCCTAAATTGCTGATCGCTGATGAACCCACTACCGCTCTGGACGTAACTATCCAGGCCCAGATCCTCGAGTTAATGCGGGATTTAAAGGAAAGAATAAATACGGCTATTATTTTTATCACCCATGACCTGGGAGTTATAGCCGAGATGGCCCAGTATGTGATAGTAATGTATAGCGGCAAGGTTGTAGAGAGCACTGATGTGGAGTCGCTATTTAACAATCCCCTGCACCCCTATACCGCCGGTTTGATCAATTCCAAGCCGAAGCTTGAAGAAGAAAAAGAAGTTTTAGACTTTATTCCGGGTAATGTCCCCAACCCCATGGCTATGCCTGAAGGGTGCGCTTTTCATCCGCGCTGTAAAGAAATGATGCCAATTTGTCAGCAGGAAATGCCCGATCTACTTGAACCGGCCCCGGGCCACAGCGTCAGGTGCTGGCTGTATCAGAAACAGGAAGCAAAAGGGGTGAAATAAATGAATCCCCCTCAGCAAATACTAACTGTAGAAGGCTTGAAAAAGTACTTTCCGATCAAGGCCGGTGTTTTTTCCCGGGTAACCGGATATGTAAAAGCGGTTGATGGAATCGATTTTAGTATTAAATCAGGGGAAGCTTACGGGCTGGTAGGAGAATCCGGGTGCGGCAAATCCACTGCCGGCATGACTATTTTAAGGATGCTTGAACCTACCGGCGGCAAAGTATGCTTTAGAGATAAAGACCTTGTATCTATGGAGAAAGATGAACTGCGAAGTTTGCGCCGGGAGATGCAAATTATTTTTCAGGACCCCTACAGCTCCCTTAATCCCCGGATGAGCGTGGGCGAAGCAATAGGAGAAGCTCTGGAAGTTCATGGTATAGCCAGGGGGAAGGAAAGAAGAGAGCGGGTAGTTTCTGTTCTTAAAGATTGCGGGCTTGATGAACATCATTTCCGGCGCTATCCCCATGAATTTTCCGGGGGACAGCGTCAGAGAGTTGGGATTGCCAGGGCCCTGGTCCTGGAGCCGGAATTTATTGTCGCTGATGAACCGGTATCTGCCCTTGATGTCTCCATCCAATCCCAAATCATAAATCTGCTCGAAAAGTTGCAGGAAAAGTATGGCCTTACATTTTTGTTTATTTCTCACGATTTGAGTGTGGTCAAGCACATCTCCGATCGGGTTGGTGTAATGTACCTGGGACGCATAGTTGAAGATGCCCCTAAAAAAGAGCTTTATGACAACCCCATGCATCCCTATTCCAGGGCCCTTCTTTCCGCAGTTCCGGTAATGCAGCCGGGACATAAAAAGGAGCGAATTATTTTGAAAGGGGATGTTCCCAGTCCTTCAAACCCGCCTCCAGGCTGTACCTTCCACACCCGCTGCCCGCTAGCGGAGGATATCTGCAAGGTGGAAATCCCGGTTTTAAAAAAAGTGGGCCCTAATCATTATGCTTCCTGCCATCTCCTGAAAGAAGTCAATTAACAGAAACAGATCGATATGATAAGCTTTTTATACTTTTACGGCACAGGGAGGTAAGACAATGGAACGCTCTCCTGAAAAGATCTTGAGCGATTTGATCCGCATCGACAGTTCTAACCCACCGGGTAACGAGACGGTGGTGGCCCATTACCTTAAGGATCTCTTCCAGAAGGCCGGTGTTGAAGGTGAAATAGTTGAACCCGAGGAAGGAAGGGGCAGTTTCATTGTCCGGATCGGTTCCGGGCCCAAAAATGTCCTTTATCTATCCCATTCAGACGTGGTCCCGGCCGGTGATGGCTGGGATTTCGAGCCCTTTTCCGGAGAAATCAAGGACGGTGTTGTGTACGGGCGCGGTGCCCTTGACTGTAAAGATTTAATGGCCGCCCAGGTTTCGGCCGCCCTGGAATTGATTGAAGAAAAGGCGCCCCTGCAGGGTGAACTGATCATAGCGGCTACGGCAGACGAAGAAAAAGGAGGCCGCCTGGGAACGGGCTACCTGCTGGAGAATTATCCAGATAAGCTCAGGGCTGACTTTGCGGTTAACGAAGGGGCCGATCAGCCCGTAATCAAAAGCGGCAAAATCATTTATTTCCTCCAGGTTGGCGAAAAAGGCACTGCCTGGTGCACTATGAAGGCAAGGGGCAAGTCGGGCCACGGATCGATCCCGACTTTGGCCGACAATGCCGTGGTTAAGTTAAGCCGGGCGGTAACCCGGTTAAACAACTACTGGGCCGAAACGGTGCTGATATCGGAAGTGGAGAGGTTGTTTAAAAGCCTGGCCGAACTTTTTGGCATTGATAAAAACCTGGTCCAGCCTACTGAAATCGACAATTTCCTTGAAAAACTGCCTCTGGGAAAAGGGTTCGTCGAGTCGCTGCGATCGATGACCCGGATGACCGTTTCGCCGAATATAATCCAGGGCGGAACCAAGACCAACATTGTGCCCGATTACTGTGAAGCCAGCGTTGATATCAGGATTATGCCGGGCCAGGACTGTGAATATGTCGAATCCGAGCTCCGCCCGGTGGTTGGACGGGATATTGAAATAGATTTCAACGAATACCGCCCACCTACTTTCTCCAGCTCGGAAGAACCTTATTACAAACTGATGGAAGAAATTACCCTGGAACAGGGCGGCCCAGGTGCGCTTTGCCTGCCGGTTATATCTGCCGGTTCCACCGATTCAAAGTTTTTACGCAGTGCGGGGATACCTGCTTACGGGATTGGCCACATGGATAAAAACTTCGACGGCGAAGCCAGGACCACCATTCACGGCCGAAACGAAAGGATCGATACAGCCAGTTTGCACTTAAAGACCGCTTTTTTGAAAGAACTGGCCCGCCGCTACCTGGCCTGATCACCGGTAAGGGAGGCTTTTTTCCGTGAAAGCGACTTTTGGACATATGGGGACCCTGACCCCGGTTATGGAGCTGATTTTGGAAGATCTGGGCCATGAATCGATCACTCCTATTCGGCCTACCCGCCAGACTTTGTCCAGGGGAGCCAAGTACGCCCCCGAATTTGCCTGCATCCCTGAAATTGTGGCCAAAAGCATTGTGCCAAAGCTCAGCAAGGATTACGGCATCCCGGTTCTGACCCTCTTTATTGATGAACAAACCGGTTCGGCCGGGGTTCAGACCAGGCTGGAAGCCTTTGTCGATTTAATGGAACAGCGCCGCTCCCGGAACCTTAACGTCGGGGCGTAAATTTCACCATCCGCCTTTAAAAAGCCCGGACGGGTGTAAGTATTGATGATAGAGTTCCGGCCTGGTTGATTAATCTTCCCCCGTTAACTCGTATGGCAGCCCTTCAACTACCACGGCTGCCAAAGTTTTATCTGCCATCTGCCGGGCGCCTTAAACCGGTTGAACTGATCTTGTCCTGGTTGTGTTATATTTGCATTTCCAATCCAGGGCAGAGGATAAAGACAGGAGCGGCCATGCAAGAAGATCTGTTGCTGAAAATAGGGCCCATCGAAGTGCGACCGGGGCTGGCCCTGGCCCCGATGGCGGGAGTGACCAGCCACCCCTTTCGCCTACTGGCCAGGGAACAGGGTTGCCCCCTGGTCTACTCGGAGATGATCAGCGCCAAGGGGCTCCTTTATAACAGCCGCCGTCACTATGACCTGCTTTTTTTTACCGGAGATGAAAGGCCGATCGGGTTTCAGCTGTTTGGTTCCGACCCCGGTCTTATGGCCCGGGCGGCACAGAGGATCGAGGAACACGGTGCTGATTTTATCGACTTAAACCTGGGCTGTCCTACCCCTAAAATTACCCGCAACGGCGAAGGCGGAGCCCTCCTTCGCAACCCGAAGCTGTGTACCGAGATTTTTAAAGCAGTGAGCGGGGCCGTTTCTTGTCCGGTTACCGTTAAGCTGCGCAAAGGTTGGAGTGAGGACACAGTTAATGCAGTTGATATCGCCCGGCAGGCCGAAGATGCGGGAATAAGTGCCGTTGCCCTCCACGGCCGGACCGTGGACCAGGGTTACAGCGGTTTTGCGGATTGGGATATCATCAGGAAGGTGAAAGAAGCACTGGCCATACCGGTGATTGGCAATGGAGATATTGATACACCGCAGAAGGCAAAAAAGATGTTTTCTTACTGCGGCTGTGACGGGGTTATGCTTGGCCGGGCCGCCATGGGTAATCCGTGGATATTTTCCGCTGTCATGGCCCTGCTTCAGAACCGGAAACTGCCGGAAGCCACTTCCCTGGATCAGGTTATTGAAATGGCTCTCAAGCACTTGTCGCTTTTATGTGAGCTGAAAGGCGAGAGGGTGGCGGTCAGGGAGATGCGCCAGCATACTGCCTGGTATATCAAAGGGTTTCCGGGAGCAGCTGCCGCCCGCCGCGAGCTGGTCCGGGCTGCGACCTATGAAGATATGGAAAAGATCCTTCGTGCTTACTCATCTTTCCTGCCGGAAAACTGAAATTGATATTTCCCCGGGTATTTTTAAATTAACAGTTCATGCTGGCAAGGTGAACAGGACTATGAATATCGTTTAGTTTTTTTGAACGAGAAGCAAATCCTTTGCTGTGCCGTTTCCCGCCCATAAATTAATTGCTCCCGGACCTTATTAGTGCTAAAATTGTAGCGATCACAATCCTGTGCACAAAGGTGGATTATGACCGGTGCAACCTGAACGGGTATACAGGGTCGGCGACAAAATGATCAGCCTCGGCAAGGCCACCCGGGTTGTAGAGAGGGTCCTGGAACTGCGGGAAAAGGGTGTGTCCCAGCAGGAGACGGCCAAACGTCTGCATCTGGATCGCAGTTTTGTGTCCCGCCTGGAAGCCATAGGCGAGATTAGAAAGGGCAACCGGGTGGCTGTGATCGGTTTTCCTTTAGAGAATACAGGGGACCTTTCTGATATCTGCCACTCTTACGGGCTTGATTTTTATTTGCTGCTCAATAACCGGGACCGGTGGGAAATGGTTCGTGACCAGCAGGCCCTTGATTTTTTCAACCGCATGTTTGACCTGGTGGCCAGGCTGCGTGAATTTGATACCTTGATCATGATTACCTCAGAAAGATGGCACCACCTGGCCGAAGCCCTGCTCGATATCCAGATCATCTATATCAACCTCGGGCCGACCCCAATCCGGGAAGACCGTTATCTTGATCCGCAGCAATTAAAAAATACACTGGACCTGGTTATAGCAAAGCAGCGAAAGGAGAACAATAAACTTGAAACGGATAGTGGGAATTAGCCTCGGTTCATCTTCGAGAGATCATGTCGTTACCGTGGAATTGAAAGGCGAACAGTACAAGATTGAGCGGATTGGCACTGATGGTGACATGAACGAGATGATCAATAAAATCAGTGAACTTGATGGCAAAGTGGATGCTTTTGGCCTGGGCGGAATGGACCTGTATATTTATGCCGTTGATCGCCGCTATGAGTTCAGGGATGCCAGGCGGATCTGGCGGGCCGCCAAAAAAACCCCTATAGTCGATGGCTCCGGCCTTAAAAATACCCTTGAACGACGCTCTATTGAGCAGCTGATGGAGGAAACTGACCTGTTTGATGAGCCCAAAAAAGTCCTGCTCATGTCGGCCATGGACCGTCTCGGTATGGCCCAGGCTTTTGAAAAGGCAGGCTGCAAGATGACCTACGGTGACCTGCTTTATGTCCTCAACCTGCCCGTGCCCCTCAACTCGCTTAACAAACTTGCCGCTGTCGCGCGGGTCCTGGCCCCGCTGGTCGGGCAGCTGCCTTTCACCATGATTTACCCGACCGGGATAAAACAAACTATCAACAAACCCCGCCATGTAAAGTATTTCCTGGAGAACGATATCATCGCCGGCGATTTTCATTTTATCCACCGCTACATGCCCGTCGAACTGCCGGAGAAAATTATAGTCACCAATACCGTTACCTCCAGTGACGTTGAATTTCTAAGAGAACGCAAGGTAAAAACGCTGATCACTACCACGCCGGAGATGCAAGGCCGTTCTTTTGGCACTAATATCATGGAGGCTTTGCTCGTATGCATGGCCGGGGGGGAAGAGGAACTCAGTGAAGCGCAGTATTTTCAATTACTTGAAGAACTGGAACTAAAACCGAGGATTGTCCATCTCCATTAATCAGGCCGATCTTAAACGGTTAAACCTCCTTTTTTAGCCGTTTTATTTTCTTGACAACCGGGGGGAGACACCTTATAATATAGCAAATATTTAAGATTTACCTGTAAAAGTGTCGAGGGATCCTTGACACTATCTTTATCTTTATGGGCTTCGTTGCGGTATGAAGCCGTTATTTATGCTGACAACTCAGATTGGCTGATTGCTGAATAATACTGTTATCACGAGATCTGGTGCCAAGTAATTAAGCGAGGGGGAAAGTAACTATGGATGATATGAAAAACACTGAACACGTTAAAAATGAAGAAATGGAAATTGAAGGCATGGTAAATCATGACGAACTGCTTTTAACCCAGGACGGCCTGGAAAAGCTGGAAAAGGAGCAGCACCACCTGAAAACGGTTAAGCGCAAGGAGATTGCCGATCGGATCAAGGAAGCAATTTCTTACGGAGATATAACCGATAACGCCGAATATGAAGATGCGAAAAATGAACAGGCTTTTATTGAAGGAAGGATCATCACCCTGGAAAAGATGCTTCGCCGGGCCCGGCTCCTGGAAAAAAGCGATGATGACGACCACCATGTAGTCCTTGGAGCAACGGTCAAGCTCAGGGACTTAGACTCGGATCAAGAAGAGGAATATACTTTAGTCAGCACTGCCGAGGCAGATCCGGCGGAAAAGAAAATCTCCAATGAATCACCGGTTGGTAAATCCCTAATTGGGCACACCATCGGGGATCAGGTCGAAGTCAAGGTGCCTGCCGGTACCCGCAAGTATAAAATTGAAGCAGTGGACTGATATCAGTAACTCAGGTTATATAAACAGCATAATGGGAGGTTAAAAATGGAGCAGGAACAACCACTAAATGAACTAATGCAGGTAAGGCGCAATAAAATGGAAGAACTAAGGAGCAGGGGCATTGAACCTTTTGGCCCTAAATATGAAGCCTCCCACTACTCTACAGAGATAATTGAAAAATTTGATTCCCTGGAGGGACAGAGGGTAACTGTTGCCGGCCGGTTGATGAGCATTCGGTCTCACGGCAAGGCTACTTTTGCCCATCTCCAGGATTACAGGGGCCAGATCCAGGTTTATTTGAACCTCAACCAGGTCGGGGAGGAGCAGTATAAGAATTTTGAACTGGTAGACATCGGTGATTTTGTCGGGGCTGCCGGCGAAGTATTCAGGACCAGGAAAGGGGAAATCACGGTCAATGTTAATGAATACACTTACCTGGCCAAGGCCCTGCGTCCCCTGCCTGAAAAATGGCACGGTCTCAAAGACGTGGAGATTCGCTATCGTCAGCGCTATGTTGACTTGATCGTTAACCACGAAGTAAAGGAAACCTTTATTAACCGCAGCCGAATCATTCAGACCATGCGGGAAATCTTAAACCGGTGGGGATTTCTGGAGATGGAAACCCCAATTTTACAGACCATAGCTGGAGGAGCCCTGGCCCGTCCCTTTATCACCTACCATAATACCCTTGATATGAAACTTTACATGCGCATTGCCACCGAGTTACACCTGAAAAGGCTTCTGGTCGGGGGGCTGGATAAAGTATTTGAGATCGGGCGTATCTTCAGGAATGAAGGTATTTCTACCATCCATAACCCTGAATTTACATCCCTGGAAATATACGAGAGTTATGCTGACTACGAAACTATGATGGAACTGACGGAGAACTTGATTTACGAAATAGCGCAAACTGTATTCGGAACCGGTCGGATTATTTTCCAGGGTAAAGAAATAGACTTGACTCCGCCCTGGCCGCGGGAAAGCATGGTTGAAGTAGTCCATAAATTTTCGGGAGTTGATTTTTCCCAGATTCAAAGCGATGAGGAAGCCTTCACGGCAGGAAAAAATGCAGGGCTTGAAATGGACAAGGGCCTTTCCTGGGGAGATATTCTCTACATGTTCTTTGAAGAGTTTTGCGAAGAACAGCTCCTGTCACCGGTTTTTGTTACCGGCTTTCCGATCGAAGTATCGCCGCTGGCTCAAAAAATGCCGGGCGATCCCCGCCTTACCCTGCGATTTGAAGGTTTTATCGGGGGCTGGGAAATAGCGAATGCTTTTACCGAGTTAAACGATCCCATCGACCAGCGCGAGCGGTTTGAGCAGCAGCTGACCAGGCGGGAAGCGGGAGATGACGAAGCCCACGTGATGGATGAGGACTTTATTACCGCCCTTGAATACGGAATGCCGCCGGCCGGTGGGCTCGGGATCGGTATCGACCGCCTGGTGATGCTTCTTACAGACAATATTTCCATCCGGGATGTTATCCTTTTCCCCACCCTCAGGCCGAGGACTGACCTGGATTAGCAGCTTCGACAATTAAGCGTAAAATGGCATAAAAACACCCACCACACACGCTCCCGGCCATGAGCAGGCAGGCCGGTCAATTCACGGGTGCCGGGAAAATATTTCAAGATCGGCACAGCAATTAGATGTTTTTAAACCGGCCTCCATGGGCTTGTTTTTAAAGTGGTGACAACCATGTCCTCCAATCTAAAAAAACAATAAAAAAATCGGGAAAAAGGTTTGACAAGACAAAAGGTCCATGCTAATATGAAAAGGTCGTGCTTGAGAGATAAACTCAAGCGACAGCGTTCTTTGAAAACCGAGCAGAGTAAGGAAAGGGTCTCTTGAACGAGGAGAGAATTTTTGTTTTAGAGGCCTTGTGATCAGTGTTAATTGAGCCTGGGGTTAACAAAAAGGTGTTAAGGTTTATTTTAAGAATAAA
>PWGX01000043.1 GCA_003554615.1 Syntrophomonadaceae bacterium
AGTTGTCACAATGAAGAAAATTTTTTTATAATAAGCTAGGTTCTATGTTTTCTATGGGGGAAGATCTTGGATTTTTAGTTTTTTCTGATATATTTTTACTATTTTCTGGGATGAATAATACTTCCAGGAGGTGATTTAAATGTTCAAAGTAGGCGATAAAGTTAAATCAAGATTTGGCATAGAGTATGAAATCATAGCAATAACAGCCAACAATAAGTATGAATGCAAGCGACTTAGCGACGGCAAGGTAATCAAATTGGCTGAAGACAAATTAATCAAACCTAAACCGGAAACAGCTTGACTCTATTATGTGAGCTAGCTGTTTGTTAGTTGCCGAGCTGTGGTTCGAACGATCTGACACAGATTTCGGCCTATTTCGAGCAAAACAAAAAAGCCCCGGATGAAGCTAAATTTAATGCTTCCCGGGGTTTTTATTTGGTGGGGACGGAGGGTTTTGAACCCACGGCCTCTTGAATGTGAATCAAGCGCTCTCCCCCTGAGCTACGTCCCCATTTTTTTATCAAAGCTTATATCATAAAGTATAACACAATATTTTTACAGGAGAAAAGATGAAACAACAATAATTCACCTGGGGAGCATATACTTAACTTTAAATTCAGCTTCCCGTCCTTCTTCAATTTCTACCAGGATGATATCTTTTTCTTTCATCATTTTTTTCATAACATAACAGCACTGGGGGAGCCTGTGTTTTCTTTCGTAAGCTCCCCACACTAACCGGTGCAAAGAGCCGGCATCTATATCAATATGAGTTCGTCCTTTTTCAGCTGCCAGTCTAAGCACCTGCTGTAGTTTTTCCTGAAAGTCCTTCGATGTAGGTATCATTTTCTGACTCCGTTTTTACAATTTAGCTGTATCTGTTATATTACCTGTCTTTAATCCAGGCTATCCCTATTATGCGATCCTGGAAAACATGCTTAAGATATTTGAGTTCCCTTGTCATCTTTTATTTCCACAACCGGAAAGATCTCGAAATGGCACAAATTGCTCCAATGAAGCGACCACTTAAAACATTCCCTGGCTGAATCAGCTTCGATCAACCATATAGACCTTCCTCCAGATACGTCCAACCATTCTCCCAGGATTGTTATCCCTTTAGGAGTCAGCCTTCCCTCTTCCATTCTCTTGTTGACAATCTTGTCCCTGTTTTGAGGAACCCAGGTGCCAATAAGAATTAAGCGCATGATTAACCTCCTTTACAAAGTTAAATGCTCGCGTGCCCACACTCATATCACAGGCACTTTACTACAGCCCTAGCTTCGGTCCGGCTGTTAATTAAAAAACATTGCCAGAAAGGCTTATACCCATCATATATACCGTTGCTTCCGTAGCCACAGTACCTGCAAAACCGGGCAAAAGAAACTTTAAGCTGTAAATCAGTGTAAAAATGCGAGATCATTTGAGAAAATAATATCAATTTTCAATAATTTTGTCAATGCTAGCTTCTAATATCACTGAAGTTTCCGTTCTTCTGCGGTTTTTCCTTAACAAAAAAATTGAAGCAGGGGGACCAATTTCCCTGCTTCAATTCAACTATTCTCACCTTGCGCTCAAACTGCTTAAGAACAGATCCCACCAACCGGAGACTGCTTCTTTGAGGGTTCCTCTTTGCTTATGCAAGGGTTTCTTCAATTTCAGCAGTAAATTATTTCAGGTCAGAACAAAAACTTATCTAATACAGCCTGTTCTAATAGACTGCATCCTGAATTATTTTTTCCCCGCGATCGGAAAGGCCATAGCGATTCAGTTCTTTTTCCACCAGGGCCGGATCTCCATAGCCGCCGGCAATGCCATTTAAGCGGGCGGCGACTGTAGAATTGACCAGTCCTTCGATCTCAGGGTAATAGGCCTTTATTTCAACCGCCAGCTTCTCTACATTCTGCAGGTAATATTTCTGGTGGTAACCTTCAGCAAGGTAGAACTTATCAAGGGGCTGGATCTCGGTGGACACAGGCTTGCCCAGGCACTCTTCCACTGCTTTTTTACTCTGCCTGGTCGCTTCGGCCTGGCCTTCATTGTGATAAAGGACCATGGCCATGTACTGCCTGGACCAGCTCCTTGCGGTCGGATTGTGATTGGTCCAGAAGATCTCCAGGATGTCTTCATAAGACAAGACATTGGGATCATAATCGATCTGAAAAACTTCAGTGTGATCACCAAGGCGGTGGTAAGTGGGATCTTCCAGGGTGCCACCGGCATAACCGACCCGGGTCCTGTAAACTCCTTCTATTTGCCCGAACCGGGCATCAGGTCCCCAGAATCAGCCCATACCCAGGGTCGCCGTTTCCAGTTCGGAAGGCACACCCTGATCCAAAAGAGGCTTAGATTCATTTATGTATGCTTTTTCCATACTATCTTCTTCCTTTCCGTTTCCATAATCAAGACCGGTTTCTACAGTTTCACTTCCATTATATCTTTCAACACAACCAGCGCCAAACAGCAAAGCAAAAACCACTATGCAGCTCGTTAATATAAGTAAAAACTTCCCGGACCTGGCCGGCAGGCCAAAATTTTTAGTAACGGCAAATGGGCCACTTTTCTTGCCTTTGGAAGTCCGGGCTGTATTACCATTCATCCCTGATTGCCTCCAAATCGCTTTGAGCAGTATCATAATAACCGTCTTCTTCAGCCACTTTTTTATAATAATAGATGGCGCTGTCATAATCCCCCAGCAGGTAGTGGGCCCTGCCCAGCGCAAAAGCAAGGGGCTCAATTTCTCCATAGTATTCCTTGATAAGCGGTTCTATTTCAAAAATTTCCTTAAGGTAGCGCTCTGCCTGCGCATATTCACCTTCCTGCATTAAAAATTCCGCCACCTGTAACCGGGATATGGCCGGTTGCCGGTAACTGCCTTCCACAAACGGTCGCAGTTCAATCAAAGAATCCAGGTATTTTAAGCCTTTTTCAACATCTACATACTGCAGGAGCAGGCTGCCATAACGGGATACATAGCGTGGATTGAATGGCTCAAGCTCATAAGCACTTTCGGCCAACACTAACATCTCTTCAATTTCTTCGGGGGACTGGGTCCTGCGGACCCGATCCTCAATTAAGACGTTCAGGTTGTGATAATTGTCTGTCCGGTAGGGATCTGTACGCAGAGCGCTTTCCATCTCCGTCATAGCCTGTTTGTAGTTACCTCTTTCCATGTGCTCCTGCGAACGCCAGGTGGCATAGAGGCCGTGGATAAGGGAAATAGTAAAGGCAAGCAGGACCACCCCTGCGATAATCCCGCCCAGGCCGATATAAAAGCCACGCCTTTCAACCTGGCGGTTGTCCTTAGGCTGCCTGCCAAACCAGCCTCCCCGGTCAAGGCTGCGGCCGGCGCCCAGCAAAACAAATAGAAAGATACCTACGGCAGCCATTGAAAAGTTCCAGTCAATGACGCTGTGCGCGCCCAGGGCTGCGACAGGGATAAAGGAAGCAGTCCAGTGCTGCCAAACTTTTTGAGAAACATTTTGCCTGACACAATTGCGAATAAAAGCTGCGGCAAAACTGACCCAAATTCCCGTAAAGGCAAGAAATCCAAACAGGCCGGCTTCGATCCAGACCTGCAGGAAATGATTATGCACTTCAGTGGAGCTATAAGGGAAGCCCTGATAGCTGCGGTAAAGCGCATTCCATCCTCCACCACCCGTACCAAGAAGAGGGTAGTCCCTGATGATCTTGGCGGCATCGACGTAAAAATCAAGGCGTCGCTCAAGGTTTCGATCTAAGGAATATGAGAAAAGGCGGTCGTAAAAACGGTCAGGCAGAACCCGGTTAAAAGCAAAACTCAAATTTTGTTCTCTGTCAGCACCTGTAAGGGTAACATCCCGGGCAGCAACAGAAGTGCCGGGATAGCGGTTATAAATTTGCACCACCAGCCTTAAAGGTTCATCACCGGTATTAAAAGTAAACTCTCTTGTTTCCCAACCGTCGGTTCCGCCTCCGCGGTGGTCAAATACTTCAACATCCTTGTAACCTTCCACTCCTTCAAGCACTCTTACTCCCCAGGCATAGCCGGTGGAGTCATGATCAGAAGTGGTTTCTTCATCGGCGTTTATTTCCAGGGCCAGCCTGTATTCTCCTCCCGGAACCACATCACCGACCACCTGCTCGACTCTTTGCATTTCTGCTTCCTGTTCTGCTCCCCGCTCAAGATGAATGGGCCCCGTAGCGGGAAGAACGATCAATGCCACAAAAGCAATCACAAATACTGCAGCTGCCGCACCGGCCAGGGCAAGCCGAACTTGGCGGCTCCTGCTGAGATAAAATTCAGCACCAAGCCCAAGGAGGACTGTGCCGGCCAGAGCAATAACTATTATTATCCAGGCCCGGCCCGGCTCTCCGGCTCGGAAAGAAGGGTCGGCCAAAAAAGCAGCCGGAACTGCCGCTGCTGCTGTAACGGCCAGGTATAAAAATGAGCGCAATCTTTCTCCAGGGGAAGCAACAACGATCAGTAAAATTGCCAGCGGGGGAAGAAGCAGCCAGGCTCCCCGGGAAAAGGTTAAAATTACGGTCACCAGCATCAGGCTGGCCGGGATGAGGTAAATAATTTTATGCCATTTATTTGCCGCCAGCGGGGCAAGCCCGAGCGCCAGCAAATAAGCAGCCATCAGATAGGCGGCGGCCGTATTGGCATAGCCCATCGGTGAGGCAATACGGGCTGAGGCGTAAGTTCCGGCAAATTCCCAGTAACCGGCAGCAGCGCCCAGGCTGGCTATGGTAACAACAAAAGCCGCCCCCAGACAAAAATGAAGCAGTAAATTTAAACCTGGTGGCAGGCCAGATCTATCTTCCTCTTTAACCATATTTGCCTGAGTGGGTTTATGATCCGGATTGCCAGGTAATTTCTTTAAAGGAAGGTACCAATAACGGCTTATTTCAATGGCAGCAAGATAAACAACCAGGTAAGAAGCAATTTTTAGCAGTTCTTCCAGGGCATCACGCTTGTGGACGGCAACAAAGAAAGAAACGAGGTAAGCAAGCAGTAAAACAACCAGGCATATATCAAGGGGAGATTCAATCAAGCGCCCATCCCGGGAAGCTAAGCGAAAATAGCCCCAGACGATCAACAGGCCAAAAATAACAGCTTTGGCGGCTAACAGTTCGCGCGGAAAAAACAAACCGCGTTCAAAAGGCCCGATAAATAGCAATCCCGATACCACCGCCAGCATAACAATTAGACCTGCTTTTTCGATCCACTGCCTGCGATGATCAGAATTTTTTATCCCGCCCTGTCTTTCTTTACCTGGGCTATCTTTCTTTAAAGCTTTCTTCGTCTGCTTATTCTTTTTCTCTTTGCCTGATCCTTTACGCGGCATATTTCCCTCCAACGTATGGTTTACGGGTATGTAGCTTTCTACACTGACAACCTCGTTCCTTCTTTATGGAAATGGCTGCCCGAAAGCAGTACGAGCAGCCATGTCTATCTCATTTCGCTGGATCACTATTCCCCTAATTCACTTGCTCGTCCTGATACAGGAACTCACACTGAGCGTCAAAGCTAATCTTCATATATATCATCCGGGACATTGTCCTCATAAGTGTTGTCATCGGGGTCGCGAAATTCCAGAACCGCGTCCTCCAGAAGATATACAGCGCCGCCATTACTGGCCCGGTTGCCTTCAAATATATTATTGTTTAAGGTTATAACCGCTCCAGGAGCAGCATATATTCCACCACCATTACGCCTGGCATCGTTATTGCTGATATTATTATCTTCAATTAACGGCGAAGCGTCCTGGATGTAGATGCCGGCACCATTGCGCTCGGAGTTGTTACCCGTTAGATCATTGGCTATTAATTCCGGGGTCGAACCGTCAATAATAACCATTCCCCCGCCATTACGGGATTGGTTATCTGAAATAACATTGTTTTCAAAGCGGGGGTCGGAATCCATAACAATCATAACTCCACCGGCGGCATCGACAGCATCGTTGCCAACGATCATGTTGTCTTCAAAGAGGGGAGACGATTCGAACAAGATAGCAACCGCACCTCCCCTGGATTCAGCGGTATTATCATTGAGATCATTTCCTGAAACGAACGGGGACGCTTTAAACACATAGATACCACCGCCTGCCTGGTGAGAGGTATTGTCAATAATCATATTGTTAACCAGGTTGGGCTCAGCTTCAAAAATCGAAAAACCAGCACCGTTTTGAGCACGGTTCTCCGAAATAGTATTGCCCTCAAAAGTGGTAGGCTCTTCACCGCCGCCACTGACTGCAACTGCTCCGCCGCTTCTTTCGGCAACATTGCCGGATATTTCATTGTTGCTAACCTCTACGCCGGAGGAATGGGCAACAAACAAGCCGCCACCTCCGCCTGTTGAGGTATTATCGTTTATATTGTTATTGTTAATAACCGGAGAAGAATCATGGATCATGATCCCTCCGCCTCTTTCAGCAACATTCTTAACCAAAGTGTTGTGCTCCACGGTGGGGGAACTTTCATTTATAATGATCATTCCTCCGCCGTAATAGGCTGTTTCTTCACTGGTCTCCCCTTCGACAGTAAACTCAAGAGCGGTCCTTTTCCCACCACCTCCGGTGATCGTAAAGCCCGACATCACAGCCTCTTCACTCTCACCATTTTCAAAGGTAACCACGGATCCGGTGCGCCCGCCATCTATAATTGTCTGCTCCCTGACCCCCGGATCTTCCGGATCAGTAGTGCGAAGGGTTATATTTTTGCCCAGAAAGTTTATGTTCTCGTTGTAAGTTCCGGGACTGACCACGATCACATCTCCGTCTTCGGCTTCATCAATAGCTTCCTGGATTGTAGAATAGTCACCAGGGACTGTGATAGCACCTTCATCAACAGGACCGGTTCCGGTATCCTCACCACACCCGGAAAGCAAGGCAACCATTGTTATGAGCATAATTGCCGCCAGGGCAATGCCCAGGGGATGCCTGGTATTACCTGTATACATTTAAAGACCTCCATTCTGCTCTACATTTTAGACATCTAAGATAAAGGTTTTCAGGCATTCCTATACGCCCGAAAACCCTTACCTGGTGGACGTGAGGGGATTCGAACCCCTGACCTCTTGAATGCGAGCCAAGCGCTCTCCCAACTGAGCTACACGCCCTCGCAGAGGTATTATAGCAAATCGCGATCTATTAGGCAATACACCGCGATCACTCACTTAAAATCTTACCGTAGCAAGGGGACGGGGTGCCTGCTACGTCATAGTGTAAAAAATTCTTATTGCTCCTCCGCTCCGGTTATGCTTTACTAAAACAGGGGTGAAGTTATTGCCAAGAAACGCCAGAGAAAAAAGTAACAGTGGTATCTATCACATTATCCTCAGGGGAATCAATCGTCAAACCATTTTCGAAGATGATGAAGATAGAAAAAGGTTTTTATATACAATTAACAAATACAAAGCTATTAGCAGTTACTCGATTTATGCCTACTGCATAATGGGCAACCACATTCACATTCTTATTAAAACCGGCATAGAACCTCTTTATCAAATAATGAGACGCTTGGCCGGTAGCTACGTCTATTGGTATAACAATAAATATGAACGAGTCGGTTATTTGTTCCAGGATCGTTTTATCAGCGAACCCTCAGCGAACCCGTTGAAAATGATGCTTACCTGCTAACAGTATCCAGGTACATTCACCAAAATCCTCTGAAGGCCGGACTTGCAACGCACATTGAGGATTATACCTGGAGCAGTTATCAAGATTATAGCTCGGGTAAAGGCATTACAGATGTCGACTTCATTCTGAATATTTTAGACAGCGACAGAAAAGTTGCTCTTGAACAGTTTGAGAAATTTACCAGAACACCCTCCGAAGACAAATGCCTGGAAATCAAAGCGCCTGTCTTTAGAATCACCGATGAAAAGTTAAACGAAATAATTAGTAACAAATACCAGGTAAAAGCATCAATGATCAAAAACGAACCTCGTGAGAAGATGCGGAGCATTTTAAAAGAAATAATGGAAAATGAAGGCGTCTCCACTCGGCAGTTGGCAAGAATTACAGGAGTCTCTTTGGGAATTATATGGAGGCTTTAATATTATGGCCTTAGTAATACCGCAATATAACTAAGATTATCAAAAAGGGTAGCAATACGCCCGCACCCTTTCTACTATCGATAAGTACGAGGATATAGAAATGCTCGTGTCTTATTGATACGGCTGGATTGATGTATAAAAT
The DNA here is from genome assembly GCA_003554615.1 of Syntrophomonadaceae bacterium. Classification (GTDB taxonomy): domain Bacteria; phylum Bacillota; class Dethiobacteria; order DTU022; family DTU022; genus B1SED10-74M. The sequence goes on from PWGX01000043.1 coordinate 8,178, forward strand.
TTCACAATTAACAAATTAATATTTTTAATGTGTCTTTTTAAGAAAGAATGTTACTAATTAGCCGTTCTTCAAAAATAAGATGAATAATCATTTTTAAAGAAAATTATGCAGCTATGATACGTGAACTGGCCGATACATTCGAGACGGGTGATCTGGACAAAATGTTATCCTTGTTAACAGATGATATAACACTTATCAATCCTTTCGGCACTTTTGAAGGCAAAACAGAAGCCAAACGCTTCCTTGCCTGGAATTTAGAAAATGCAAAACCTGAGAAAATCAGTGAAGAAGGAATAGGCATCCTTGTGCAAGGGGATAAAGCTTTTTATGATCACAAGGTGGTTTGTCAAATCGACGGTGCCCCCGCCGAGTTTTTAGTGATGAGTGCATATGAATTTAGCAACGGAAAAATTAAACTTTGGAGGCAAGCCTACGATAGGTGATTAATAGCTTAGCAGGCCGCAAGGGGGTTTTGCCCCAAAAGGCAGTCACAGCGATTGTCCAGTCCTCAGAAAAGGATTAGGTTGAATCCGTTATGAAAGAAGACAGAAAAGGGCAACAATACAATCGTTTCCAAGCTACAAGAAAAAGGATGTAGCAACAACCCCGTCCCCTTGCTACAAGCATGACCTTGTTATGAAATGGAAGAACTTATATTGACAAAGTACGGTTTTTGTTGTACCTTAGAATCAATAATTGTTACAATAATAGACTTATTACAAATATTGAGAGCGGGTTCGAATTCGAAACTTTTAGTTAAAGATCTATCAACTAAATTGATAAACAATAATATACGTCCTTCACACCAGAGAATCAAAATTTTGGAGTACTTGATCAAAAACCAATGCCATCCTGCGGTAGATCAGATCTTCATAGATCTGCAAAGTGAAATTCCCACTTTATCGAAAGCTACTATTTATAACACTTTGCATTTATTTGTTGAAGCCGGCCTGGTAAGGGCGCTAAATCTAGATGACAATGAAACCCGTTATGACATCATAACCGAAACTCACGGACATTTTAAATGTAATCAATGCGGTACAATTTTCAATTTTAATTTAGGCATTGATTCAATGACAACCGAAAAATTAGCCCGTTTTAGAGTTATTGACAAAACTGTATATTTTAAAGGAGTTTGTCCAAAATGCCTTTTAAGTGTAAACCTAAATAACCGAAAGGAGCAAAATTAATGAGTGAAGAAAACAAATGCCCGGTAACGGGAAAGCCTTCAACCCCTACTGCATTAGGAGGACCTTCTGTCAGGGATTGGTGGCCCAACCAGCTGAACCTGAAGATTCTTCATCAGAACTCGGAGCTGGCTAATCCTCTGGGTACAGACTTTAACTATGCTGAAGAATTTAAGAAGCTCGATTTAGAGGCCGTAAAAAAGGACTTATATGACTTGATGACCGACTCGCAGGACTGGTGGCCAGCCGATTACGGCCACTACGGTGGCCTCTTCATCCGGATGGCCTGGCACAGCGCAGGCACGTACCGCAAAGGCGACGGCCGCGGCGGCGGAGGGACAGGGGCTCAGCGCCTGGCGCCTCTCAACAGCTGGCCGGATAATGCCAACCTGGACAAGGCCCGTCGTCTATTATGGCCAATCAAGCAAAAGTACGGCAACAAGATTTCCTGGGCAGACCTGATGATTTTAGCTGGCAACTGCGCTTTCGAGTCGATGGGATTTCAAACCTTCGGTTTTGGCGGCGGCCGCGAAGATGTATGGGAGCCGGAAGAGGATACTTACTGGGGGCCCGAGAGTGAATGGCTGGGCGACGAACGTTATTCTGGCGACCGGGATCTAGAAAACCCTCTAGCTGCCGTACAAATGGGCCTTATTTATGTAAACCCCGAAGGTCCGAACGGCCAACCGGATGCCCTCGCTTCAGCCCGTGATATCAGGGACGTCTTTGATCGGATGGCCATGAACGACGAGGAAACTGTGGCGCTTATTGCCGGGGGCCACACTTTCGGCAAATGCCACGGTGCCGCCCCGGATTCCCATCTGGGTCCGGAACCTGAGGCTGCCAGCATCGAAGAACAGAGCCTTGGCTGGAAAAATAGTTACGGTAAAGGCAAAGGCCGTGATACCATCACCAGCGGCATTGAAGGAGCCTGGACACCGACCCCGACACAATGGGACAACAGCTACTTTGACACCTTGTTTAAATATGACTGGAACCTCGTGAAGAGCCCCGCCGGCGCCTGGCAGTGGGTCCCCACCGATCCGGAGGCAGCCGATACAGTGCCGGATGCCGAAGATCCCAACATACGGCATGCGCCGATGATGACCACGGCGGACCTCGCTTTGCGGATGGACCCTGCCTATAAAAAAATTGCCAAGCGGTTTCACGAGAACCCGAAAGAGTTTGAGGATGCCTTCGCCCGGGCCTGGTTCAAACTGATCCACCGTGATATGGGACCGCGCTCGCGCTATCTCGGCCCGGAAGTTCCCGAGGAGGAACTGATCTGGCAGGACCCGGTGCCCGCAGTCGATCATAAATTGATTGACGAAAAAGATATCGAAGACCTGAAGGGCAAGATCATGGCTTCCGGCCTGTCAATTTCTGAGCTCGCCTCCACAGCCTGGGCTTCAGCATCTACCTTCCGGGGTTCTGATAAACGCGGCGGGGCAAACGGGGCCCGCATCCGCCTTGAGCCGCAAAAAGATTGGGAAGTCAATCAGCCTGCCAAACTAAGCAAAGTGCTTGATACCCTGGAAAAAATCCAGGAAGAGTTCAACAGCGCCCAGTCAGGCCAAAAGAAAGTTTCACTCGCCGACTTGATTGTGCTGGGTGGATGCGCTGCGATAGAACAGGCTGCAAAAAATGCCGGTCACAACGTAACCGTTCCTTTTTACCCGGGACGCACGGATGCAGTACAGGAACAGACCGACGTATATGCCTTCGAAGTCCTTGAACCGGTTGCAGATGGCTTTCGCAACTACCTTAAGCAGAAATATTCTGTACCGGCAGAGGAACTGTTGATTGATCGGGCCCAGCTGCTGACCTTGACCGCACCTGAAATGACTGTCTTAATTGGCGGCATGCGAGTTTTGAATGCTAATTACGCGCAATCTCAGCACGGCGTCTTCACCAAGAATCCGGAAACGCTCACAAATGATTTCTTCGTGAACCTCCTTGACATGAACACAATCTGGAAGGCGGTAGATGAAGACGAAGACGAGTTCGAAGGCCGTAATTCCACATCCGGTGAACTCAAATGGACCGGCACCCGGGTCGATCTTATCTTCGGATCAAACTCCCAGCTCCGCGCCATTTCTGAAGTTTACGGCTGTGACAACTGCCAGGAGAAGTTCATTAACGATTTCATTGCTGCCTGGAATAAAGTAATGAATGCCGATCGTTTTGACCTGGCCTAAAACTTAGCTCAGGCTAAGTAAGTGAAGCATTTATGATGAAACCCCTTGATTTCGAGGGGTTTCATTTTATCATTAAAAAAATTAAAAGGGCTAGGGTTTCACCCTCTGCGAGAATCTCTTATATACCAACGTTACATACATAGCAACATTTTCGTGGAAAAAGTTTTTTTAAGACCTGCCCCCGGGGGTTGCGATAAAAAAATGTAGCAACAACTCCGTCCCCTTGCTACAAAACGCGAGCCGGTTAAGGCTCGCGTTTTTTGTGTTTTAATTGGTGGAGGCGGCGGGAATTGAACCCGCGTCCGAAGGTCTGGCTACAGAAGCCTCTACAAACTTAGTCCCGGTTTTGTTTCTCGCGCCGTCGGCTCTCCGGAACAGGATCCGGCAACGCCAGTCCCTTTGGGTTTCCCACAACAGCGGAGGGACAGCCGCTGCAGTGGTAGGCCGGTTTTTTGACACCCCTGCCCTTTCCCCCGGCCAGGGAAAGGAGGGATGCGCTGCTTTATTTAAGCAGCGAGTGCGTAATTAGGTTTGGCGTCTATAGCCATTCCATGTTTTATCCAGGTCATGGTCCTGGGCTTGCAGCTTCTGCTTCCACGACCCCCGTCGAATCCTTACGCCCCCATATTTTGGGAACTTAAATCTTTTCTTTGATGGCTTTATCTTTCATGTCTCGTTCCATTTCGCGTTTCCGGTCACGCTCGGCAATATCGCGTCTTTTATCATACTTTTTCTTGCCCCGGGCCAGGCCCAGTTCTACCTTGACTAAACCCTGCCTCAGGTAAATTTTCAGGGGCACCAGAGCGTAACCTTTTTCTTTAACCTTACCGGCAAGCCTGCCGATTTCGGCTTTATGCATCAGCAGCTTGCGCGTGCGCACCGGATCATGGTTGAAACGGTTACCAGGATCATATGGGCTTACATGCATATTATACAGGAAAAGCTCGCCGCCTTCAACCTTGGCATAGCTGTCTTTGAGGTTGACCCGGCTATTGCGGATAGATTTGACTTCGGTACCGGTAAGGGCTATACCGGCTTCAAAACTATCCTCTATATGAAAATCATGTTTTGCCTTTCGGTTGGTGCTGACAACCTTTTCCATGTTATCATTCAAAGTTATTCATCCCCGAAAATAAATATTAGCACAGCGCTGTTTGCCAGATCAATCAGCTTATAAAAGAATGGCCCCATTCTTCGGAATAGGTTATTTCAGAAAGATCTTTGCGCGGACGCGGTGAAGGCTGTTTTGCGGGCACCCCGAGCGGAGTCAGGGCCACTACCCTGAACTCGGAAGGCACCGCACAGGCTTCCCGGACCTTTTCTTCATCAAACAAACCGACCCAGCATGTACCCAGCCCTTCTGCGTAAGCGGCGAGCATTAGCTGCTGAAAGGCCAGGCCGGCATCCAGCATGTAATAATCTTTACCGTCCTTGTCGCCTGAGCCTTCCGTGTCAGCACACAGAACAATAACGATAGGAGCAGTTTCGCCTACCGCTCTGCGGGCGGGATTGCTTTCAGGCATACTGGCCGCCAGTTGTTCTTTGCGTTCCGGATTCCGGACAACAATAAATCTCCAGCATTGCTTATTTTTCCAAGAAGGAGCGACCTGGGCTGCTTCCAGCACCTTATTTAATTTTTCTTCCGGCACCGGATCGGACGCGTACTTCCTGACACTTCGCCTTTCTTTTAGAGCTTCATAAATATCCATTAGACTGCCTCCTTTTCAGCAGGGGCAAAAGTTACTTTACCCTCTTCTTTGTTGGCCCTGATTACCTGTATCCGAATCCTGTCACCCAGACGGTATGTTTTACGGGTCCTTTCCCCGGTCAAAAGGGCTGCTTTCTCGTTGTAGACATAGTAATCGTCGTCCAGTTCAGTAACCGGGATCATCCCTTCCACCGTATTTTCCAGCTCGACGAAGAGGCCAAAGTGGGTAACCCCATTGATAATTCCGGTGTATTCTTCACCCAGCCGCTGCTCCATGTACTGGGCTTTTTTCATTTCTATGCTGGCCCGCTCCGCTTCGACGGCCGCCCGCTCCCTTTCCGAGGACTGCTGGGCTATGGCCGGCAGGCGGGACTGGAGCCGTTTAGCCTTTTCTTTGGAGTAACCTCCCGGGAGCAGATGCTGCTTCAGGATCCGGTGCACCACCAGGTCCGGGTAGCGCCGGATCGGCGAAGTGAAATGACAGTAGTGCTCGGACGCCAGGCCAAAGTGCCCTTCGTTAAAAGCACTGTAGTAGGCCTGGGGCATTGAGCGGAGGACGAGGTAGCGAACCAGTTTTTCCGTCTGCTCACCTTTTGTCTCCTCCAAAAGTTTCTTTAAATGTTTCGGCTTTAAGTCTTTTATTTTAGCAGCTGCCTTGACGTTCATCAAGGTCAGGGTTTCTCTAAGCATGGCCAGTTTTTCATCGGCAGGAACAGCGTGAATCCGGTAAACACAGGGCAAATTCTCTTCTTCAAGGTACTCGGCTACGGTTTCATTACAGTAAATCATGAATTCTTCGATCAATGATTCGGACTGCCCCATGACCCGCTTTTCAACTTTCACGGGAACGCCGTTTTCGTCCACTTCAATCCTTGCTTCCGGGATATCGAGATCAAGGCTGCCGCGCTTCATCCGCCTGTCCCTGAGCAGTTCGGCCAGGCCGTCCATCTGTTCGATCATTCCCGCCATAGCTTGATCTTTAAAGACCGAGGCATCTTTATTATCCGACAGGTAGGCTTCAACCTGCTGGTATGAAAGCCTCTCATCCACTTTAATCAAGCTGGGCTTAAAAGCGGCTTCGATCAGGTTGCCTTCCCCGTCAATATCCATTATAACACTGACGGCGAGTCGATCTTTACCGGCCTGCAGGCTGCAGATATTTTCTGAGAGCATGGGCGGGAGCATGTGAATGGCCCGTTCGACCAGGTAAATACTGGTACCCCTTTTTAACGCTTCCCGGTCGAGGGGTTTGCCCTGGCGGACATACTGGGACACATCGGCAATGTGGACTCCCAGCCGGTATACGCTCCCGTCAACCACTTCCAGCGAAACGGCGTCGTCAAAATCGCGCGCCAGTTCGTCATCGATGGTCACCATTCTTAGATCCGTCAGGTCGGCCCGCTTCTGTTCTTTAGCCAGGCGCGGGATCTCTTCCTCCCCGGGCAGGTTTTCCAGTTCCTTTAAAGCCTGTGGCGGGTGTTCGCCGGGCAGCTCAAAGCGGTGCTTAAAAAGCATCTGTTCGGTATGCAGGCTGCCCACCGGGCCGATGTACTCCACCAGTTTGCCCCGGGCGGGTTTGTTGCCCCGGGCCCACCGTTCTATTTCAACGACCACCTTATCACCGGCTTCCGCCTCGGTCATGCCTTTTAACGGGACCTGCACCGGGCCGGGAAAACGCCTGTCGTCAGGAGTTACATAAAACTGTTTTCCGTCCCGTTGCAGGGTGCCAACCAGTCGGCTCCGGCCCCGCTTGAGGATCCCGATCACGGTCCCTTCTCTTTTTCTCCGGCTTTTCTTCTTATTCAGCTTGACCATAACCCTGTCGCCGTGGACCGCTTCATTCAGGTTTTTGGCATTGATATAGACATCTTCACGCTGCTGCTCGGGGCGCAGAAAGGCAAACCCGCGCTGGTTTCCTTCCAGGACCCCGGTTAAAATTCCGAGCCTTTCCGGCAGGCCGTAGCGGTTCCCGTCAGTCCTGATCACCAGGCCCTCGCTGCTCATCTTTTTGAGCTCGTCTTTAACAATACTTTTATCGTTTTTATCCATTTCCAGGCCTGTAAGGATCTGCTTTAAAGTAAGCGACTGCTGGCGGCTTCTTTTAAGCAGGTCCAGGATTTTCTCTCTCAGGATCCTGGCTGTATTTTGTCGTTTTTTCACAGTTTCTTAAAAGCAACTCCTTTTTAACCGGTTAAAATCCGGCACTTAAAAATGAAAATGCAGGGGCCGTGGAAGCTCCCTGCCGGTAGTTAAACAATAAACGGGCTGTTTAAACCACTACCAGAATAATTGTGAACAGCATAAAACCTATCGCCAGGTAAGTGGTAAACTTGCTCAGGGTTTCATCGAGCCCTTTCTTTTTCCCGACCAGGGATTGTGCACCACCGGCAATAGCACCGAGACCCGCGCTCCGGCCAGACTGCAAAAGCACTGTTGCGATAAGGGCAATACATAATACCAGGTAAACAATATTTATTACGGTCCCGATCATATTAAAACCTCCACCTATAATCACTTTAAGTTAAACAATCGATATTTTATCATATAAAAGTGGTTTTGACAAATCTACCAAAAGACAAAAGACAAAAAGACAAAGAACCCAAATTCTCCTTTTTATAATCAATTACGAAGGGAAAATAACTATGGTTGTTGAATATAGAATATGTTTCTTTATATGCAACTGGTGATCGCTAACGGCAACTGTTGAGGAAACCCATTTGTGGAATCTATTCTCAAAGCTTGGGAGGTAAAGAGGGCACCCGGGCCGCGGAAGGCATGTTTCAGACAAATACACCGGCGCCAGGTGAAAATTTTTTCCCTTAAAACTTTTAAACAGGCATGCGGCAACAAAGCCGAGACAGACCCCAGTCTCGCTTTTTCTATCCATAGTCCTAGTACAAATTACACCGCTGTCAGATCAGCTCATCAACTCAACCGGCACAGAGCTATATTTTCCAGAAACCGGGGTTTACTTTAGGCTTTATGAAGCTGATTCACCATCCGATGGATTAAAATGGCTTTATGCATTTTCAGAACAATTGAATCCAGGCCTGTTTTCGGGCAGCGCCGATGGGCAGTTTATTTCAAACTAATAAAAGGAGGTCAATGCCAGTGGATAAGAAGGCTGTGTTGAAAGAGAGTAGCCGTATCTTGAAAATGATTTTAAAAGAAGAGTTAACCCAAGAAGAGAAAAAAGAGGTAGTGGCGGATTCCGTTGATAATTACCAGCACCATGTCAATCCGGCAATACTTGATGTGCGTAAGTCTGTCTCTACGGATTTCTCGTTTGTGGAGTGGGAAGACGAAGGAGCGCTGATCCGCGATACCCACGGAGTGGAATTTATCGACTGCCTCGGGGGGTTCGGTATTTATATGCTCGGTCATCGCAACCCTAAAATCGTAGAAGTGGTCAAAAAGCAGTTAAATCGTTTTGCCCTGCACAGCCAGGAACTGGTAGAGCCGTTAAGAGGTTATCTCTCCAGGTTGATTTCATTGGTTACTCCTGGCGATTTGCAGTATTCATTTATCTGCAATGGCGGAGCCGAAGCGATCGAGATGGCCCTGAAACTTTCCCGGCTCGCCTCCGGCAGGAAGTGGTTTATTTCAACGGTCAACGCTTTTCACGGCAAATCAATGGGTGCCTTATCGGCCACCGGCAAGGCGGCTTATCGGGATCCTTATTTACCACTGATTCCCGGTTTCCAACACGTAGAATATGGCAATGCCACAGCTGTGGAAAAAGCAATCCACAATTTAGTGGCAATCGGTGAATCAGTGGCTGCTGTTATAGTTGAACCGATTCAGGGCGAAGCGGTCATTATTATTCCGCCTCAGGATTATCTGCCTAAGCTGAGAAAGATTTGCGATGAACATGGCGTGTACCTGATCACCGATGAAATCCAGACAGGAATGGGCCGAACAGGAACCATGTGGGCAGTTGAGCAGGCAGAGATAGTCCCCGACATCCTGGTTATGGGCAAAGCTTTCGGAGGTGGGGTAATGCCTATTACCGCCATTGCTGCCCGGCCCGATTTATGGGAAAACATGAAGACAAACCCCTGGATTTTAGGGTCTCCCACTTTTGGTGGTAATCCATTAAGCTGCTCCGCCGCTATCGCCGCTATCGATTACACGGTTGAATATGATATTCCGAAAATGGCGAAAGAAAAGGGGAACTACATCCTCGAAAAACTGGAGCTGTTAAGAACAAAATACCCGGTTTTACAGGATGTACGCGGCCGGGGCTTGCTGATCGGTATGGAGTTTCCCTCTGATGAAATCGGCTTTGAGTTGGCCAAGGGTTTGTTTGATCAGCGGGTCCTCGTTGGCGGAACTTTAAATAATGCCAGGGTAATCCGGATCGAACCCCCGGCCGTAATTTCAATGGATCAAATTGATACTGTCCTTTCTTGCCTGGAAAATACCTTGAAAACCTTGTAGGTGCAGCCATTAAGCTGCTCTGGGCAAAGGATAAAGTACAGAAGCGGCATTTTTTCTTATTGTAAGGCAAAAGGATGGGAGTGATATAAAATGGATAAGCTGCTGCGGGTTAATCTTTCAACTGGAAATTGCCAGGAGGAAATGATCCCGGCGGAGATAAGGAACAAATATTTAGGTGGGAAAGGTTTGATCGCCTACTATCTTTACCACGAGCTGGATCAAAACTGCGATCCGTTGGGTGCGGCCAACAAATTAATGTTCTTCACCGGGCCCCTGACAGGGCTAATGCCCGGCTACGACCGCTTCGTTGTCGGAGCAAAATCGCCTTTAACCAATACTTTTTCCGATAGTTACGCAGGAGGCTGGTTTTCCGTGTCTTTGAAAAAGGCCGGATATCTGGGTTTGATTGTTGAAGGGAAAGCCGCCCAACCGGTTTATTTGAGGATTGAAGGGGATCATGCGGAGATCGTAGACGCTGCCAAGTACGCCGGTATGAACACTTCGGAATTGGACCAGGCCCTGCCCGGCTTCAGGGTAGCAGCTATCGGCCCAGCCGGCGAAAACCTGGTTAAGTATGCCTGTATTGTAAGTAACCCCGCTAAAGGAGGGCGTACCGGGGTTGCCGGTCGGGGCGGGCTTGGAGCCGTAATGGGTTCGAAAAATCTAAAAGCAGTAGCTGTTAAACCGGTTCAGGATTATATAAAACCGCTATTCGAACAGACCAAGCAGATCAGGAGAGAGGCCACCGCCCATATTAAAGAAAATGTTATGCCTCTCATGGGTTTGGGAGGCAACCTGGGAGCGGTCGATCTCTCTGCCAAGGCAAAAGTACTGCCAGTCAATAATTTTCAGCGAGGCTTCACCGAAAACTATGTCGCCGTTAACGAGGCAGCAGTAGGTAAAGTGACAACTAAAAAAAATAGCTGCCATATCTGCCCGGCCGCCTGCGGAGTGGAGATCAGTGTCTCTACTGGCCAATTTAGCGAGGTTGAGCTGGATCGACTGGAATACGAAACCATAGCTATGTGCGGCACCAATTGCGGCCACCATAATTTGAGCTCAATCGCCGCTTTGAACCTGTTTTGCAACGAGTACGGATTGGATGTGATCAGCGCCGGCAACGTAGTGGCTTTCGCAATGGAATGCGCTGAAAAAGGGCTGATTGATCACGATATCCGGTTCGGTGACTTGCCAAGACAAATCGGGCTCCTGGAACAGATCGTCAACAAAAAAGGCCTGGGGGCGCTTTTGGCGGAGGGGGTCAGCCCTGCAGCCAAGGAAATCGGCGGCGGCGCAGAAGAACTGGCCTTGCACGTTAAAGGCCTGGAAATACCAGGCTACGATCCCCGCGGCTCCATCAGTCAAGGGCTGGCTTACGGAACCTCAGATCGGGGCGGATGCCATATGCGGGCTTGGAGTATTGCCTCGGATGCTTTTCTTAATGTGGAATACGGCATTCAAGAGGCGGATCCTTTCACCATTGAAGGCAAGGCCGGGCTGGTAAAAGAGCTTCAAGATTTGAACGCTGCGCTATGGTGCCTAATATCCTGTGACAATTTGGGTTATACACCAGAATATGCCTTGAAAATGCTTAAAGCGATCGGAATTTCACTGTCCCGGGAAGAATTTATCAAAACCGGCGAGCGGATTTGCAACCTGGCTCAACTATTTAATCACCGAGAAGGCTTTTCCAGGGAAGACGACTATCTACCACAACGCTTTTACGAATCGCGGGAGGATACAGGCTGGAAAATAGAAAAAAACCAATATGATTTAATGTTAAGCGAGTACTACCAGCTAAGGCGTTGGGACCAGAAGGGCAAACCCACAGATGCTATCTTAAAAGAACTGAAGATTCAAGTTTAACGAGCTGGGGTAGTACTAAACGCTTCGGGAAACAGTATCGCTGTATCCTGGATCTCTAATAACTGCTACAACTTCAAATATCGATCATTTATCAATACAGTGCTATCAGGTTCTTCGGGCTAAGGGTAGGCCTCTTTTTCATAAAAAGCCTTCCTTTTGCCTTAAAAGTATAACCCGTTTGTTCTGCCTCTTTTTACGAAATAGCACTCTATCCGCTTGCATAATTCATCTTATAAAACGGATAATTTTTAAGCATCAATTCTGTAATGATTTGAAATAGTAGCAGGCCGCCCGGCCCAGATCTTCTTCTATCCTCAGCAGCTGGTTATACTTGGCAACCCGGTCAACCCGTGAAGGAGCCCCGGTCTTGATCAGGCCGGCGTTGGTCCCCACGGCCAGATCGGAAATGAAGCTGTCCGCTGTTTCACCGGAACGATGAGAGATCATACAGCTATATCCGTTCCGCCGGGCCAGGTTCATGGTTTCTAAGGTTTCACTGAGGGTGCCGATCTGGTTTAGCTTAATCAGGATCGAGTTGGCCGTGCCGGTGTCAATGCCCTGTTTCAGGCGTTCCGGGCTGGTTACAAACAGGTCGTCCCCAATGAGCATGATCCTGTCGCCCAGGGCTTCGGTCATTTCCCGCCACCCATCCCAGTCCTCTTCGTCGAGCCCGTCCTCGATGCTGATCAGGGGATAACGAGAAACCAGGTCCCGGTAATAACCGACCAGTTCGCCCGCAGAGTAGGTCCGCCCTTCCAGGTGATAAACACCTTCCCGGTAAAATTCGCTGGCGGCGGCATCGAGGGCCAGGCACACCTCTTCGCCGGGTTTGTAGCCGGCGGCGGTGATCGCCTCGATAATTACTTCCAGGGCCGCTTCACTGGAATTGAGGTTCGGAGCAAATCCACCTTCGTCACCCACACCGGTATTTTGTCCGCGGGAACGCAGGATTTTCTTGAGGTGGTGAAACACTTCCGTACCCATTCGCAGGGCCCCGCCAAATGTTTCCGCTCCCAGGGGCACGATCATAAACTCCTGGATATCCATATTGTTATCGGCATGTTCTCCACCGTTTAAAATATTCATAAAGGGCACCGGCAGCATGCAGGCTCCAAGCCCCCCGATATAGCGGTAAAGGGGCAGATCGAGCATGGAAGCGGCCGCCCTGGCCACAGCCAGCGAAACGCCTAAAATAGCATTGGCCCCGAGGTGAGACTTGTTGGTGCTGCCGTCCAAATCAAGCATCAGGAGATCCAGTCCTTTTTGATCGAGGGCGCTCTGTTCGCAAAGTTCGGGGGCCAGGATCTCGTTTACATGGCGCACCGCGTTAAGCACACCTTTGCCCAGGTAGCGTTTCTCATCGCCGTCGCGCAGTTCCACAGCTTCAAAGGCTCCGGTTGAAGCCCCGGATGGCACCGCCGCCCGGCCGCACCAGCCGCCCCTTAGCTCGACATCAACTTCGAGGGTCGGATTGCCCCGGGAATCGAGGATTTCCCGGGCTTTAATCTTTTGGATCCGCTCTTCCACAACAATCCCTCCTTGCCGTTAATTGATCTTCCAAAATCATATTTTTACCGGTCATTTCAGGGGGAACGGAAATGCCGGCCAGGCCTAAGATGGTCGGGGCCACGTCGGCCAGGATTCCCCGCTCCCGAAGTTGATGTTCCTTCCGGCTGATAACAATAAAAGGGACCGGGTTAGCGCTGTGTGCGGTAATGGTCTCGCCTTTTGGATTTTTCATTTCCTCTGCATTACCGTGATCACCGACGATAAGGATGTGCCATCCGGCGGCAATCGCCTCATCGGTGATCCGCCCCAGGGCAGTATCAACAGCTTCCACCGCCCTGATGGCGGCCTGCAGATATCCGGTGTGCCCGACCATATCCATGTTGGCAAAGTTGGAAACGATCAGCGGATGACGCCCCCCTTTAACTGTCTCGATAATCCTGTCGGCAACACCGGGGGCGCTCATTTCCGGCTGCAGATCGTAGGTGGCCACCTGCGGTGAAGGAACCATGATCCGCTCTTCGCCCGTAAAAGGTTTTTCCCGGCCTCCGTTGAAGAAAAAGGTCACATGAGCATATTTTTCCGTTTCGGCAATCCTGATCTGGGTCAGGTCCCGGCGAGAATAAACTTCGCCCAGGGTCGCCTGCAGGTCATCCAGGGTAAAAGCGACCGGCAGAGTAAGTTTCCGGTCATATTCAGTCATGGTGGCCAGGTGAGGGCGAAGCGGGTTGGATCCGCGGTCAAAAGATTCAAATTTATCTTCAGCCAGGGCCCTGGTAATCTGGCGAACCCGGTCCGGCCTGAAGTTAAAGAAGATAACGCTGTCTTCAGAGCGAATCACGGTCAGGGGTTTGCCTTCATGATCTGTAATTACAGTCGGCTGGACAAATTCGTCCCCTTCGCCACGATTGTAGGCTTCTTTCAGGGCAGTAAGAGGATCCTCTGCTTTCAGGCCTTCGCCGGCGGTATAGGCCCGGTAGGCCTTTTCAGTGCGGTCCCAGCGCCGGTCACGATCCATGGCGTAGTAACGGCCGCAGATGGTGGCAACGCGGCAATTTTGATGCAGCCTGGAGTAATCCTCAAGGCGTTCCAGGAAAGGTGCAGCACCAAAGGGGATGGTGTCCCGCCCGTCTAGAATAGCATGGATAAATACTTTTTTCAGATCATGCCTGCGGGCCATTTCCACAAGGGCCATGAGGTGATCAATGTGGCTGTGCACTCCACCGTCTGAAACCAGCCCCATCAGGTGAAGAACGCTGTCTTTCTGCTTAACTCTATCCATGGCTTCCAGTAAAACTTCGTTTTGATAGAACTCACCCGATTCGATGCATTTCCCGATCCTGGTCAGCTCCTGGTATACAATTCGGCCGGCGCCCAGGTTAAGGTGCCCTACTTCCGAATTGCCCATTTGCCCCTCGGGCAGTCCGACTGCTTCACCGGTAGCCTCAAGCAAAGTCCAGGAATAATCTTTGAAATAACGGTCCAGGTTTGGAGTTTGAGCCAGGTTGATGGCATTTCCTTCCTTATTGCTGCTGTAGCCCCAGCCGTCAAGGATGATCAAAAGGACTTTATTCAACTCTGTACCGCCTTTCGGGCAGCCTGGATCAAAGCACTGAAGGAATCGGCCTGCAGGCTGGCGCCGCCGACCAGGGCCCCCTGAATGGAATCAAACTCTACAAAGGAACCAATATTTCCTTCTTTTACGCTGCCGCCGTACTGGATGGGAATCTTCCCCGCCGTTTCCGATCCGCCTTCGTCCTGTAAAACCTGGCGGATAAAAGAGCAGGCGGAATCGGCGTCAGCGGGCTGGGCCGCCTTGCCGGTGCCGATGGCCCACACCGGTTCGTAGGCAATAACAAGGGATTTCATTTCTCCTGTTCCCAGGCCCTCCAGGGCGGCCAGGAGCTGTTCTTTGATTACGCTGTTCGTGGAACCTGCTTCCCTTTCCGCCTCAGTTTCCCCGACACAGAGGATCGGCTTCAGGCCGCTTTCCAGGGCCGCTTTCACTTTATCCCTGATCCGGGCGTTAGCTTCTCCCATAACATGCCGGCGCTCGGAGTGGCCGACAATCACGTATTCAACCCCTAGGTCCCGGAGCATGGAGCCAGATATTTCTCCGGTAAAGGCTCCTTCCTGTTTCCAGTGCAGGTCCTGGGCACCCAGATTCAGGGTACTGCCATTCAGGATCCCTGATGCTGTGGTAAGTGAAGTATAGGGCGGGCAAATCAGCACTTCCACTTCTCCAAACTGTTTTTCATCTTTCAAAATGGAACGGCAAAAATCAGCCGTTTCCCCGGTCGTCTTATGCATTTTCCAGTTGGCTACTATTATTAATCCCATGATCAATCCTCCGTTAATTATGGGCAGCCGGAATCTAAACCGGCAGTTACACCCGTTTTCAGGTTTTATCCTGCAGAACCTTGATGCCGGGCAGCTCTTTGCCTTCCCAGAATTCAAGGGTGGCACCCCCGCCGGTGGAGATGAAGTCAACCTTACCGGCCAGGTCCAAAGCTTCCAGGGCGGCTACCAGGTCGCCTCCCCCGACAACAGAATAGGCGTTGCTGCTGGCCACTTCGCGGGCGGTAAGCCTGGTGCCTTCATCGAAGGGAGGGGTTTCAAAAACCCCGAGCGGCCCGTTCCAGATGATCATAGCCGAGGTAGATATGTACCGGCCGAAGCTTTTAACCGTCTCAGGGCCAATATCGACCGCCTTCCAGTCCCCGCTTATGTCCTGCGGAGCCATCACTTCCGATTCACTGCCGGGTTTTAATTCCCTGGTTACCACCAGGTCATCGGGCAAAATAAGGCGGCAGCCGCTTTTTTCGCTTTCATTAATAATAGATTGGGCTGTTTCCAGCAGATCTTGCTCATAAAATGACTGTCCCAGGCTGTAACCCCGGGCGGCCAGGAAAGTATTGGCCATCCCTCCCCCGACCAGGAGGTGGTCGGTCAGCTGCAGGAACCGGCGCATAACATTAATCTTATCCGATACCTTGGCCCCGCCCAAAATAGCGGTTAGGGGGCGCTGCGGATTTTCCAGGCAGCGGGAAAGCTCTTCAATTTCCTTTTTCATCAGCAGGCCGGCTACAGCAGGAATAAATTCGGCCACCCCGGCCGTCGAGGCGTGGGCCCGGTGGGCGGTCCCAAAAGCATCGCTGACAAAGAGGTCCACCGGCTCGGCCAGCTGCCGGGCAAAATCCCGGTCGTTGCTTTCTTCACCTTTTTCGAAACGAAGATTTTCCAGGAGCAGGATCTCCCCGCTTTTCATTTCGTCGACTGCCTTTGAAACCTCGGGGCCGAACACCCGGTCAAGCTTCCGCACTGGTTTGCCCAGCAGTTCGCCCAGCCTGTCCGCCACCGGATCCATTTTTAAACCAGGAACGGCCTCCCCCTTGGGACGGCCCAGGTGTGAAGCCAAAACCAGGGCCGCTCCCCGGGAGAGAAGGTTTTCAATGGTCGGCACAACCGCCCTGATCCGGGCATCATCCCGGACTTTGCCCTCCTCCAGGGGGACATTGAAGTCGGCCCGCAACAATATTTTTATTCCTTTAACATCGACATCTTCTATACTTTTCTTCTGCAGCAATCATGATCACCATCCCGGGCTTTATGATCGGCGACGTTTATAGGAAGGCGGAATAGAAAGTTCTTCCCGGTACTTGGCCACGGTCCGCCTTGATATCTGGATGCCCCGCTCATTTAAAAATTCCATCAGGCGCTGGTCGCTGAGCGGCTTGACCCGATCTTCGGAATCAACCAGTTCACGGATATGGGTTTTGATACTCGGGGCAGAATGGTCATCGCCATTCTGCCCTCCCAACCCGCTGGAAAAGAAAAACTTCAGGGGAAAGAGGCCGCGTGGAGTCTGAATATATTTATTGGCGGCAGCCCTGCTTACCGTCGATTCATGGACACCGACGTTTTGGGCCACCTCCTTGAGGGTAAGCGGTTTCAGTTTCTTGATCCCGTGGTCCAGGAAAGGTTTTTGGATGTCAACAATCTGCTGGGCCACTTTAAAGAGGGTTATCCTCCTCTGCTCAATGCTGCGGATCAACCAGTACGCTTTTTCAATCTTGTTTTTGACGAAGGTAAAAAGCTGTTCATCGATGTTGTCGTTCTTAAGCATCCTCTGGTAAAAGGGGCTGATTGTTAGCTGGGGCATGCCAGCCTCATTACCGGTAACCACGTACTTGCCGTCCACTTTTTCCACAATAACATCGGGAATAATATAGCGGGTTTCTTCCCCTTCCCCGTAAACACTGCCGGGTTTGGGATTGAGGGTCCGGATAAAATCGACTGCTTCTTCCACCGCTTTCTCGTTGCAGTTAAGCTGGGAGGCAATATAGCGGTAGCGACCGTCCGCGGCGGCGGGCAGATAGTGGTTGACTATATCAACAGCCGGTTCAGGCGGGTTGTCCATCTTTTGGAGCTGAAGCATAAGGCATTCCTGGAGGCTGCGGCAGCCGATACCGGTTGGTTCCAGTTTCTGAACCACCCTGAGGGCCTGTTCCAGTTCTTCGACCTTAACCCCCAGGACCGGAGCCAGCTCTTCTAAGTCTCCCTGCAGGTACCCGTTGCGGTCAAGATTGCCGGCCAGGAAGGCGGTAAGCCTGTACTGCCGATCGGTTAGCGAAAACATCCGCAGCTGGCTAAGCAGGTCTTCCAGCATGGTGCCGCTTATCTCTGCACAGTTTTCAATTGTAGGCCGGGTGTCGCTTACATTCTTAACGCTGCTTCCTCTTTCGGCCGCAGATTCGAGGCCCATGTCCCGGAAGTATTCTTCCCAGGGAAAATCGTTTCCATAGATCTGCTCGTCTTCCGGCTGTTCCCGCTCTGTTTCAGCTTCTTCGCCTTTATCTTCTTCCCGGTTTTCCATAACTTCCAGGACCGGGTTGTTGACCAGCTCTTCCTGGACATGATCTTGAAGCTCCAGGGTAGAGTACTGCAGGAGAGCGATCGCCAGTTTTAGCTCAGGGGTAATAATCAGTTTTTGGGTCTGTTCAAGCTTCAGGTCGTAATCAAGCTTCACCGCTGACTCTACCGCCTTTCTCAGGCAATACAATAATTCAAAATTAATTATTTAAAGATTGCTCTTGTTTAGCTATTATTCTTTTTATTTCGACACAGTATCGGCAACTCCTGCCCTTTATTTCAGTGATTGGCATGCTTTTTGCTTTAACCTGTACTGCTTTCATTTTTATGCTCAAACATCCTGCTTAACTGGCGAAAACGGTGGTTCATTCCCGATTTACTAACCGGGGGATCAAGCTTATTACCCAGTTCTTTCAGGGAAGCATCGGGGTATCTTTTCCGGGCCAGGGCCGCGTCCCTGATGGAAGGAGGGAGGTTTTCCAGGCCAACGGCCCGTTCAGCCCGTTCGATTAATTCCAGCTGCTGTTGGGCCGAAGCGACCACTTTTTCCAGGTTCGCCGTTTCACAGTTTACTACCCGGTTAACCTGGTTGCGCATGCTTCTGACTACACGCATACTTTCCAGTTCCAGCAAAGTACCGCCGGCCCCGATGATGCGCAGGTAATCGGCAATAGCTTCCGCGCTTTTAAAGTAGAGGAAAACATAACCCTCACGCCTTCTAACCAGGGCGCTCAGGTTAAAATGTTCAAGCACTTTACGGTATACCCGGGTATCTTCCAGAGTCCCGCAGTTTATTTCCAGGTGATAACCGGAACGCCTGGTAATGCTGATACTGCCTCCCGCTAAAAAGGCCCCCCTGAGGAAAGCTCTCCGGCAGCAAATCCTTTTCGGGATCACTGTACTGATGCGGGGCAGACTCAGGTGCCGCCCGGCTTCCTTCATGTCCAGGTATACCAGCAGGGCATCAATCTGTTCCTTTCCTGATACCTGGACCAGGAACCGGTTTTTATCAAGGCGCTTCTCCTGCTCCCTGATTATGGAGGGCGCTTCAACTCCCGCTTGCCTGAGCAGGTTAAACAGCCGCCTGGCCCCGGCACTGGTGTCGACTGCGATCATTAATGCATGCATATTGTGGCGGATGGCGTAATAACCGTTCCGGAGTAAAAGCGCTTTTAATTCCCAGGAACCGCAGCAGGCCAGGGGTTCCTCCAACCTGGCCAGTTCGTTCTTAACCTGCCTGGTTAAAGACAACTGATCCAGCCTCCCGTCAGCTTTTATAGATATCCCTGTGCTCGACTGCTATATTAAACCGGGACCCCAGGGTCTTTCCAATTTCATCGGCTATTACAACCGAGCGGTGTTTGCCTCCGGTACAACCGATCGCAATCACCAGAGTGGCTTTGCCTTCCTTGACATAAAAAGGAATCGAAAAATCGAGCAGATCCCGCAGTTTTGTGAAATACTCCCTGGTTTCCGACCAGCGCCAAAGGTAATCTTTAACCTGGTCGTCATCCCCGCTGAGGGGAGCCAGGTGTTCAACATAATGGGGGTTGGGCAAAAACCTGACGTCAAAAACCAGGTCGGCGTGGGGCGGCAGTCCGTATTTAAACCCGAAAGAAACGATCCTGATCAGCATATTTTTATCGCGCTGCTCGGGCTCGTATAGCTCCACTATTTTTGCTTTAAGTTCCCACGGTTTCAGGTATGAGGTGTCTATCTCCTTGTGAGCTTTGCCCCTTATTTCGCTCAGCCCTTCCCTTTCTTTCTGGATCGCTTCCGGCAGGCTCATATCACCGAGCGGATGGCGCCTCCTGGTCTCTTTATAACGCCTGATTAGGATGCTGTCGTCGGCCACCAGGAAGAGGATTTCGTAATCGACGCCTTTTTGATCCAGTTCCTGGAGGGATTCAAACAGGTCTTCGAAAAATGCGGCTCCCCGCATATCGCAGACCAGGGCAACTTTCTTGTTCTCCGACTGAATGAACAGGTCGGCAAACTTGGAAATCAGGGTCGGGGGCATATTGTCAACGCAGTAATAACCCAGATCTTCAAAACAATTAAGGGCATGGCTTTTGCCGGCCCCGGAAAGGCCTGTAATGATTATCAGCCGGATTAATCCATCTTTAGCGTCGATTTACAACAGCCCCCCTTTACGGGTATCCTTAAGTGCAAAGGCCTGTCCTCAACCCTGCATCCTATCAGTTTTTCCCCCATCGCAGCTGTGGTTAAGCACATATTTTTCAATTATTTCAGCCACTCCGTCCTCGCTGTGCGGCGAGGTGATTAGCTTTGCCGCTTTCAATACTTCCGGTTTGGCATTGGCCACCGCCACACCTAAACCGGCAAAGTCGAGCATATCAAGATCGTTGTACCCGTCGCCGAAGGCGACGATCTCTTCCGCCCTGATCCCTTCCTGGTCGGCCAGCCAGCGCAGGGCCTGGCCCTTGGTTGCTTTCCGGTCCGTAATTTCCAGGAAATAAGGCCTGGACTGCAGGATCGACAGTTCTCTGCCGTAGCATTCTTTTAAGCAGAGCTCCGTCTCATCTATTATCTGCCCGTCCTTGGAAATTACGCTCAGCTTGGTGGGGTTGACCTGTTTTTGTTTTAAAAATGCTCTTAGGTCCCCCACCGGCTGCGGTTCGATACTGGTCAAAGACCGGTAATAACGGGTATGCTCGTTTTCCTCCTCGACATAAAGGTTGTCGCCGATGAACATGCTGACATGCAAACCCATCCGGCATGTCTCTTCCACCACGTCAATGGCAATCCTGTTCTCCAGGGGGCGGTGCATAATTACTTTCTCGCTCCGGGCTGTTTTAATCATCGCCCCGTGGTAATTGATCAGCGGCCAATCGCAGTCAAGGCCCAGTTCGTCCATGTATTTTACGCTAGTTTTAAACATGCGCCCGGTGGCGATGGTAAATTTAATTCCACGTGAAACCGCCTGCTGGACAGCTTCTTTGTTCCGGGCCGATATTTTAGAGTTTTCATCAAGCAGTGTATGATCTAAATCTGCTGCAATCAGGCGGAAACGCATTCAGGACCACCCCAGGGTTAATCAAGTGTCTACAGTATAACATAACCGGTAAGTTCTTTTTAGTTCACCCTTCTATTTCTTCTTCGCTCCGGCGCAGGTGCCGGTAAATGTCTCCGGCAAGGGCACTGCTTATGCCCGGTACTTCTGATAATTGATCAACTGAGGCTTTTCGCACCTCTGTTACACTTCCAAAGTGTTTGAGCAGAGCGGTTCGGCGGGAGGGCCCCACCCCGGGCATTTCTTCAAGCCGGGAGCGGAGGCCGCTTTTTCCTCGCCTGCCGCGGTGCCCGCCGATGGCGAAGCGGTGCACTTCATCGCGGATTCGCTGCAGCAGCTGTAGTAAAGGGTTATTGGCAGCCATGCGGACCGGCAGGGCAGTGCCTTCCAGGAATAGCTGATCCGGATCTTTGGCCAGGGCCGCCAGGGGGACTTTTTCCAGGTTCGTGTTTTCAAGGGCTTCCCGGGTGGCACTGAGCTGGCCTCTTCCACCGTCGATCAGGATCAGGTCCGGTTCTGGCCAGGTATCCTGACCGGCCCTCCTTTTCAAAGCCTCCTGCAAAGCACCGTAATCGTCCCCTGCCTCAGCAAAGCGGATATTAAAGCGGCGGTATCCCTCTTTAGATGGCTCTCCGGCCTGGAACACGACCATGGCCCCCACCGGTTCGCCACCGCGCAGGTGGGAGATATCAAAACCCTCGATCCGATCCGGAGGTCGATCCAGCCCCACCAGCCGGCCCAGTTCCTCCAGAGGCTGTTCTGTTTTGCGGAGCCGCTGCTCTTCGTCTTCTTCCAGGCGCAGGCAGCAGTTGCGGCGGGCCAGGCCAATCAGTTTTTTCAAGTGCCCCCTTTTGGGAACCCGCAGCTCCACTTTGCGGCCAGCTTTGACTTTTAACCACTCTTTTAAAAGCTCTGCATCAACAGGTTGATCGGACGCCACAATTTCCGGGGGAATGCTTTCAGCCTGGTTATAATATGACTTAATGAAAGAGGCAATGACTTCGTCATCCCTAACCTCTTCAGCACCGGTCAGAGGAAAGTGCTCCTGGCTGAGCAGCTTCCCGCCTCGAACCTGGAACAGGTGGACGGCGGCCCTTTCACCGCGCCGGCCCAGGGCCAGGACATCCCTTTCCGCATCCTCCTCATTAAGAGCCATCTTCTGCTGCTGTCCGGCCACCCGCTGCAGGGAGTGGAGCCGATCGCGGAGCATGGCCGCTTCTTCAAAACGGTGCTCCCGGGCCGCTTCTTCCATCTGCTCCTTCAACCTGGCCTCCAGCTCGCCATGCCGACCCTGCAAGAACATGCCTACCTGCCTGACCATTTGGTCGTAATTTTCGGGAGAAACGTACTTTTCACCCCGGCAGGGTGCCAGGCAGCGGCCCATCTGGTAGTTTAGGCAGGGGCGCTCGGTGGCAGAGCTGCCATCCAGGGGTTGGCGGCAGCGGCGCAGGGGGAAAATAGAGCCGATAAAACGCATCGTTTCCCGCACCGCCCCCACATCGGTAAAGGGCCCGAAACGCTGCTCTTCTTTACCGGGGACGGGGTAATAACGGCCACGCCTGCTTCCCCTTTGCGAAAGGCGGAGAAGCTCCATCCGCGGGTAAAGCTCGGGAGTAAGGATCAGATACGGATAGTCCTTGTCGTCTTTTAGATTGACATTAAAGCGGGGCCGATACTCCTTGATCAGGTTGCATTCTAAGATCAGGGCTTCCACTTCCGTGTCGGTTACGACGTAATCGATATCGGCCAGCCTGGTTTGGAGTGAACGCAGGCGCGGTGACACGGCCTCGTTTTCAGCCAGGTACGACCTGAGGCGGTGACGAAGTGAATTCGCCTTGCCCACGTAAATGACGCGGCCGTTTTTATCTTTGAGCAGGTAGACCCCGGGCATGGCCGGGATCTGGCGCACTTGTTCCTTCAATTGCTGAAACATGTTTTAACTCTCCGTCACCCTGGTTTCCGCCACCGGCCGGTTCCGGGGCAGGGCGCCGGCCAGCCACCGCCCGGTATATGAATTATCGCAGGTCGCAACCTCTTCGGGGGAACCGGCGGCCACAACCCGGCCCCCCTTGTCTCCGCCTTCCGGCCCCAGGTCAATAATATAGTCGGCTCTTTTGAGCACTTCCAGGTTATGTTCGATTACAATTACCGTATTGCCGCTGTCGACCAGGCGATCGAGAATATGTAGAAGTTTGCATATGTCATCAAGATGCAGGCCGGTGGTCGGCTCATCGAGGATATAGAGGCTGCGTCCGTTACTGCGCCGGGAAAGCTCGGTGGCCAGCTTAACCCGCTGAGCCTCGCCGCCCGAAAGGGTGGTAGCTGGCTGGCCGAGCCTGATATAGCCAAGCCCGACATCATAAAGGAGCTGCATCTTGCGCTGGACTTTGGGAATGGCCGAGAAAAATTCAAGCGCCTCTTCCACCGTCATGTCCAGGACATCGGCGATATTTTTCTCCTTGTAGCGGACCTCCAGGGTTTCCCGGTTATAGCGTTTGCCGCGGCACACTTCGCAGGGGACATAAACATCCGGCAAAAAGTGCATTTCTATCCTCAGGATACCGTCACCGCGGCAGGCTTCACAGCGGCCGCCCTTGACGTTAAAGCTAAACCGGCCCGGTTTGTAGCCGCGGCGGCGCGATTCCGGGGTTTTGGCAAACAACTCCCTGATCCCGTCAAACAAGCCGGTATAAGTGGCCGGGTTGGAACGGGGGGTCCGTCCGATCGGCGACTGGTCGACAACAATCACTTTGTCCAGGTGCTCTATGCCTTCAACTTCCCTGTGCCTGCCGGCCTGTTCCCTGGACCGGTGCAGTCTCCAGGCCAGGGCCCGGGCCAGGATTTCGTTAATCAGGGTGCTTTTACCCGAACCGGAGACCCCGGCCACACAGTTAAACATCCCCAGGGGGATCCCTACGTCGATTTTTTTTAGGTTATGCTCCTCCGCCTCGCGAATCCAGATCCAGCGATCATTAGCCAAACGCCTTTGCACAGGCAAGGCAACTTCTCGCCGTCCGGCCAGGTAGTCGCCGGTAATCGATTCGGGGATGCCTGTTATTTCCTCCACCGTCCCCTGGGCTACTATTTTGCCGCCGGCCGCACCAGCCCCCGGCCCGATATCCACCAGGTGATCGGCGCTGCGGATCGTTTCTTCATCGTGTTCTACCACCAGGACGGTATTGCCCAGGTCGCGCAGTTTTTTGAGGGTTGCGTTAAGGCGGGCAATGTCCCTCTGGTGGAGGCCGATCGAAGGCTCGTCCAGGATATAGATCACACCGGTCAGGCCGGAACCGATCTGGGTGGCCAGCCTGATCCGCTGGGCTTCGCCCCCGGACAGGGTTGAAGCAGCCCGGTCCAGAGTCAGGTACTGCAACCCTACGTGGCGTAAAAACTGCAGGCGCTCTCCAATTTCTTTCAGCACCTGGCGAGCTATATGCTCTTCCCGCGGGGTAAGCCGCAGCTGCTCAAAAAACTTCGCCGCCTGCTCCACCGTCAGGGCCGACAATGCGGCAATGTTATACCCGCCCAGCAGGACGGCCAGGCTGGAAGGTCTAAGCCTCCGCCCTTCACAGGCGGGGCAGGGCCTGACCTGCATGAACTTCTCCATGTCGTCCCTCATCTCTTCCGAACCGGTAGAAGCATAGCGCCGTTCCAGCAACTTGAGCACCCCGGGAAAGGCTTTTTTATAATTCCGGACCCGCTTAAACATGTTTACATAACGGAAATTTATTTTTTCCGGCGAACCGTACAAGATTTTGCGCTGGTGTTCGGGGAGGAGGTCTTTAAACGGCTTATCAAGATCCACACCCCAGGCTTTGGCCGCCGCTTCCAGGAACTGCTGATAATAGTTTTGGCCCGACCACGGATGGACGGCGCCT
This sequence comes from Syntrophomonadaceae bacterium, assembly GCA_003554615.1. Taxonomy (GTDB): domain Bacteria; phylum Bacillota; class Dethiobacteria; order DTU022; family DTU022; genus B1SED10-74M. The sequence continues at coordinate 32,867 of PWGX01000043.1, forward strand.
TCCCGCAGCGACAGCTCAGGGTAGGGAATGACCAGGTCGGCGGAAAATTCGGCCTTGCTGCCCAGCCCACTACACTCGGGGCAGGCCCCGTAGGGGCTGTTAAATGAAAAAATACGGGGGCTAATCTCTTCAAAACTGAACCCGCAATCGGCGCAGGCAAAATTTTCGCTGAAAAGCTGTTCATCGCCGTCTACGTCCTGGACCAGGACCAGCCCTTCACTCAACTTCAGGGCATTTTCCAGCGAATCGGCCAACCGGGACTGGATCCCCTCCCGAATAACCAGGCGGTCAACAACAACCTCGATATGATGCTTTCTCTGCTTGTCCAATCTGATATCTTCTTCCAGTTCCCGGACTTCTCCGTCAACCCGGGCCCGGACATACCCCTTGCGGGCCATTTCATCAAAAAGGCGCGAGTACTCTCCTTTACGGCCCCTGACCAGCGGGGCCAGGACCTGGATCCTTGTCCCTTCCGGCATAGCAGCCACCTGGTCGACGATCTGCTGGACCGTCTGCTGGCTGATCGGTTTTTGGCAGGTGGGGCAGTGGGGAGTGCCGACCCGGGCAAATAGAAGCCGGATATAGTCATATACCTCGGTCACTGTCCCCACCGTGGAGCGCGGGTTCCGTGAAGTTGTTTTCTGGTCGATCGATATGGCCGGCGAAAGGCCTTCGATCTGGTCGACATCCGGCTTTTCCATTTGCCCCAGGAACTGGCGGGCATAAGCCGAAAGCGATTCCACGTAGCGCCGCTGGCCCTCGGCGTAAATGGTATCAAAAGCCAGGGATGATTTGCCCGAGCCGCTCAAGCCGGTAAAAACTATGAATTGATTGCGGGGCAGTTCCAGGTCAACATTTTTCAGATTGTGCTCCCTGGCCCCGCGGATGATTATTTCTCCTGCCGCCAAATCGGTCACCTCGTTCTTGTAGTTTCAGGGTGTCAAGGGGACGGTTCCTATGACATTGTTTGGTCATTGTTTTTCAAGCTCATAGATCATATCCCGCAGTTCTGCGGCTTTTTCAAAAGCCAGTTCTTTGGAAGCCTTGTTCATTTCTTTACGCAGATCTTTGATCATTTTTCGGCGTTTGTTGTGATCGACTTTTTTAAGGTCCTCCACCTCATAGCCTTCTGTTTCTTCCGCTACCGCCGTGGCTTCTATAACGGCCCGGACCGGTTTAATGATGCTCTGCGGGGTAATATTGTACTGCTCGTTATACGCCAGCTGCTTCTGGCGCCGGCGTTCCGTTTCGTCAAGAGCCCGCCGCATAGAAGGCGTAATGTCTTCCGCGTACATGATCACCCTGCCCTCCACATTGCGGGCGGTACGCCCGATGGTCTGGATCAGGGAGCGATCCGACCGCAGGAACCCTTCTTTATCGGCATCGAGGATGGCAACAAGGGTAACTTCGGGCAGATCAAGTCCTTCACGGAGCAGGTTGATCCCGATCAAGACATCGAAGTCTCCCAGGCGCAGACCCCTGATAATGGTCATCCGCTCCAGGGCATCGATCTCGGAGTGCATATAACGCACCTTTAATCCCATGTTCCGGTAATATTCAGTCAGATCTTCAGACATCCTTTTGGTCATGGTCGTCACCAAAACCCTCTGGCCTGCTTCGGCCCTATCCCTGATTTCACCGTAGAGGTCGTCGACCTGGCCTTCGGCCGGCCTGACTTCCACTACCGGGTCAGCCAGGCCGGTAGGCCGGATAATCTGTTCGACGATCGCTTCGCTGTGTTCGAGTTCCCAGGGGCCGGGGGTAGCCGAAACCAGGATGGCCTGATTGACCAGGGATTCAAACTCCTCGAAGCGAAGCGGCCGGTTGTCGAGAGCAGAAGGTAGCCTGAAGCCGTGCTCCACCAGGGTCTTCTTGCGGGAAATATCGCCCCGGTACATCCCATTGATTTGAGGGATGGTAATGTGCGATTCATCAATCACAACCAGCATTTCGGGGGGAAAATAATCCATCAGCGTGGCCGGGCGGCTACCGGGAGGCCTGCCGTCAAGGTGCCGCGAATAGTTTTCAATACCGCTGCAAAAGCCGATTTCCTGGAGCATCTCCAGGTCAAAAAGGGTCCTCTGCTCCAAACGCTGGGCTTCGAGCAATTTGCCTTCACGCTTGAAGTAAGCGAGCTGTTCCTGCAGTTCAGCCTCGATACCGGCAACGGCCCGCTGCAGCTGATCAGGCGCTGTCACATAGTGGGTAGCCGGGAAGATGGCCACATGGGACCGATCGCCGATCACCTTGCCGCTGACCAGGTCCACTTCCCTGATTCTTTCCAGTTCATCCCCGAAAAGCTCTACCCGGATCGCGGCCTCGGAAAACGAGGCGGGAATAATTTCGACCACATCACCCCGGACCCGGAAAGTACCGCGGTGGAAATCGATCTCATTGCGCTGGTAGTGGATGTCAACCAGGCGACCGATAAGCTCGTCCCGACTGGTCCTGGAGCCCGGTCGCAGGGAAAGAACCTGTTCCTTATATTCGTGGGGAGAACCCAGGCCGTAAATACAGGAAACGGAAGCGACTATGATCACATCCGGCCGTTCCAGCAGGGCACTGGTAGCGGAGTGACGCAATTTATCAATCTCATCGTTGATCGAAGAATCTTTCTCGATAAACGTATCGCTCTGTGGTATGTAGGCTTCCGGCTGGTAATAATCGTAATAACTGATAAAATATTCAACGGCATTGCCCGGAAATAGCTCCTTGAACTCACTGCAGAGCTGGGCGGCCAGTATTTTATTGGGCGCCATCACCAAAGTGGGCCGCTGGACCCTTTCGATAACATTGGCAATGGTAAATGTCTTACCGGAACCGGTTACACCAAGAAGGGTCTGGTAACGAGAACCCCGGTGTAAACCTTGCACCAGGGTTTCTATAGCCTCCGGCTGATCTCCGGTAGGCCTGTACCCGGATCTGATTTTAAAGCCACTGTCAACGGCCATTGATCCACCTCCCGTTCAGCGGCTTGTTTGTTATAACTGACAGTAATAATTATAACATAGTTAAGCGCAGGCTACTTTACCAATTATAATAATAATTGTTCCGAAAGCAAGCCTTTTTTATGCATAAATACCTTTAAGCTTAGAAATGGTTTAAGAAACGCTGAGCCTTTTCACCTTGTTGCGCAGGCGCCTAAACTTGGCCAGGGGATCTGGTTTGCGCACTTCCAAGTAGACTGGAGAATCGGGGGCAGGAACCGGTATAATGCCCAGAGCTGCACTCCGGTGCAGGATAGAATAATGCGAGCGGGATGAATTGAGGCGATCTTGAAAAGTTCCGTTTGCACTTGCCTCTTCCCGGGGTTGTTTTTTTAAAACTGCTGAAAAAGGCTGATTGTCCCTGATCCCGTCCATGAGGACCATGAAATAGCTGGCTTCGACTTTCTCCAGCAGTTCCCGGTTATCAGAAACCGGTTCACCGTTAACTTTCAAGATGATATCATCCTGCCTCAGGTCCGCCTCATGGGCCGGCGTATCAGGTAAAACCATCATGATAGTTACCCCCGCCTTAACCTTGCGGTAGCGGGGAATCCTGTTTTCTTCTTTATTCTTACCATACAGGATCAGCATTTCATGCCCCAGGGGGGCAAAGATAACCCCGGGCACCACCAGCGGCGGGAAAAATTCCGAACCAACTGCTATAACAAGCAACACCAAGCTGTAGGAAGCCAGGCACCTGGCTGAAAAAGCAGTTCGTTCCCGCGGGGTCGAAGAAAGGACCATATCGCCGTAACCCAGGCCGGCCGCAACCGGGACGATCATGAACTGCAGGCTTTGCCCTTCACCGGGTTGCAGGGCCGGCTGGAGAATCGGCCACCACTCCGGCATACTGACACCCACAATTTCCGGCTCGGCGACCATGGTAACCAGCAGGGCCACCAGGGGCAGGGGCCAGAAGCGCTGCAGGGAAAAGGCCCCAACTACCTCGCCGTTGTCCCTTTTCAGGTAAATGGGGCTGCTTCCCCAGTGCCCGCCCAGGTAGATCAAGAGGGCTTCGGCGAGATGGAGCAGTCCGATCAATACCAGCAGGGCGGGAATATGGATCCGCATCAGCGACTCAATAACAACATTTTCTCCCAGGCCCGGAAACAGGGGCAGAAAAGCGTACCGGACCACTAAGACCATTACCGCCACGATACCGCCGGCATATGAAAAGCACAGGTAGCGGGGGTTAATCAACAGTAAAAGCAGGGCTACCGGCCAGATAAAATAGAGGCCGATCTGCTCCAGGGACAACCCCATGAAAATAAGGATGGCACTGGCCCCGAAACCGCCCACCAATCCCAGGCCGATCGACATAAGCATCTGTTTTCCGACCCGGTTAATACTCCGTCCATAAAGTTTTTCTTCCGTCGAGGCCTGCCGCCTGTACTGCAGGTAGACCAGGAAAAGCACGATCCAGAATATGGGCATGATTAAGGCAAACATGAAGGTTGTTACAAAGATCTGACTGATTTCCAAAAAAAGATGCATATATTATTCGGTTCCCCCAATAAGGTTCCAGGGTTCTGGATCTTTTATCAATTCAAGCCCGAAATTGAGCTGCTCATCCTGCTCACGGGAGGCCATATCGAGGGCTTCCCGCAGCTTTACCCAGGTCTGATCATCAAATTCACCGCCGGGTTCGATTCCGGCATTAACCTGGAATTCAGTTAAGGCCTGGCTGGTCTGTTCATCAAAGTAACCGCTGGTGTTAATTTCATAACCCAGCTGGGCCAGCATTTCCTGCAGCATCTCCACATCGGTACCATAATCATTCAGTTCCAGGCGCCCCGGATGAAAATAGCGGTAATAATGAAGTATTTCGGGCATCTCCACTTCATAATCTGGAGTAATGCCGTGCTTGTCAATGTTATGCCCCGAAGGGGTAAAATAGTTGGCCACGGTCAGCATGATCGCATTTTCACCCGGAAGCTGTTCCAGCTGCTGGACCGAGGCCTTGCCAAAAGTGGTCTGGCCAACCAGCAGCGCCGCATCCCTGTCCTGAAGGGCTCCGGCCAGTAATTCAGCAGCACTGGCGGATTCCTCGTTGATCAGGGCCACGATCGGGTAAGGTTTCCCAGCAGCACTGGATTTGTATACATCTCTAACTTCTCCGTCACGGCCGACCAGCCGGACAATTTCTCCTTCCGGGACAATCTCCCCGGCTATCTCTACAACCTGGTCAACAAGGCCCCCGGGATTGTTGCGCAGGTCAAGGATTAATCCCTGTTCCAGGCCTTCCTGTTCAAGCTGTTTTAACCGGTCTAAAAACTCATCGGCGGTATTGCTGTCAAAATTGGTCACATCAATATACCCGACATTACCTTCCAGCCTTTCACTGGTTACGGTGGTGATTTGAATTTCTTCTCTTCGCACGGTCATTTCGATCGGATCTTCTGCGCCCGGGCGCCGAACTTTTATGTCAACAGTTGTATCGCTGGGCCCTCTCAACAATTCGACGGCCCGGTCAAGGCCTTCCCCGGTCAATGGGTGGCCGTCTGCTTCCAGGATCCGGTCCCCGGCAACGATCCCGCTTCTTTCGGCAGGCGAATCGGGAAAGGCTTCAAAAACAACGATATCTTCATCGGTTTCAATAATCCTGATACCCACACCACCGTACGACCCCCTGGTATCGAGCAAAAACTCTTCCAGTTCATCAGGGTCATAAAACCGGACCTG
>PWGX01000002.1 GCA_003554615.1 Syntrophomonadaceae bacterium
ATTTTTTTCATCATTGCAGGGTTGTTGTTTTTGCTGAATATAAAGCATGGCCGGCATAAGGAAGGGGTTAAATCCGGCCTGCGCCAGATGCTGGTTGCCCTGCCGGTTATTCTGCTGGCCCTGCTGCTGTCCGGTTTGCTGGAAGTTTTAATACCCGAAGAATTCATCAAACGCTGGCTGGCCCAGGAAGCCGGAATTACCGGTGTGTTTCTCGGAACCTTCGGGGGAATGATGATGGCCTTCGGGCCTTATGCTTCTTATCCCATTATCGCTACTATTTATGGTTCGGGGGCGGGCCTGGGGACAACCATTTCTATGCTCTCCGGCTGGACCATGCTGGGATTGTCCAGGATACCCTTTGAAAGCGGATTTCTTGGTGTTAAGTTTAGTTTGCTCCGGATGGTCCTGCACGCGGTTTTTTGCGTTGCCGCCGGCACTGTTGCCCATCTCTTTGATCTCTTGTTTTTATAGATCGGACAGGTGCTTTAAATAAATAAATTGATATGGGAGGAATATAATATGTACCTTCATCCGGCCCCCCTTGCTGTGAGTGTGGAGGATTTAATCAACGATAAGATCAATTTAAAAGATTACATTAATGCTCAATGTGACCGGATCGATAAATCAGACCGAGAAATACAGACTTTGCTACCTGAACCCGAGCGCAGGGAACGTTTGCTAGGCGAAGCAGGATCACTGCAAAATATTTACCCCAATCCGGAAAGCAGACCCCCGCTTTACGGAGCCCTGGTGGGAGTAAAAGATATTTTCCATGTAGAGGGGTTTGTGACCAGGGCCAATACCAGGATAGATCCGGAAGAATTTACCGGGCCGGAAGCCGACTGTGTTACTTTTCTCCGCCAGGCCGGAGCTCTTATCCTCGGCAAAACTGTCACTACGGAATTTGCTTATTTTGAGCCGGGGCCGACCAGGAACCCGCACAACCTTGAACACACCCCGGGTGGTTCAAGCAGCGGTTCGGCCGCTGCCGTTGCAGCCGGTTTTTGCCCGCTTGCTTTGGGCACCCAGACTATTGGTTCTGTTAATCGCCCCGCTGCGTACTGCGGGGTTGTCGGGTTTAAGCCCAGCTACAACAGGATCCCCACCGAGGGGTTGATTCATTTCTCCCGCTCAGCCGACCATGTCGGCCTGTTTACTCAGGATGTCGGTGGGATGATTCTGGCTGCAGGAAATCTTTGTTACAGCTGGCAGGAAATCAGCGTAACCTACCAGCCTGTTCTTGGCGTGCCCAGGGGTAAATATCTGGATGAACAGGTCTCTCCGGAAGGGATGAAAGCTTTTAAACAGCAGCTGGAGAGCCTGCGTAAAGCCGGTTATGTGATCGAAGAAGTAAATATACTGGACGATATTGAAGAAATTACCTACTGGCACCGTAAATTAGTAGCGGCGGAAATGGCGGATGAACACAGGGATCTTTATGCCCGTTTTGCTGATTTATACCGGCCGCGCACGGCCGAGCTGATTAAAGAAGGGCAGAAAGCAACGGAAGAAGAACTGGCAACTGCCCGCAGGAAACAGAAACAACTCAGAGATGAACTTGAATCGGTAATGTGGGAAAAAGGGGTCAGCCTGTGGATTGCTCCGGCTGCACCGGGCCCGGCTCCGGAAGGAATCCAATCTACCGGGGACCCCGGCCTGAACCTGCCCTGGACCCATGCCGGGCTTCCCGCAGTCACTATTCCTGCCGGGAAGTCAGGCAATAATCTGCCCCTGGGGGTGCAGCTGGTGGCTCCGTTTATGGGGGATGAACTGCTTTTATACTGGGCCGAGGATATTGCCGATAATTATCAGGGCTACCAGGCTTTCAGTGTTTAAGACAGCCTGGCCCCGGAGCGATCGAGTAAAAAGGCAGCCGCCCTGGTAATCATAACCGCCAGAATGATGCGGGTGGTCAGGAGGACCACCGGATTGGCTCCGAATACTGCCAGGATGAAAGTATCTTCAACCACGGAGTGGCATATGCTGAGGAAGATACCGATCAGCAGCAGATCGCGCTTGTTCAAAGACCCGTCCCTGGAATACTCGATAATCAAGGCAGCCCCTAAGACGATCCCGAAAAAAATACCGGCCAGCATTGGAAAAGCTGCCTCTTTGGGCAGGGTTAGAAACCGCAGAACTCCTTTAACCCGGGCGGTCATTTTTTCGATAACCTGGTAATAACGGGCGATTTCAATCAAGACCAGGATCGGGATCAGGATCAACGCCAACCGGGCAATGCTGAGCAGGCTGTCGATAATGGTATTGAAGAGCAGCGCAAAGATTTCCATTTATTATCCTCCCCCGGCCATATTGTAGATCATATTTATAAGCAGTCCGGCTGCAAGGGCGGTAAAAATCCGCAGGATGGCTGCCGCCGGAATTCGCAGGCCCGTATAACTGCTGACGGCAGTTTCTATAGGCAATTCGTGACAGATTCCAATCATTACGGCCAGGACTGTCATTTGCTGGGTGGTCAAAGTCATGGCGGTAATTGCGCCCAGGGCGGCGTAAAAATTCACGAAAAAGCTTAGCAGCAGGGCGATCGTTGCTTCACCGGGGAGCCCAAACAGGGCCATGGCCGGGGAAAAGAAACCGGCTATCAATTCCATTATGCCAAAGTGGTTGAGCAGGGCTACCAGGCTTGACACGGGGATAATTATTTTAACCAGGAGCCAGAGCAGGTTCATGCTTTTAATTAAGCCTCTTTTGATGGGGACTACCAGTGCAGTCATGATTGCATCTCCTTTTGCTATAGCTTAATGTAATAATACGTGCTGGAGCTTTTAACAGCATCTGGGAGATGGTTATTTACTCTTCTCCCAGGACCATGTGCATTTGGATTAAACGCATCATATCGGTCCTGCTGAGCAGGCCGACCAGTTCACTGTCGTCTTCCATGACCAGGGCCCGTCCGATATTCTGGTTGGCCATTTTCATCATCACTTCGGCGGCATCGCTGTCGGGATTTATAACCATGGTTTCTTTAAGCGGGGTCAATATATGGGCTACCGTGGTATAAGGCCATTTTTCCCGCGGCACCTCTTTCATCTCCTGAAGAGTTACAATCCCGTGGGTAGTGGAGCCATAGACTACAGGAAAAGCCCCGTACTTATAGTGCAGAAAGTAGTCCACCAGTTCCTCCAGGGTCGCATCCGGGGAGACGGTTTGCAGGTTGGTGCTCATAATTTTAGAAACTTTAACTCCGGAAAAAGTATCCTTAAACACGAGCTGTGAATAGCTTGATTGGCCGGCCTGGTAGATCATCCAGCCCAGGAAGATAAGCCAGATGCCAAATAAATTTCCCTGGAAAAAGATCATGACAAAGCCGAGTCCCATGGCAAAGAAAGAAAGCATGCTGCCCACAGTTACCGCGACCCTGGTCGCTTTAAGCATATTTTTACCAAAATACCAGATTATTGAGCGAAATAAGCGCCCCCCATCAAGAGGAAAAGCGGGGACCAGGTTGAAAACGGCCATGATCAGGTTGACACGGGCTACAAAGAATATGGCTTCACTGAAAATTTGCCCCGGCGGCAAAACCAGGTAATACAAACCGCCGGTGATAAATGCCAGGGCAAAGCTGGTTAACGGCCCGGCTGCAGTTACCCTAAGCTCTGTTTTAGCGCTGGTTGGCTCCGCTTCCATCTGGGCCACTCCTCCAAAAATAAAGAGGGTGATTTTTTTTATGGGAATGTTTTCACTGAGGGCGACAAAGGAATGGCCTAGCTCATGGGTTAACACGGAAGCAAATACCAGCAGTGTGGTGATTATTCCGGCTACCCAGTAAACCTGGCTGTTTAGTCCTTCCACCATTAAGGGGAAATAACCCTGGGCCAGGCTGATGCTGAACAGAAAAAAAATTAAAAGCCAGCTTATATGTATCTCGACCGGGATGTCCCTGATGTACATCAGGCGGAACGAGTTGTTCATTTATACTAAGCTCCTTTCTCGATCCTTACATTTATTATATCAAATCTGTTTCCTCAGCAATATACATTGGCCGTTTTAAACCTGATTACTGCTCTGCCGGTCCTGCCCGCTGTTTATTGTCCTTCGAGGGCTATTTTTGCTTCTGTTTTGACTTCTGTATCGGGGTCATTTTGAAAAGACTTATCCAGGGCAAAAAGTGATTTCTTAGTCTTGATTCGGCCCAGGGACCAGGCTGCGTGCAGCCTGATTATTTTCCGCGGATCATTTTCCAGCATGGCTGCCAGGGGCTGTTCTGCAACCGGGTCTTTTATATTGCCAAGGGCTATTACTGCATTGCGCTGCAGGGTGGTTTTACCCCTCCACCCGGCCGAGGTGAGGCCCACAGTAGTTTTGAATTCTTTCTGGGTTATGCGTAAAAAGGGGAGTAAAAGTGGCTCAGCAGGAAAATAGGAAAAGGCCATTTCCGGAAATGGGGAACTTGCCACGTCTTTATTGTGGGGGCAGTTTTCCTGGCAAATGTCGCAGCCGTATATGTGCCTTCCCATCAAGGAACGCATGGGCCTGGGAATAATCCCGGGGGCCTGGGTCAGGTAGGAGAGGCATAACTGAGGATCGATGGTGTATGGTTCTGTCAGGGCGCCGGTAGGGCAGACTTCCCGGCATTTGCCGCATTTCTGGCAGGGGCTTTTTCCCGGTTGATCTGGTTCCAGCTCTATATTAACCAGGATCGTGCCCAGGGCCGTGTAAGAACCGTAAGTAGAGTTGATCAGGGTGCAGTTTTCGCCGATTAAGCCCAGGCCGGAGTTACGGGCCAGTTCCCTTTCAAGCAGTGGGCTGCGGTCGCATAAAATCCTGTATTCGAAGATCGGTTTGATTTCTAGCTTTAGCTTTTCCACTATTCTCCGGCATAAATCTTCCACCAGGAGATGGTAGTCCAAACTCCTGGCACAGCGGGCTACTTTCCCGGCCGGTTCAGCTGTTCCTTTCAGTCCAGGGAGCTCGGGGGGTGCATAAGGGGCAGCGACGGTTATAATGCTCCGGGTTCCTTGTAATAAAGGGGCGGGATAAAGACGCCGGGTTATGTAGCTTTCTTCAAACGGAGTAATCCTTTTTTCTTTTCTACGCTTTTCCAGGCGTCCCTTCATGTAAAGCAGCGGTTCAGCAGTGGTAATCCCGACCTGGTCTGCACCTGCAGATAAGGCAATTTTTTTCAGCTTGATTTTGCTAACAATCACTTCAAGTCAGCCTCCTTTGCAGGCGCCCGCCCGCCTGTTTATTGTATCATTCCCAACAAAAATCCTCACTACCGGTTTAATAGGTAGTTAATTGATGATCGAATACGGTTCAGAAATTGTGGTGCCTGTGATCTGCCCGGAAACAAGGCGGCATAAAAATTTGATCTAATCGTTTTGGATCAATTTGCTTGACAGCAGTCCGGAAAGGCCTTATAATTTTTAATACACTAAAACGGAAAGTAATTTCATAATGTGGAAATATGACGGGGTGATTAAGTGACTGCCATGAAAAAAAATACTGTGCTCGGGCTCGAGGTTCCCTGTGGCCCTAATGGGGTTTCGGTTATTACAGTGCTTCAAGCTATCCAGGGTTATTATGGCTACCTTCCCGAAGAAGCCTTGGAAAAGGCTGCCCGGGAGCTGAAAGTTCCTCTAATAGATTTTTATAGTGTTGCTACTTTTTACAAGAACTTTAGATTGGCCCCGCAGGGCCGTCGCGAGGTTGTCACCTGCACCGGAACGGCCTGCCACGTGCGGGGAAGTGAAAAAATTACTGAAGAAATTTCCCGAACCCTTGGGGTTGATATAGGTTCCACGACTGAAGACGGTGAGTATTCCCTTAAATGCGTTAATTGTGTTGGCGCCTGCGCCCTGGCGCCCCTGGTAATTGTTGATGGTCGATATTACGGTCAGATGACCTCCTTGAAAGTGCGTAGACTTTTTAGCGATAACCCGACCAAGACTGAACAAACAGTGTCTTCCGGTTTAAGTGAGTAATATGATATTAAGAGGAGTCCGGCAATATGGATTTGGAAGCGCCAAAAATAAAAAGCGCAGAAGAGTTTTTTTATATCCAGCGGAATTATCAAAAGCAGTACCGGGACAATAATCGTTTTATTGTGATTTGCGGCGATACCGGATGTACCGCCAGAAATTCAAAGGCGATTCTGGGAAACCTGGATCGGTGCCTGAAAGAAAAAGATTTGAGTGAAACGGTAGGAACCAGGTTTACAGGTTGCCTGGGCCTGTGTGAAAGCGGGCCCCTGGTAATTGTTTACCCGGAGGAGATATTATACCACAGGGTCATTCCTGATGATATGCTGGAAATTGTAGAAGAAACTGTCCTGGAGGGCCGGATTATTGACAGGCTTATTTACAGGGATCCGTCCAGTGGCGAAAAATATGCCTATGCCCGGGACCTTCCATTTTACAAAAAGCAGGTCAGGAATTTGCTGGGTGGCAATTGGAAAACAGATCCCACCAAAATAGAAGATTATATAGCCCTGGGCGGTTACGAGGCCCTGGTGAAAGCGGTCACGGAAATGAGTCCGGGTGAAGTTGTGCAAGAAGTCAAAGAGGCCCGTTTAAGAGGCCGGGGTGGAGCCGGATTTGATGCCGGCCTTAAGTGGGAAGAATGCTTCAAGGCATCAGGCAGGAAGTTTATAATCTGCAATGCCGATGAAGGAGATCCGGGCGCATTTATGGATCGGAGCCTTCTGGAAGGCAATCCTCATGCTGTTCTGGAAGGATTAATTATTGGTGCGTATGCCACCGGTGCCCGGGAAGGCGTAGTATATATTCGATCTGAGTATCCCACCGCCGTGGAGAAGATCAAGACTGCGATTAACCGGGCGGAAGAGTTGGGTTTGGTAGGCGACGATATCCTGGGCAGTGGTTTCGGGGTTCAAATCTACCTAAGCATCGGGGCGGGCGCTTTTGTATGTGGTGAAACTTCCGCCCTTATTGCTTCGGTTGACGGAAGAATTGGGGAACCGGTCCAAAAGCCTCCCCGCCTGGTACAGCACGGCTACCTGGACAGGCCGACCGTGGTCAATAACGTAGAAACCTTGGCCAATGTCCCTCATATTATCAAACAGGGAGCGGAAAACTACCGCGCAACTGGAACCGAGGCATCAAGTGGGACAAAAATATTTTCGCTGGTCGGCAAAGTCAACAATACCGGCCTGGTTGAGGTGCCTCTGGGCATGACCCTGAGAGAGATCATTTTTGAAATTGGGGGCGGTATCAAAGAGGGAAAAGCCTTTAAAGCTGTCCAGACCGGAGGTCCCTCGGGTGGTTGTCTGCCTGCTTCATACCTGGATCTGCCCACCGATTTCGAGAGCTTAACAGAAGTGGGTTCCTTGATGGGTTCAGGGGGCATGATCGTCATGGATGAAGATACCTGTATGGTTGATCTGGCCGGGTATTTTTTAAAATTTTTGGCTGATGAATCCTGCGGGTGTTGTTTTACCTGTCGGGAAGGAATAAACCGACTGCTCGAGCTGGTGCAGAACATATCCTGTGGACGCGGTTCACTCGACCAGCTGGACCTGTTAAAAGAACTGGCAGAAGTAGTTAAAGATTCAACCTTGTGCGGGCTTGGTCAAACTGCTCCCAACCCGGTGCTGTCGACCATAAAATATTTTGAAGATGAATACAGGGCTCATATTTTACAAAATAAATGTCCGGCCGGTGTTTGCCGGGCGCTGATTACTTTTGAGATCATTGAATCCTACTGTAACGGATGCGGTTTATGTAAAAAGAATTGCCCGTCGGATGCTATAACCGGAGAGCAGAAACAGACCCATTATATTGATAAAGATCAGTGTGATAAGTGTGGTATTTGCTTTTCTACATGCCGAAATGAGGCAATCTTAAAGCAGTAGGACCGCTAGATGAGGTGAAAAATTGATTAATCTGACCATGGACGGCCTCAAGATTAGTGTGGAACCGGGTGCTACCCTGCTCGATGTAGCCAGGTTTTACGGGGCTAATATTCCGACCCTTTGCTATGATGAAGCTTTAAGCCCCTACGGGGCATGCCGGTTATGCTTGGTCGAAATAGGAGAGCCGGGCAAATCTCGCCTGGTTAGTTCTTGCACCTACCCAGCCAGGGAAAAGCTGAATGTAAGGACCAATACCGTGCGGGTAATGCAGACCAGAAAAATGATCATCGAGCTTTACCTGGCGACGTGCCCATCCTCGAAAACAATTCAGGATCTGGCTTCAAAATATGGTGTTACCGGAGTCCGCTTTTCACCAAAAAACGAAGAGTGCATATTGTGCGGTCTGTGTGTCAGAATGTGTGAGGAGCAAATGCAGGCAAAGGCGATCGGCTTTGTTGACAGGGGCGTCAATCGGCGGATCAGCACCGCTTTTGACAGGAAGTCCGAACAATGCCGCCTCTGTGGGGCATGCATGTATATTTGTCCGGTTTGTCAGGCCCGCTGCCAGGGTCCCAGTGAAGAAAGCACATTATGCAATGCTTGCCTGAACCTTTCACCGCCCTGCCTGGAAAACAACGATCATACTTTGTGCTATATGGATCCCTGCGCAGCCTGTGAGTTAAAAAAGAAGACCAATCAGTAAGCAGGTCAATTATAATATATTAGTTTAATTATGAAGGGGAGAATTTGACATGAGTATTTACAAACCCAATGCTTCAGCCGCAACCTTAACCAAGAACCGGACGGAAGGCTCGATCAACCCTTACAGCGGAATGTGTGTGACCTGTATTGATGGCTGTGTGGGAATGTGTGAAATCGGAAAATCGGCCTACCGCGGCCATGAAACCCTTTACCCCCAGCCTTTTGGTATCATTACCACCGCTTCTGAGAAAAAATACCCCGTCGATTATTCTCATTTTTCGATCATGGGCACCATGATGGGAGCTAAAGGTATAGAGGCAGATACTGAAAAGGCAATCTTTCCTAATGTGGAATTGGGACGGTCAATTGGTAAGAATAAAGATATCAGGGTGAAACTGCCTGTTGTTATATCCGGTATCGGTTCTACCGATGTAGCCAGGAATAACTGGGAAAGTTTGGCAGCCGGTGCAGCGCTTTGTGGGATTATCCTGACTGTTGGTGAAAATGTCAGCGGCATGGATGAAGATGCGGTACTAGAGAACGGCCGCGTAGTCAAAACGTCTGACTTAAAGCGCCGGGTGGAATTATTCAAAAAGTGGCAGGTGGGCGGCTGCGGTGCCATAGTGGTCCAGGCTAATGTAGAAGACAGCCGACTGGGAACCCTTGAATATGCGCTTGAACAGCTGGATGTTGATGCTGTGGAACTGAAGTGGGGCCAGGGCGCTAAAGATATTGGCGGCGAAGTTAAAATCAAAAGCTTGGATAAAGCCCTGATGTTGAAGAAGAGAGGATATGTTGTTTTGCCCGATCCGGAGGATCCCCATGTGGCCGAGGCCTTCCGGCGTGGAAGCTTTAAAGAATTTGAACGCCATTCTTTGCTGGGCATCGTTGACGAGGAATCATTTCTGCAGAGGGTGAAAAGCCTGAGAGAAGCGGGGGCAAGGAATGTATTTTTAAAGACCGGAGCTTATAGGCCGGCCGATCTGGCCAGGGCCTTGCGGTTTTCTTCCCTGGCTGACATAGATCTTGTTACCGTGGACGGGGCAGGCGGAGGGACAGGCATGAGCCCCTGGCGGATGATGAACGAATGGGGTGTTCCCTCAGTAGAGCTGCATTCTCTTCTTTACAGCTATTGTGAGAAGTTAAAAGCCAAGGACCATTATATGCCCGATATTTCTTTAGGGGGAGGTTTTGCTTTTGAAGACCAGATTTTCAAAGGACTGGCTATTGCCGCCCCCCATGTTAAGCTGATCGGCATGGCCAGGGCGCCGCTGGCTGCGGCAATGGTCGGGAAAACAATCGGTTCGAGGATAGCGGAAAACAAGCTCCCGGTATACGTGGAGCGCTTTGGTTCCGATGTTGAAGAAATATTTGTGACTGCTTCCGAGTTGAAACATGAGCTTGGCAGTGACCTGTTTGAGGAATTGCCCCCCGGTGCACTGGGACTGTACACCTACTATGAACGTCTGGCCCAGGGCTTGAAACAGTTGATGTGTGGCAACCGCAAGTTTTCCCTGGAATATATATCCAGGGATGACATTGCCGCCCTGACAAAAGAAGCCGCAGAAATAAGCGGCATCAAACATGTTATGGATTTAGACAGGGAAGAGGCGGAACAAATCTTAGATTTTTAACTGCCTGTTACGATATGGATAACAGGTCTTTCCCTTTGCTGTAGCCCATCTTGATTGAAGCTTTAGCGGCGATATCTGTTACTATGCCGGCCAGTTCTTGGTTGATATAATCTGCCGTGATCCGGTTATCGGGACCGGAAACCCCGATGCTGGCAACGGCTTTGTTCTCATAGTTGAAGATTGGTGCGGCTATGCAGCGTACGTTTTCCTCCATTTCGCCCCAATCTAAGGCGTATCCCTGTTTCCTGGAGCGGGTCAGTTCTTTTTTTAGCTCTTTCGGGTCGCTAATAGTTTGGCTGGTGTATTTTTTTAACTCTATCCTGGGCAGGACAAGATCAAGTTCTTTTTCGGAAAGGTAGGCCAGCAGAATTTTCCCTGAAGCGGTACAGTGAACGGGCCCCCTGTTGCCAACCTCAGCAAACATTTTAACGATGATATAGTTGTGCGATTCGATTTGATCGATGTAAACTATTTCGGTTTCATCCAAAACGGCAAGGTTGGCGGTTTCGTTGCACCGGTCTACCAGCTCTGTCAGAAATGGGCTGGCGATGGTCCTTATATCAGAATAAGAAAAAATATTATTGGCTACTTCCAGCAGTTTGAGGCCCAGCTGGTACTTGTTGGTTTCCGGATCCTGCTCTACATAGCCACGTTTTAAGAGGGTATTTAAGAGCCGGTGCACAGTGCTGATTTTTAAATTTACACCTTCTGATAGTTCGCTGATGGTAACAGGGCGGCCAGCCTCGGCCATGTGCTCTACTATTGTCAGCGCCCTTTCCAGGGATTGCACGGTTTTGCCTTTTTCGATAATTGTTTTTTTATTATTCATTTAGTTCCTCCGCCCGGCATAAAACCGGGATCATGTTTTTATGAGCGGCCTGAGCAGCATGAAAATAAAAGTGCATAACAGGTGTTTGAGTAAAGATTGGCGGTAAAAAAAAAGGCTACCAGAGCACCATATTATAATCAGATCATAATTCGCTTTAGTTGTCCTGTCAAATTTGTTTATGGTTCCGATCCGGGCCATCAGCACCATAACCTGCTGGGTGGTACCTGGTTTTAGTTATTGAATAGGCCGATTCAGCGGCAGGAGTAATGCCTGGTTAAAAAGAAGTAATAAAGAAGTAATATGGAAATGTAAGACAGCAGAGAAAAGGCAGGTGGCCGTTGCGACAGTGATGCAAAACGACTGGGAAATCTTGGTTGAAGCCAGCAATGATGTAGAAGCGGATATAATTTGCGGCTTTTTGCAGGAGAAGGGTATTCCGGCCCGAAAAGCGGACAGCAGTCCCTATACCGGTGCAATGCGGGTTATCGGCGGCCAGGCCATGGAAGTCCAGGTCCTGGTCCCCGGCCCTTTCCTGGAGCAGGCGGCTCAGTTAATGCTGGAGATCGACCCGGACTTAGAAATCGGTGATAGCTAGTAACAGAACAAGGCGGGGAGGTAAAAGTAGCTTGAATTCTCCTGTAACAAAACCTTATTTTTCAGTTGATCCGAAGCGCGAATGGTTCTGGATTAAACTTTTGTGGGCGGTAACAATCGTGTCGGCGCTGATTTTGATTTTTGCCTGGCAGTTTACCCGGAGTGTGGAAATGATTGCCGCCCTTCAGCAGTGGCGAACGGTGTCCGGTGTGGAGGTGCTTTTTCGGGCCTTTACTTTTTTAGGCGATGACGAATTTTTCATGGTTCTTTTTAGCGTTTTAATCTGGTGTGTAAGCAAAACCCTTGGTTTTTGGGGCGCGTTTGTCCTTCTTAGCTCCGCTACCTGCAGCAACCTGATTAAAGACATAACCCTGCTGGAAAGGCCCCCGATTGAAGGAATCGAACATCCCCCGGGCAGTTATGCTTTCCCCAGTGGGCATACCCTGACTGCAGTTACAGTCTGGGGTTATCTTGCTGTAAGGATTCAGAACAGGGCTTTCTGGGTTTGGACTTTTATAGCTGTTGTAATGATTGCTTTTTCCAGGCTGGCCCTGGGATACCACTTTCTGGGTGATGTCCTGGGTGGGTTTGTTTTCGGCATTCCTTTCCTGCTTTTCTTTTTGTGGATCAGTGCCAGGATTTATGAAAAGGGTTTGCTGGAACGGTATTCCACACCGGCCCTCCTTGTTATTTCTCTGGCCTTTCCGATCTTGCTGGCAGCTGTGCTGCCGGGAACCGATCCGCCAAAGATCCTGGGATATCTGGGTGGAGCATCCTTTGGTTATCTGCTGGAAAAAGAAAAAGTGGGATCTCTTGTTTCAGCACCCCTGCCTTTCCAGGTGCTGAAAACGCTGGTGGGCCTGGCTGTCCTGTTCGGCATTATCCTTGGTTTGGGGGGCGTGCTCCCGGCAGAGATAACTCACCTTGGTTTCACCAGGTATGCCCTGGGCGGGTTATGGGTGACATTAGGTGCGCCGTTTTTGTTTGTCTATCTCAATTTATCTTCAAGAAAAGAGTAGGCGGTTAACTAGTATTAGTTTGGGGTATAAATATTTTACCGCTCCTTTATCGCATTTATAGTAAAGATGGTTTATAATATGATATGGAAATGGCTGTTTTTTTTGGAGGTGAAAGGTTTTGATCGGTGGAAAGATCGGTTTGTGGGAAATTTTACTGGTTCTCGTAGTGGCCCTGATTATTTTTGGACCGAACAAGCTGCCTGAAATGGGCCGTTCAATAGGTAATGGGTTAAAGGAATTTAGGAAAGCGACAAAAGAACTCAAAGATTCAATCAGTCTTGATGATAACGAAACTGATAAAAGCAGTTAACAATTGGTTTCCCTGTTTGAAGATTTTGTGTTACAATGTCTTAAAATAGGCATAAAATGTTTTGATTCTCTTTTGAGGAGGATGTGTTATGTTAGGAAGAATCGGAGCTACAGAAATAATTGCCATTTTGGCTGTAATCCTTTTAATATTTGGCTCTACCAAACTTCCCGAACTCGCCAAGGCGATTGGGAAGAGCGTTGTAGAACTCAAAGAAGGATTAAAAGGAAGCTCTACATCCGACGAGTCGACCACCCCAAACTCCGAAACTGAAAAATAAGGCGGCTGATTGGTCGTAAGCGGAGTTTAGCTAAACAGGGGGGATTATTAACAGTGCCGGGAATGCCGGGAGGTATTCAAAACGAGTGGTTAATAATAAAGACGGCACAATGCCCGTCCTTGAACATCTTTCAGAATTGCGCCTGCGCCTGGTTATCTCGGCAGGCGCTTTGCTTGTTGCATCGGGTATTTGCTTTACGTACATCGAACGTATCCGTTCCATACTGACCATCCCGCTGGAAGGGAAACAGCTTATATATCTATCTCCCCCCGAAGCATTCACGGCCAACCTGAGATTGGCTCTGTTCAGCGGGTTGGTGGTTTCACTTCCGGTTATCCTTTATCAGATATCCGCTTATATTTTTCCCGGCCTGACCCGCAACGAAAAGAAATTTTACGTTGCCGTTTTATTTGGGATTATTGTACTTTTTTCGGCCGGGATAGTTTTTGCCTACCAGATTGTGTTTCCCTTCACCCTGCGTTTTTTTCTGCAGTTTGCCGACGCCAGGCTTGATCCGCAGTTTACGATTACCGAGTACATATCATTCGTGATTTCTTTTCATCTGGCTTTTGGTGCCGTGTTTCAACTGCCTTTGTTAACCTGGGCCCTGGGCAAACTTGGCCTTTTAACGACGCAGTTCCTGAGGCGGCACAGGAAAATCGCCCTTTTGATCATGCTGGTTTTATCGGCGATTATTACACCTCCAGATATTATATCCCAGGTGGTCATGATTTTGCCGCTGGCTTTTCTTTACGAACTGGGAATTATTATGGTTCTAATCAGTGAAAGAAAGCGGCTGAAGGTGCAGGAAGAGCAGTAATATTTATTACACGGGCGGGGTGGAATATTGAGCGGTACCGAGCATAATTTCAACGAGGGCTGCAAAGGGGCCATTATTCTTGCGGGAGGCGACAGCAAACGTCTCGGCCGGCCCAAAGCCCTGCTCGATTTCAACGGACGCCCGTTGATTGCCCTGATGGTCGAGTGGCTTGGCAAACTGTTCCCGGATATCACCGTGGTTACCGATCGCCCGGAACTCTACAGCGATTTGCCCGTCCGACTGACCGGGGATCTGTTAAAGCAAAAAGAGAAAAGCCCCCTGCGGGGTATCCATGCCGGCCTGAGCGTATCTTCCCATCCCTACCAGTTTGTTGCCGCCTGCGATATGCCCTTTTTAAACCTGGAGCTGATCAAATACATGGGCCGGTTTGCTCCTGATTATGATGCGGTGGTTCCCCATGTCGGGGGAGAGTACTTTCAGCCTCTGCATGCCTTTTACAAGCGCACATGTATTGATATAATCGAAAGACAGGTGAACCGGGGCCATTATAAAGTTAGTGATTTTTACCGGAATTTGAAGATCAAGTTTATCTCTCGCTCAGAAATAGCCAGGCATGATCCGGATCAGGAATCATTTATTAATATTAATACCTGGGAAGATTATGAACAGGCTCTTCTAAAGATGGCCCGCAGAAAGAAGTCCAGTTGAAAAGGAGGAACTTAGGATAATGAAAATACCTGACTACATAGGATCGCTGGCTTTTGGATTGAAGATGGGCGTAATATTACCGGGAATGGATATTGCGGAAGAAGTAATTAAAGCGCTGTCCTGTTGCAGTCGCGATGGTTTGCTTGAGGACAACGACGTGATCTGCATTACCGAGTCCATCGTGGCCCGGGCCCAAAACAATTATATCACCGTTGATGATATTGCCCGGGAAATAAAAGAAAAGCTTGGCTTAACCGAGAAAAGCAGGTTGGCGGTGGTCTTCCCGATTGCCAGCCGCAACCGGTTTTCCATGATCCTGAAAGGTCTGGCCAGGGCTGTTCCCCGGGGGGAAGTGGTGGTCCAGCTTTCTTTCCCGGCTGATGAGGTAGGCAACCAGGTCATAGATCCGGGGTTTGCAGAACAGCTGGGTAAAGCCGAGATTACCCTGGAAGATCTGGGCGGGCGCAGTTTCAAGCACCCGGTCACCGGGGTCGATTATATCGATCTTTACCGTAATATTATTAATGAGGAAGGGGCAAAACCGGTTATTTTTCTATCCAACAATCCCCGGAGTGCCCTTGGATATGAACCCGAGGGAGTAATTGCTGCTGATATCCATACCAGGGCAGCTACTAAAAAAGCCATTTCTTCCCGTTTTGCCAATTGCGTTACCCTGGATCAGCTTTTTAACGAGGGTGAAGTTTACTCTGAATGGGGCCTGCTTGGCAGCAACATGTCATCTGGCGAAAGGCTCAAGCTGGCGCCTCGTGAAGGAGAACAGCTGGTCAAGGATATTCAGTTCAGGATCAAAGAGCAGTTTAGCCATGAAGTTCAGGTCATGATCTATGGGGATGGGGCCTACCTTGATCCTACCAGCGGTATATATGAACTTGCCGATCCGCGGGCCGCTTTCGCCGCCACCGACGGCCTGAACTGCCTCAGGGAAGGTGTTAAATACAAGTACCTTGCCGATCAATGCTACCATGAAGAGCATAAGACAGCCGAAGAAATTGAAGCTATCCTTACCGAAAGCGCCAAAAGCAAGTTGGCCCAGGATTGCATGGAAAGAGAAGGGACCACCCCCCGGCGTATGGAAGATGTTTTAGCCAGCCTGGCCGATCTGGTCAGCGGTTCGGCTGATGCCGGGACCCCGGTCGTGGTGGTGAAGAATTTCCTTGTATAGACTTATAAATGAAATAAGAAGCGGTTATCAAAAGGAATATACCCCACAAGGCCGGGAAGTAATCGCCGTAGCGGGTATAGACTGTTTCCCTGCGGGTCATATCCAGGGGTACGGCAAAAATTTCTGTTTCGCTTTTACCGGATCTGAACAGCTCCCGGCCCCGGTAATCAAAAGAAATGGTAATGCCGCTGTTTGCCACCTGGGTTACCCCGGCCCCGGTTTCAGCCGCCCTGATTGCCGCCACCTGGGCGTGCTGCTCAAGTCCGATTGATTCTCCAAACCAGGCATCATTGGTTACCACAAACTGGTGCAGGGCTCCTTCTTTAGCAAAAAGGCGCATGTGATCCCCGAAATACGATTCAAAGCAAACCACCCCGGCTACCGGAAAACCTTTCATGTCAAACATGGTAATTTCCTCTCCCGGGGTGTAGCTTCCCAGCAGCAGGTCAAGCTGCAGGATTCTGTTTAGCACCTGCTCAGCCGGGAAGAATTCGACAAAAGGCACCAGCCGGTGCTTATTATAAACGGGTATTTGTTCCTGCCCCCTGGAATAAAGGGTTATTGCGTTGTAAAGGTGATCCGATTTCTGAAGCCGGGCTCCGTAAAGCAGGTTTATCCCGTGTTCTTCGCCCAGGATTATTATTTCTTCAGGGTGGGTTCTTTCTATTCTGAAATCGAGCCGGGCCACCGTTTCAGGCCAGACCACCAGTTCAACCTCGGGATTATCTTGTATTGCCCTCTCTGTCAGGTCAAGATAATGGTCAAGGATGTTTTGGCGATCCTGCCGGGCGATCCGTTCCGGTTGAATGTTGCCCTGGACCATGGCTGTATAAAGGGGTTCATCCTTCTTTTCCACTTCTTGAAACGCCGGCCCGAGCATGCCTGCTGTTAATATTATCAAAAAGGTTACCGTGACGGCGACAAAGTTTTTGCCCTGCAGCTTTTTCTGGAAGAAGAGGATTATTATCACCTGGAAAAAAACAATCACAAAAGGCAGGCCCCAGTAACCGTAAACGGAAACGATATTGAGTGCGGTGGGGTAGCCCCACTGGGTGTAACCCAGGTAGCCTACATTGTAAGCCAGGAAAGTAAGCGAGCGGAGGTACTCCACACCCAGCCAGAGTGAGGGGACGGCCAGGGCTGTGAACCAGGCCCTCCCTGAGCGGGCGGCCAAACTGGCGGTGAGTGCGAATACGCCATAAAAGAGGCTGATATATAGAACCAGGCCGATCATGGCCACTGTGGCGAGGATGTCGGAAAGGTAGGGATAAAGGACGTATCCCAGGTAATAGTTTACATAAAGCGTAAAAGGGAGGCTGAATAAAAAGCCGGCCTTGAAAGCGTTAAAGGGTGCTGATCGTAAGGTGGCCCAGAGCAGGGGCAGAAGGGCAAACCAGGCCGCATACCCCTGTTCGAAAGGGGGGAAAGCCAGGATAATCAGTATCCCCGATAGCAGGGGGCAGATCAGGTAAAAACGGGGCGAGGATTTCAATTGTTGAAGGTTTAATAAACTGCTCATATTAACCCTTTCTCACTTTTGCTGAAAAACAGATCGGGCATTATGCCATCCCTCTGCTGCCTCCGGTGGTGTTCTGCACTCTTTTTATTTTCAAGATAGCTAAGCACCGTCTAAAAATATTTTACCACAGCTTTTAAAGCGGCATAAATTAAGGAGGCTAAACTTGATTTTAGCGGCATTGAATGGTATAAAATATATACAAATTACTTAAACCAGTTAACAGTTGATTCCTTTAAATATATCCGGAGAGGAGAATAATCATAAAAAGGGACAGCCTGCTCGAATACATAAAAGAACTTGATTACGTCTTTAGCCGCCTGGTATACCGGGTGAGGGTCCTGCACAACAGGTATACTGCGGACGAAATTACCGACACCCAGTTTATTGTTCTCCGTGCCCTGAAGAAGGGTCCCTGTAATACGTCTTTCCTTGCCCACATGCTCGGGGTGACTTTAAGCGCAGTAACCGCCCTTATCAATCGTCTTCATAAAATGGGACTGGTTAACAGGGAACGGCAGGAGAAAGATCGGCGCCAGGTCTGGATATCCATTACCCCGAAAGGGCTCCAGGTTCTCAATGATGTGGAAGAAAGGCGCAACCTGCTCCTGGCCGTTTATCTTTCCCACGTTCCCGAAGCGAAGCGGCAGCAGCTGCTCGCCCTTTTGCGAGAAGCTTCGGAACTCTTTGAGCGGGATGACATTTTGCAGGGAGATATTCTCAATGAAGGGCAAAGTCGTGACTCTTAAACAGCTCCGGCCATGCCATCTCTCAAGCGTGCCCCTTTTAATCAATCCAACAGTTAGCTTTTACCGCTGTTATTAAATTTTATCATCAGATCCTGCAGCCTGCCCTTCATTCTGGCTTCCAGCCGCTGTCCTTTTGTTTATATGCCTGCGGACCAGCAGCCAGATTATACCTCCGATCACAATCAGTAGAATCAAGGCCGGGATCAGGGCCATGAATGTTACTATTAACCCTGATGCGGAATTAAGTATAAAATTAATGCTGCCGATAAATGCTTCCGATATGCGGTTTCCCAGGTTGTGAAAAGCAAGGGGCGATACTGTTCCGGTAGGAATAGCTTCTTCCCGCATGGAAACATTGATTGTGGCATATGTAACCTGGTCTTTCAAGCGGGTAAGCCGGGCGGTCATTGATTCGATTTCACCGCGGACCCGGCTAAGTTCTTTTTCGATCTCCAGCACATCTTCCACCGTTTCAGCCATATCAAGAATTTCTGTCAGCCTTTTTTCCTGGGCTTCCTGGTTGTTGAGGCGTGATTCAAGATCTACATACTCCATGGTTATGTCTTCGAGTTCGGTCTGGATATTGGTTACCTTGCCGAGGTTTTCCAACTGTTCGAGGGCTGCTTCAAACCTGTTTTCCGGGACACGCAGGGTCATCCGGGCTCCGTACTGCCCTTCCCGGATTTCATAGACATATGAGCCGGCGATAATTCCTTTCGCCTCCCTGACAAATTTTTGGATCTCCTGGATTTTCTCCCTGGTGTCAGAAACGGACAAATCGATAGATCCCCGGCGGATTACATGTCTTAAAGAAGGGTCGCCGACACCCGGGGTGGTTACTTCATGATCCGGCAGATCGGGTTCGCCCCTGGCCATGCCCCACTCTTCCATCGGCTGACCGGGTGCCACCTCTGCGAAATCTTCTGATGTTTTGTAGCCGTAATGGTAAACAGAACCGCAGGAGGCTAAAGACAAGCCGGTTAAGCCGGCTATTAGTAAAACTAAAGTAAGAAGGGCAATTCTTTTTATGAGCATTTTTGAGGGCATCGTGGTCACTCTCCTTTAACCAAAAAGACCACCGGGCATTAAATATGGTTCCCGTAATGATGAACTAGATAGCCCGGTGGCCCAGGCCGATGGCGATATCGTTGCGGTGCAGTAACCCGATACCAAAAAAAATTGAAACGGCTATGTGGGTACCACCCCTGGCTATACCCACTTTTCCTCCAACATTCAGGCCCAGGGCCTTGGGCATAATTTGCGAAAGGGCTTCCCGGGAAGCCCCGGCCACCGCCCCGTCGGAATGGCTTGAATCGTCAATTATACCTTCTCTCTTTGAAGCCACAACGGCTCTTTCTACTACTTTTTGTAGGGAACTTAAAAATTCTCCTCCGTAATCTATCGCCAGGGACTGGATCCCCTCTTCCCTGAGGGATTTTTTAAGCTTCATTTCTTCTTCCCTGGAAGTGGTCATCGCTATACAGATAGCTGCCTTTGCCACATCACGGCTTTCCACGATCATCGCCCCTTTTCAATCAAATCCAAATTACTTTATTTATTATCTACTGAACTTTCGTAAAGGGCAAGAAAAAAATAACGGGCCGGAATCGAACTTGATAGATCTGCTCAGTCTTATGGTATAATTAAGAAGGAGGTATAGGTTGATGAAAGAAAATTACTGTAGCGCGTGCGGGCAGGAGTTTCACACAAACGAGTTGACTGTGCGCTGCCGTTTATGTATGAGCAACTACCATGCCCGGTGCTGGGAAAAAACCGGGGGCTGCACCACCTGGGGTTGTACGGGCAAGCCGGAGCTGGGAAGCGATCAGGATGAGGTAACCTATAAACGCTGTCCATTCTGCGGGGAGGAAATAATCAGTTTTGCCGTCAAATGCCGCTACTGCCGTTCGTCGCTTCTTGCTCCTGAAAAAGGCGGGCAAGAAGAAACCGGCAAAACAACAACCCGCCAGGAGAGCTCAGAATTTAGAAAGGACCCCATTTTGACCAGCTTGTTGAACCTGATTTTCCCCGGTGCCGGTTATATGTACCTCGGGTTTTTTAGTAAAGGTTTCATGTGGTTTTTGATTGGTGTGGGAGCCTGGTTTTTAGCCCGCGGGTTGGGCTTGATTGCTGTTTATCTCTGGGTGATGTATGATTCCGCCCGCCAGGCGAGGGCGATGAATCGCGGTGAATTTGAAACTCCCAAAAAGACCATGGAACGTCCCTGAGAGGGCGATAGTAAACATGTTAATATTTAACCGGGCCTGGTAAACAGCACGATGCGGTTGCTGTTGGTACCGGCCCGATTGTTTTTTACACCCCAGATATTCGAGGTTTTCGTGAAATTTTGCCGGTTGACAACTACACCGGCACATTCGAAACCACACTGCAGTCCCAGGGGCACTACAGTTTCTTCCAGGTTGATTTTGCCGCCCCTAACTTCGCCTACTTCAAAGGCCACCCATCCTCCCGCCCTGGTAATCCGGTACAGCTCCTTAAATACTGCGCCCATCACGGATGACCATTTCTTTAAAGTGGAGGCCATGGTTATTTTCTTTTCTATTGTTTCCATCTCGATGTGATTAAACCAGCACCGCAGCCAGTTATCTGAGGAATACTGGACTACGTTCAAAAACGGCGGAGAAGTGACGGTCAAGTCGATACTTTTAGGCGCTATTTCTTCTGTCTGAGAGGCATCTTTCTCCAGGAAAAGAGCGCTTTTCCAGGCTTTTTTAAGGCTTTTTACCTGGCTTTCGCTCAAGCCGCGCATCAACTGGTTGCTCTTTCGGATTATAAGCTCCCTGGTATCGCGGTATTCGGGTTCTTGATTCCGTTTTAGATTGATTTTTTTCTGGCGTTCGGCCGATACGGCCTGGTTGGGTGGCATGGTATACACGGAAAAAAAGCCTTTAGAATGCCCGCTCAAGCGGTTGGTTGCCACCATCCTGATCCAGCGGTCAACAGGATCTTCAGCCTGCTTATGTTTATTGTGGTTCAGATATTCCCGCAGGGAGAGGAGTTCCGCTTCCGTCCGGGGGTGATAGAACATGGATAGATCCTGATCCTGAACGGCTGCTTTCCGGAAAGGGATGTCTTGGAGACGTTTTTCGATATTTTCGCTCGGCGGTGGGTTAAGGCGCGGTTCGGTAAGGATCCGGCTCAGGGGGTTAATATCGTTGGCAATTACTTTACGGTTTAAAAGGGCAGCTTCAAGAATGGTCGTGCCCCGGCCGGCAAAAGGATCATAGACGGTATCGCCCGGTCCGGTTAATAATTCAATAAAAAACCGGGGCAGTTGTGGTTTAAAACAGGCCCGGTATGATATTTCCTGGATTGATGAAGTTTGCCTTTGCCTGGAGGTCCAGTATTCGTTGATGTAAAGCGGGACAGTGATTCCCCCCAGGTCTATTATTTCTATAATCGTATTGCGGGGGACGGGATTGATCATAGAAAGACGGGTTTCATTATCACTGTAAGAAAAATTTTCGAGATAGTTGATCGTACTTTCTAACGTCGGCAAAAGGGTTCACCTTTGGCGGGCTGTTCAGGATTCTTCTTCTTTGTCTTTGCAGTTCTCACAGAGCCCGTAAAAGCTGATCCGGTGCTCCTGGATCTCATGGTTGGTAGATGAACGGACCTGTTCATTTAATCCTCCCATTACTGACATGGGCATATCATAGATAGAATCACATGCCCGGCATATAAAGTGGTAATGGGGTTCCACATTGCCGTCAAAGCGATCAAAACTACTGCCTGACTCTATCTTGGTAACGAGGTCCTGGTCGATCAAGATATTGACATTGCGGTATACCGTTCCCATGCTCAGGTTGTTGAAGTCTTTTTTCAATTCATCGTAAATCCAGCTTGCCGTGGGATGGGTATCAGTATTTCTCAGGATGTTTAAGATTTCTTCCCTTTGCCTGCTCCGCTTGTACTTGTGTTTAATCATGATCGTTTAATATCAATCCTTTTGTTAGCATTAACTTAATGTTGTTCAAAGTTTATCATATCGGTTAATGTGTAAAAGGTCAAGTAATTATATTGAAAATAATAGCCATTTAAAATCGGTATAAACAATGTGTATAAAACAGACTAATCATTTAAAACCAGGCAGTAAAAAGGATGCCGAGCACGGTTCCGCACAAGATACCCAGGATTGAAAAATGGGCTCCGGCGCTTTCATAGGCATCGGGGATCAACTCGTCGCAGACAATGTAAAGCATTGCCCCACCGGCAAATCCAAGAGACAAGCCCAGGATAAGAGGAGAAATACTGCTGATTGCAGCGCCGATAAAAGCCCCAACCCCCATTGGGGCTCCGGCCAGGGCGGTGATCCAAATTACCTTCAAGTAGCTGTCCCCGCCCGCCCGCAGAGGGGCGGCTACTGCCATTCCTTCGGGGATGTTATGCAGTCCGATCAAAATGGCCAGGGTTGTCCCCAGTTCGGTGGAACCAATGAAACCGGTGCCGACAGCTAGGCCCTCCGGGAAATTATGCAGGCCGATGCCAAGAGCAAGTAAGGTGCCTTTTTTCAGGTAAATCCCAAAGGGGAGTTCCTCCGGGCTGACCGGATGGTGGTGAGGGAAAAAATGATCGAGCAGGTAGAAAACGGCCATGCCCAGGGTTAAGCCGATAATGGCAACGATGTAATTGCTGAAGTCAATTGATTCTTCAATTAATTCCAGGAATACAATGGCCATCATAATACCGGCAGCAAAAGCCAGGATCGTCCCGGTGAAACGGGAAGAAGGTTTACCCATAAAGATGGCGATCAGGCCTCCAGCGCCAGTTCCGATTACCCCGGCCAGCATTCCGAGGGCGCCTATTTCAAACCAGCTCACAGTAATCACACTTTCTTAAAAAATTATTGCTATTAATTTGGTAATCAGTTTTAATACCAGGTAGTGCAGGATATATGGTTAAAACACATGCCGATTACTTTTCTTTCTTTTAGTGCAGCATTTAGCTTGTTTCGTTTTTATTAATTAAAAGCAAGCTGTAGAAATCCAGGGCTAGCGATTTCTACAGCCAGTTTAGATCAACCTTATTAATTCTGGTTTAAGGCCTTCTTTTTAAGCTTTATTAGCTGACCTCAACTTTCTGGCAGCTGTCCCACAGGCCGTGAATGTTACAGTAACTCATGGCTACCAGTTCACCCGATTTTTCGAGGGTGATGGTAGCGGTTATTTTAGGTTCGCACTTGGCGCTGCCTTCATTTGCTCCCTGTACTGATTCACCGTGTGCTTCAAATTGAAATGTCCCGAGATGAACAATAAAATTTTCTTCTATCTTATCGGGCTTAAAATAAAGTTGGATATTACGGATATGGTGTTCAGTGGTGTGGGGGTGGGGAATTTCTTTTCCCACACTTAAGGCGACATCAAAAGGTTCACCTTTTTTGGCGGTGCCTTTTACCTCGATCACGGGGACGTGTTTTTCTGATTTCCAGTCTGCTGACTGGATATGTCCGGCTATGGCGCTCATAAAAACTCCTCCTTAAAATATATGTTTTATATTACTTTAGTATATTAATATATTAGCAAACCTCGGGAGTTTAAGCAAGGATTTTTCAGTTAAATCGTAACGTTTCTTTCCTTTATCATATGTTATAATTAAAATCAAAGGTGTTAGTACCTCTTAATCCATTGCGGAAGGTGAGCCTAAATTGTATACAGCCAGGGTTATCGAGCATTTTAAGAATCCAAGGAATGTGGGTATTATCCCCGATGCCGACGGGGTGGGAACGATCGGCGATCCGGACTGCGGCGATTTTGTCCGTATTTTTATCCAGGTCCGGGCCGATCGCCTGAAAGAAGTCAGCTTTGAAATATGCGGCTGCCCGGCGTCCATTGCCACGGCCAGTGTCCTGACCGAAATGGCAACCGGCAAATCGCTTCGCGGGGCCGTGGCAATAACCGAAGAAGATATTGTTGAAGCCCTGTCCGGGCTGCCGGAATCCAAGGTGCATTGTTCCAACCTCGGGGTGGCTGCGCTCAGGCAGGCCATAGTCGACTACCTGCAGAAGCATAAAAAGAAAAAGGAAGAATCGAAGCATAAAGCTTACGGAAAGTACTTTGCAAAATAAAGGGTGCTGGATAGAAAGAGGAGGTGTTGCAATGACAGTCGTATGTGCCAGATGTCAGGGTGAAGTACCTGACGAAGACGTATATTATTACCAGGATCAGCAGGTTTGTGAGGATTGTTACATGGAAGTGCTCCAGCGGCCGAAGACCTGCGATGTGGCCGCAACCCAGATGGCTAAAAAGCACCGCCGGGCGGCCGGCCAGACCGGTACGGAAGGCCTGCTTGATATCCAAAAGAAAATCTACAACTACATCAAGGAAAACGAAAAAGTTACCCGGCAGCAGGTCATGGAGGCTCTTGACTTATCAGAACTGGAACTGGACAAGCAGATTGCCGTGCTGAGGCACTGTGAACTGATCAAAGGCCGTAAAGAAGGAAATCAGGTTTACCTGGTTCCCTTTGACTATTAATGACGCTGTTCCCGGTGATTTTTTCCGGCGATAATATTCCCGCTGATCCGGGCCAGCGGCAGGGTGATGGCTATAGTAAGTATCCCCACGGTTAAAAAGGCGCTGCCCAGCCCCGGTCCCTGGGCGGCAAGCCCAAATACCAGGGCCCCCAGGGCGAACATGATATCAATTGAGTTTTCCTGCAGGCTCATAGTTGTTGCCCTCAGCTCAGGTTTGCTTAAATCGATCAGCCAGGTTGCAAAAACCAGTGAGCTCCCCTGGATTCCCAGCCCCAAAATAACGGCGCAAATAATGACCAGGGCCGGTGAGTGGTAGATGAAGGAAAAAGCGATGGCCCCGGTACTGAGAGTGACCAGGAGCGGCCAGGCCAGTTTCTGGCGGCTGAGGAGGTCCGACAACGCTCCCGCCCCCAGGCATCCGGCCACCCCGGCAATCCCCATGACAATAAAAAAGTAGGGGGCCTGGGAATTCGGTGAAGCCGATTCAATATGGACCGCAGCAAAGGACACAACAGCACTGTAGGTGAAAGAATAAAGGGCTATTCCGCCGATTACCGGATAGATCTGTTTTTCTGTGAGCGCTTTTGTGATCTGGCTCAGTGAGCTGGCAACATGACGGGCCCGGTGTGAAACGTCCGGGGTGTTAACAGCGTATAGGAGCAGGAAGGAAATAACACAGGTTACGATGTTAATTATAAACCAGCTGTTGTAGTTAAATTCTCCGATCACAAAAAGGGCTGCCGAGGGTCCGGCCAGTAACCCCAGGTTTATAAAAATCCGTGTAGTCCCCAGGTAAGTGCCAATTTTATCTTGAGGTGCCATTTCTGCAGCCAGGGTGGAGATGCCGGGCAGGTATACTGAAAGCCCGATCGATTGGTAAATTCTTGCCGCCAGGAGCATGGGGTAGGTTGGGCTTAGTATCAGCAAAATCGGTGTGGTGGCAAAGGCGAATACTCCTAACAGCATCAGAGGTTTAGGTCCCTGCCGGTCCATAATCGGTCCAAAGAAAAATCTTAACAGGACTGCTGTTATCGAAAAAGCCGTGTTTTGAAGCCCGGCAAGAAAGGGACTGCTGCCGATGGCCAGGCTGTAGCTCGGAAATATTGAGACCGAGGCAAACAGATTGATTACGAAAAAGAAGACTGATCCAAAAAAAAGGACCCAGTTTACCGGTCTGCTATAATAAGTTTCTGTTTGAAGGTGGTCTCTATTGATCTGCATATCCTGAATCAATCCTGTCAATAGTTTTGCCTCTTTGAGGGAGGCTTTTCAGTGATCACAGTTTTGGGATCAGGGTTTAATCTGTTCGGCCAGTTCCTTTGCTGTTATAGCTGCCACATCGGCCGCCACATAGTGATTGGCAGCGGCGTCAAACAGCATTGTCGCCCAGGCTCGCCCTGAGTCGGGGTGAAGGCGATAACAGAGGCACATCGGCAGGCGGGGCAGAACCCGCCATTCAACGGCTAGGTCGCCGGGGCCGTCCAGCTCCCAGCCCCCGACAGCCAGGCATTTTTCGCGCAGTTCTTCCAGGTTGTCGCCCCAGGCTTCGGCCAGCTCGTCCCCGCAGTAACCCTGGAAGGCCTGCTGGTAAAAGAGCCCCCCGATCTCGCTCAAATTTACCCATCGCCTGGTCAGGGGATGGCCGTCGGCGCGGTCGAGATAATGCAGCCAGAGCGCTTCTTTATTTAAATCTGCCGGATTGCCTTTGCTGTCAATCACGGTTAATTTGGGCCAGGTAATGGTATAGGTTTCAAGCAGGTGGATACCGCTTAACTTAAGCTTGCTATTTTGATCTTTTAATAGGCTTACCGCCGCCAGGGCGGCTACTTCCTGGGGGTCGCGTTTTTTCAGGCGTTCTTTGTATTCTTCACACCTGTCCTTAAGGGCTTTTTGCCGCTTTTGTTCGTTGGCTTGATTGTCGAGCGGGTGAAATTGAGCATCCCGGTTTCGTTCGTCCATCCGATCACCGCCAGTCTCATTGCAACTGCGCTCATTATAGCGATAAGGGGAGTAATCAGTCAACTTTTTAAAAACCTCTCCCTTTCTCGAAAAAAAATTTAAATGATGAAGGAATAATTAAAATTAAACAGAATAACTAACCATTTAACTTTAATTAAGGCGAGAACTTTAATTGCCAGGTGGGAGGTAATTGACAGTGCTTATCGGATTAACCGGTTACGGGAAAATGGGTTCGTTAATCAGGCAGAAGGCGTTGGAAAAAGGCCATGAAGTGCCTTTGATCACAGATCCTTTCAGCAATGCAGCGGAAGTCACTGAACGCAAGCTGCCTTCTGAAGCCGTAAAGCTCGATGTTATTATCGATTTCAGCGACCCTCATGTGGTAGTAGGCAATATCAGGCAGTACTCAAAAATGAAGGTGCCCGCTGTCGTCGGGACCACCGGGTGGTACGATCATATGACTGAGGTGGCCAGGCTGGTTGAAAAAAGCGGGATCGGGCTGATCTGGTCAGCGAACTTTTCCCTGGGTGTCAACCTGTTCTTCCATATTATAAAAAAGGCGGGCCGGATCATGAACCGCTTTCCGGAATATGATACCATGGTGCACGAATACCATCACCGCCATAAAGCCGAGAGTCCGTCCGGCACCGCCCATATAATCGGCGACATATTAATCGATGCCCTGGATAACAAACAATCCGTTTACGCCGGCACGCTGAAGGGCAGGAAGGAAGAATCCGCTTTGCACATATCTTCAACCCGGGGCGGTTCAATCCCGGGTACCCACCGGGTTACCTTTGACAGCGTGGTTGATACCATTACCCTTGAGCACACCACAAGAAACCGGGACGGTTTTGCCGAGGGGGCAATTATGGCTGCAGAATGGATATCAGGCCGCAAAGGCTTTTATCACATTGATCAAATGCTGCAGTCAGTGATTGGAGGTGAAGAAAATGGATAACATCTTCAGGGGCGTGCATACCGCTTTAATTACCCCCTTTACATTGACCGGGGCTGTTGATATAGGGGCCTTCAAACGGCTGGTCGAACACCAGATTGAAGCCGGGATTGACGGCCTGGTGCCCTGCGGCACAACCGGTGAGAGTTCAACCCTGACCCACGACGAGCATGACCGGATCATTGCCCTTACCGTTCAATATGCCGACGGGCGGGTCCCGGTTATAGCCGGTACCGGCAGCAACTCGACAGCAGAGGCCATCCAGCTTTCTCAGCATGCCGAACAATCCGGTGCCGATGCCGTGCTACTGGTTAATCCCTATTATGTAAAACCGACCCAAAAAGGGCTCTACCTTCATTTCAAAGCGATTGCCGAATCGATTTCTATTCCCTGTATACCCTACAACATCCAGAGCCGCACCGCCGTAAACCTCGAGAATGAAACCCTCTTTAAACTGATGAATGAACAGGACAACATTGTCGGGGTCAAAGAAGCTTCGGGCAGTTTGGAGCAGATGAAGAATTTGATCGGCATACGCCGGGAAAATTTCCATCTCCTGTGCGGAGATGACAATATGACCGTGGATTTGATTGAAGCGGGAGGAAACGGTGTGATTTCAGTGGCGGCAAACCTGGTTCCTGCCCTGATGGAGGAAATGGTGCACAGCGCCCTGGACGGGGATTTGAAGAAGGCGAGAGAAATTGAGCAAAAGCTGATGCCCCTTTTTAAAGCCACTTTTATTGAAACCAATCCTATCCCCATTAAAACGGCCATGGCCATGAAGGGGTGGTGCCGCGAGGAATTCAGGCTTCCAATGTGCCGGGTATCCAGCGAAGAAAACTATGCCGTGATCAGGCAGGCAGTGGAAAGCCTTGATCTCCGGCCGCAAAATAATAAGCATAAAAAGGACTGAAATGTTATGGCAAAGATTAATTTGCATTACCGTAAACTTAGTGCAGGGTACCTGTTCCCTGAAATTGGTAGAAGGGTGCGTTTATTTCAACAGGAAAACCCGGATCACGAGGTTCACCGCCTTGGTATCGGCAATACTACGGAACCCCTGACCCTCACAGTTTTAGAGGGGCTGCGTGACGGCGTGGAACGGCTGGGGGATGCAGAAACTTATACCGGTTACGGGGATGAACAGGGGGAAGAAGAGCTGCGAAATGAGCTGGCCCGCTTTTACGGGCGCCGGAATATTGTTCTTGACCCCGATGAAATTTTCATCAGCGACGGCGCCAAGCCCGATGCGGCCAATATCCAGTCTGTTTTCAGTACTGAAAACCGGGTGGCAGTGCAGGATCCCGCCTACCCGGTCTATGTTGACACTAATGTCATTGCCGGCCGCTCCGGTCCTTTTGACCCCGATCTCGGCAACTATGCCGGTTTTGTCTACATGGTTTGCAGCCGGGACAATAATTTCATTCCCGATCCGCCCCAGGAACATGTAGACCTGATCTACCTCTGCAGCCCCAACAATCCTACCGGGGCGGTGGCTTCCCGCGAAGAACTGAAAAGGTTTGTTGATTACGCCCGCGAAAATAAGGCCGTCCTGGTCTATGATGCCGCTTACGCCGAATTTATTTCCGACCCGGACTTGCCACGCTCGATCTATGAAGTAGATGGTGCAAAGGAGTGCGCCATTGAAATCAACAGTTTTTCCAAACTGGCCGGCTTTACGGGAGTACGCCTGGGCTGGTCGGTCGTGCCAAAAGCGCTCGTTGTTGAAGACAGTGAACCGGGTGAGGTCCACCGGCTCTGGTTCCGCCGGCAAACTACTTTTTTTAACGGGGCCTCCAATATAGCCCAGCGCGGCGGGATGGCCGTATTGTCCGAGCAGGGCTTAAAAGAGTGCGCAGGTTTAATAAATTATTACATGGAAAATGCCCGGATCATCGGCGATGGATTGCAGGCCCTCGGGCTGGAATATTACGGCGGGGTCAACGCGCCCTATTTGTGGTTAAAAACCCCCGTAAACCTTTCATCATGGGATTTCTTTGATAAACTGCTCAATGAGGCCCAGGTAGTGGGCACGCCCGGCTCAGGCTTTGGACCATCCGGAGAAGGTTATTTCAGGTTGAGCGCTTTCGGGCACCGGGAAGACATAGAAGAAGCGGTTCAAAGCATGAAAAGCAGGCTCAAGTTATGATCTGCTGTAGATAATTCCCTATTTTATGGAGGTTGCGATGAGTGAAAAAAAGATTCCTGTGACCAAAGAGGACCTGGAAAATATAGCGCTGGAACATCCCACTCCTTTTTATCTTTATGATGAAAAGGCGATCCGGGAGAATGTGCGCAATTTTTACAAGGCTTTTTCCTGGGCTCCCGGCTTTAAAAACTATTTTGCAGTAAAGGCCTGCCCAAACCCGGCCGTCCTGCAAATGCTAAAAGAAGAAGGCTGCGGGGTCGACTGCAGTTCCCTGCCTGAACTTTTAATGTCGGAAAAGGTCGGCTTCAAAGGTGAAGAAATTATGTTTACATCCAATGACACGCCGCCCGAAGAGTTTGCTGAAGCCGCCAGGCTCGGGGCTGTTATCAACCTTGATGACATAAGCCATGTCAACACCCTGGAGCAAAGCGCCGGAATCCAGGAAATGGTGTCATTTCGTTATAACCCGGGCGATCTACGCAGCGGTAATGTTTTAATCGGCGATCCCCAGGAAGCGAAGTACGGGGTGCCCCGCGATAAAATTATAGAAGCGTACCGACTGGCCGGGGAGAAAGGAGCCAGGCGGTTTGGCCTCCATACCATGGTTGCTTCCAATGAGCTGGAAGACAGCTACTTTGTTGAAACCGCCTGCATGCTTTTTGAACTGGCCGTAAACATCTACAGGGAAACGGGTATCAATGTCGAATTAATAAATTTGGGTGGAGGGATCGGTATTCCCTACCGGCCCGAGGATAAACCGGTTGATCTGAATTGGGTGTCCAAAGAAATGAAAGAGCTGTATAATCGGTTTATAGTCAAAGAAGGCCTTGACCCGGTCAATATAGTATTTGAGTGCGGGCGGATGATTACCGGGCCGTACGGTTACCTGGTCAGCAGGGTGCGGCATGTGACCCATAAATATAAAGATTATGTGGGTTTGGATGCCTGTATGGCCAACCTGATGCGTCCCGGGATATACGGGGCGTATCACCATATCACTGTCCCCGGCAAGGAACATTTGTCCCGGGATTACTATTACGATGTTACCGGTTCGCTATGTGAAAATATCGACAAGTTTGCTGTTGACCGGCCCCTGCCGGAAATTGAACCGGGGGACCTGCTGGTAATGCATGATGCCGGGGCGCATGGTTATGCGATGGGCTTTAACTACAATGGGAAACTGCGCTCAGCGGAACTGCTGCTTAAAGAAGACCGCTCTGCACAGTTGATCCGCCGGGCGGAAACCATCGACGATTATTTTACTACTCTCCGTTTTTCGGGCGCGCCGGTGAGCCTGTAAAAAATGGCTGCTTGAGGTTACTCGCTGGATGCAAGATACAGATAATCATTTTGAAAGGAGAGTGTTTCCTGTGATCAGAAGCGATGTCAGGGCTTACATCAACATCGGGGCTCTGGTTGTGGTTTTGGTGGTAAATATCCTGTCCAATGCCCTGCCGTTTAATAATATGACCCAGGAACAACTATCAGCAGAATACCCGATCCTGCTTACCCCGGCCCCCTACGTTTTTTCGATCTGGGGCCTGATCTATCTGGGCCTGATTGCTTTTACCGTATACCAGGCTTTGCCCGGGTACCGGGAAAACCCGTCGGTTAAAGCGGTCGGCATATTGTTTGCCGTGAGCTCCGTTTTTAACGTGCTCTGGCTTTTCCTCTGGCACTACCAGCATGTGGGGTGGTCCTTTATCATCATTATCCTGCTTCTTGCCACCCTGGTTGTGATTTACATGCGCCTGGGTGCGGTTACTGCGGAAAGAAATATTTACGACCGGGTCCTGGTCAAGTTTCCCTTCAGCCTTTACCTGGGCTGGCTGTCGGCGGCCACTCTAGTTAACTTTAACGTGTGGCTTTATAATATTGGTTGGCTTGGAACCGGTGCGGGCGGGGTTTTTTTCACTATCCTGATGATCATCATTGCCGCTCTCCTGGCCCTGGCCGTTTTTTACCTGCGCCAGGACTACATTTACTCCGCCGTCTTTGTCTGGGCCCTGGCCGGGATCGGGGTGCGCCACGGCTCCGACATCATTATCCTGACCATTGTAGCCTGGCTGGCTGCCGCAGCGGTGCTGTTCTTCCTGGGTTGGATCACCGCTCGCCAGGGAGGCTTGCCTCTCGGGTCAAGGTAACTTGCTGGTTATAAAAAAGCTGGATGTAAATAAAATGTGTTGTTCTAAAATGAAGAGCTGTAAGACGGTTTGATTTTCGTATTACAGCTCTTTTCATATCCGGACCAGATTATGTTACACTTCCCCTATAATTTCCTTGACAATTAGATCTTTTTGCTTTTAGATAGGGTTATTATTATGACAGGCAGGGCGAATAATGACCAAATGAATGTATTCACCGGGGAGATCTCTTGCAGAAGAATTTGCTCCTGGCCCAATTGTTGCTGGAGGATTGAAAACATGGTTTTAAAAGCCCGGCTGCCGATCCTGGTTTCCGTCCCCCACGGAGGGCTGCAAATACCGCCGGAAGTAAAAAAAATGTGCCGCCTGAAGGCGACTGACATTCTCAGGGATGGCGATACCTGGTCCGGGTACCTGTATGATCTGGGAAGCAGCATGTATGTCTGCCATTCTTTCCCGGTGGCCCGGGCAGTGCTTGATGTCAACCGGGCCCCTGATGAGCGGCCTCCTGAAAATCCTGACGGTGTAGTGAAGACCTTTACCGTCGATTACCTTCCAATTTGGAAAGAACCTTCAGGCCTTCCCCCCGGGCTCACGGAAGCTCTGCTCGAAAACTATTATTCCCCTTATCATAACTACCTGGAGGCGGCTGCTTATAACCGCAATATCATTTTGGGCCTGGATTGCCATACCATGCTGGAAAGGGAGCCGCGAATTAAAGGCGGAGGGGAAACCGGAAGGAAACGTCCCCTGGTCTGCCTCAGCAACCGGGGCGGTAAAGACGGCGAGGAGCTGGATGAGCCGGTAACCGCTCCGCCCGGTTTGCTGCGGGCCCTGGCAGAGATCCTGGAGCGCTGCCTGAAGGATATAACCGGCGAATGGGAAGGGTTGGCCGTTTCTCTAAATGATCCTTTTCGGGGCGGTTATATAACTAAAAAACACGGCCACGAAGGTTATATTCCCTGGATTCAGGTCGAATTTAACCGTTCCCTTTACCTGCTCAACAGGCCCCGCAGGATTGTCCCCTCTCGGGAGGCGTTATGGCGTATAAACAGGCTCAGGGATTGTTTTACCGGAAGCCTGGAAGAACTTTTTTCCCCGGGCCGGGTGTTTTAAAATTTATTACTGTGCTCTTCGAAATAAAGCCCCTGTATCATTTACGGACATCGGATGTTATAATTGTATTAACACTCGGGCACATTGGAAACCATCTCTTTGATTTCACTAGACCATTAGGTGATTGCTGTTAAAATTTTAACTTTAAGCAGGTGCGCGAGAAAGACCATGTTTCTTAAAATGGAGGTGATTACAGGTGGATAAGAAAGAATATCAGGAAAAACTGGAAGCTCAGATTAAAGAATGGCAGGCAGAAGTTGAAAAACTGAAAGCACAGGCTCAGAAAAAAGGAGCAGAAACAAAACTTGAATACCAGGACCGGATCAAGGAACTGGAGCAAAGGGTAGAGAAACAGAGAGAGAAGCTGGACGCAATGAAAGGCGCAGGCGAAGACAAGTGGAAAGAAATCAAAAAGGAAATAGAAAAAGAGACTAACGAAATCAAGGCCCAGCTAAAAGATCTCTTTTCCTAGTAACTTAACAACATAAGTTGGCTTAATCATGGAGGACAGCATCCCGGTATAAGCCGGGATTGTCCTTTATTTTTGGAGGCGGCATAAATAGATGGCAGCAAATCAATCTAACAACCAGGGCAGCCTGTTTCGGCTGGTGTTCGGGTCAGTGTTTATGCTCAATGCCGCTATCTTTTTCTTCCAGGCCCTGACCAAAAACCTTTTCCAGCCCCTGCTTTTACCCCTGCGGGAAGCCTTTTTAATTGACAATACCCAGGCCGGTTTGCTGGTTACCCTGGTTTTTTTCGGTTATGCCCTGGCCCGGTTCCCCTCAGGCGTGATAGCCGATCATATTGGATGTACTAAAACTGTTCTGATTGGCAGCGCCGCAATGGCCTTTTCTTTTATTGGTGTTTCCATTTCCCCGAATTACCCGGTCCTGGCCCTGCTGACCTTTATCCTTGGAGTCAGCAGCGGCATATACGTAACGGCGGGGTATACCCTGGCGGTGATAATCGGCTCCCGCCGGAGGGCGGCTACCGCTACGGCAGCCTTTGAATCATTCGGCATAATGGCCGGAATTATTTCGCCTCTTTTGGTAACCCTGTTTGTCCTGTTCCTGAGCTGGCAGCTGCTTTTTATTTTAACTGGACTGGTTCTGATTGTGGTAACCCTGCTTTTTTTCCGGACCCGCAACCGTTCTATCCGATTTGAAAAGGAATACGAAGCAGAAAATGGCATTGATCCCGGCCGGCGCGATCAAAACCTGCAGCCTAAGGCAAAGCAGAAAAACAGCTTCAAAAAAATATACCGGGACCTTTCTTATTCAGCGGCAATATT
This sequence comes from Syntrophomonadaceae bacterium, assembly GCA_003554615.1. Classification (GTDB taxonomy): domain Bacteria; phylum Bacillota; class Dethiobacteria; order DTU022; family DTU022; genus B1SED10-74M. The sequence goes on from PWGX01000002.1 coordinate 34,244, forward strand.
TCGCGATCCCCTGATCAAGCGCTTTATAATCTGGAGCACCCTTGTCGGCGGCCTGGGGGCGCTATCCTGGACGGGAATTAATTCTTTTATTCCCACCTTCCTGGTTGAGGAAAGAGGCTACAGCTACGATGTTGCAAACAGCATGTTTATTACCGTGGCCATCGCCGGCCTGGCGGCAAAGGTTGGCATAGGCTGGCTGGCTGATCGCTTTGGCAATAACCCGGTCTTGTTTTTTAACCTTGTCTTTAGCATAGCATCATTTATAACTCTTACTGTTGTTGACGGGTATCTGCAGATTTTGATCGTTCTGGCCTTGCTGGGAGCGATGTGTTTAAATACCAATACCTTGATCAATTCCTACGTTTTGCGCCATATGCCGCCTCGCTACCAGGGAGCCGGTTTTGGCCTCTTCAGCACCGCTTATACGGCCATCTACAGCCTCGGCCCTTATTTTACCGGCTTCCTGTCCGATTTTACCGGTTTAAGCAGGGCCATCCAGCTCAGTTCAATCGGAGCGGTCCTGGCGGCCCTGTTGATATTGACCGCCGGTCATTTTGTGCCAGGCCGACTGGTAAGTGAGATTGCTTCTGTTCACAGGTGATTATTTCCGATTGGAGGTTCATCCAATGAAAAAGGTTTTGCTAATATTCATGCTAATCCTGTCCACACTTTTCTTCGTTTCATGTGCTGCTGAAACCGGGCCGGAGCCGGCAGCAGGAGGTGAATATATTAGGATTGATGCCGCTGAAGCAAAAGAAATGATGGAAAGTGAAGATGTAATTATCCTTGATGTCCGCACCGAGGAGGAATTTGAAGAACAACGCATTGAGGGCGCTATTTTGATCCCCGACTATGAAATAGAAGAACTGGCTGAAGATAAACTGCCTGACAAAGATGCGACTATCCTGGTTTACTGCCGGACCGGCAGGCGCAGCGAACTCGCCTCAAGGGCCTTAATTGAAATGGGCTATAAAAATGTTTATGACTTCGGAGGCATTGTGGACTGGGACTATGATATTATTGGCGAATAATAATCTATAAACATTATTTGGTCATGTCCGGCTGAGACTTTAATAAAAAGAAAAACAAGCATTATATTATGCTTAATATCTGGAAATAGGTGTAATCAATTTACAATGGGTGGATTTTTTGCTTTACTGGCAGCGCTTTGCTTTACCCTTGACAGTATTTTAATCCGTATAGGATTAACGGAAGATAATTCCGGCAATGTATGGGAAATTCGTTTAGTCAGCATGTCGATGACCCTGGGTATGTTTGTCATGGCAGCTGCTATTGCAGAAGTTTTGGGCTTTAATATTATCCGGGAATTCAAAGCGCTTTCACTTGAAATTTTGTTAATCCTTATTTTATCCGGTATTATGGGTCCTTTGCTTGGATTGCTTCTTTTAACTACCGCGGTTGCTCAGGTAGGATCTTCCCATGCTTCAGCTCTGTGGGGAGGTTCAAATCCACTGTTTGCAACTTTGTTTGCTTATGTTGTTCTGAGCGAAACGCCTGATTTAATTGGAAAGTTATCTGTTTTGATGATTATTGCCGGGATAGTCGTTGTCGGATATCCCCGCCACGCTGGGACTATTATGCTTATGAAAAAAACAAAACTTGCAGGAGGTATTATCGCAATACTGTCCGGGCTATGTGTTGCTTTTTCACAGATTGGCAGGGGCATGGCTTTAGATATCGGAGCAACTCCAAATACAGCTTTTTTTGTATTCCAGGCTACAGCTTTAACAGTTATAGCCATGGTTTGCTTTAGAAAAACTGTAAATTTTGGCATGCTCAAGCGCATAAGCCGTAAAAGCATTTACTTTTACTTAGGAGCGGGTATATGTAATTTTGTTGGAGCTTACAGCCTTTTAATGGCGTTTACATTAATTCCGGTTTGGCATGCTGTTGCCATCAGGAATATCCAACCGGTATTTGCAGTTATATTGTCGTTTATATTATTGAAACAAATCGATATAATTAATATCCGCTTGATATTGGGCGCCTTTCTAGTAACTGCAGGAGTAGTTGTATTAAACTTATACTGATATTTCAAAGAGGAGATTTTTATGGATCTTGAGGGAAAAGTTGCTTTAATCACAGGGGGAGGTAAAGGGTTGGGTAGAGAAATATCCAAATGTTTAGCCCAAAAGGGCGCTAACTTAGTGCTTGTAGCCCGAGATAAAGATCTCCTCGAAATTTTAGCAGAAGAAGTAAAATTATTTGGAGGTAAAGCTTTAGTTTGCCCAGGCGATATATCACAAGAAATAGTGGTAGAAAAGTCAGTACAAAAAGCATTGGAATCCTTTGGTAAAATTGATATCTTAGTAAATAATGCAGGAATTATGGGACCGAATGATCCAATTAAAGATATCATTTTAAAAGATTGGGAGCGAACGATGTCGGTGAACTTAACTTCTTCTTTTCTCTACATCAAAAATGTAATTCCAATTATGGCCAAACTTAAACGCGGCTCTATTATTAATATTTCTTCCTTATCCGGGGTCAAAGGGGTTGTGAATCGTAGCCCGTATTGTGCTTCCAAGTGGGCCATGATCGGTATGTCTAAAGCTGTAGCCCAGGAAGTAGGGCAATATAATATAAGAGTAAATGTAGTTTGCCCCGGTGCTGTTGAGGGGGAGCGTATTAATCAGGTTATTAATAAGAGAGCAAAAGACCACAATATTTCATATGAGGAAATGATCGAAAAGACTATCGAAGACACACCTTTAAGAAGAATGGTATCTCCAGGAGAAGTAGCTTCAGTTGTAGCTTTTTTGGCCAGTGACAACTCATCTGGAATTACAGGAGAAGAGATTGTTGTTTCTGCAGGACGAAGGTAATAGTTTTAGGCCTAAAAGCCGTATAAACGGTAAAAGTAAAAGGTAAAATAAACGGGATGAATTTCGGCCAATAAAAACGGATAATTTTATCCATTCTCTGGAATTTTGTTTATCCGATGGGGTTAATAGTTAGGACTGAAGGCATATCCAGGTATGATAAGTAATGGAGGGAATACAGGGAGGCTGTGACATACGATCACAAACCTGAGGCTGGATTACCTGTTCACATGGTTTGCCTGATATATAAAAAACAGTTACCGATAAATTGGAAGGCTTGCTGTTAAAAGAATGATGAAAAATTTTCTGTTCGCTCAATAATGCGCAATAAAAGGAGTTTGAGGTAATCATATAACCCCAAACTCCTTTTATTATTGGTCGGAGCGGCCGGATTTGAACCGGCGACCTCTTGGTCCCGAACTCCATTTTTTAATGGTAACAATGAGA
>PWGX01000040.1 GCA_003554615.1 Syntrophomonadaceae bacterium
TCTAACAGATCGATAATTATGACAGAATATTCGAAAATGCGGTTTGCCCAACCATAACTATTAAACTACCATTAAAACTGCATTTCTTCCTTTTTCAAAGATCTATTTGCGGAATTCCTGGATCACTCCTTTTCCAGTTCGGTATAGGTTTCTTTTAAAATATCGATCATATCATCGGCTATAGCTTTTGTCATAGTAAGCGGGGGGCAAAGTAGATTGGCAAGGCCGCCTGTGCTAATACGCATAAGCAGTCCCTTATCGCGAGCAATATCCATAGCCCTGGTAGCAAAGCTGGGAGGGAAAGGTTCTTTTGTCTTCTTGTCTTTAACCAGTTCCAAACCGTAAAGCATACCAGTCGCCCTCACTTCGCCTACAAAAGGAAACTGTTCAACAAAACTATTTAGCTTTTCGCCAATGTAGGCGCCAACTTCGGCGGCGTTTTCTACCAGCTTCTCTCTTTGAAGGATCTCTATGTTAGCCAGGGCGCAAGCCGCGGCAACAGGGTGCCCACCGTAGGTATAACCATGCATAAAAACATTTTCAGCGAGCGTTTCAGCAATTTCTTCGCTCACAACAACCGCACCCAACGGCACATAGCCGCTGCTCAAACCTTTGGCTACAACCATCATATCTGGTTTTACACCGGGATAGTGTTCAATGCCGAACATCTTACCGGTTCGGCCAAAGCCGGTAATAACCTCGTCGCAGATAAATAATACATCGTACTTATCACAAATTTCACGGATAATGGGAAAATACTCTTTTACGGCCGGGACATAACCCCCGATCGTCCCCTGGACCGGATCGGCGATAAAGGCGGCTACCGAATCAGGTCCTTCTTCCAGGATTATCTGTTCAAGGGCATAAGCACAATCAATATCGCAGGATGGGTATTCTTTACCCACCGGGCAGCGATAGCAGTGACAGTGTGGAATCCTGATAAAACCCGGGACCAGGGGCTCATAAGGGACCCGGTTACCGTAAAAACCGTTTGCGCTGATGGCCCCCATGTTCATACCGTGGTAGGCTTTATTTCTGTAAATAATCTTGTATTTGCCGTGTTTTTTCTTGCTTTTATAATACGCCCTGGCAATCTTAAAAGCGGTGTCGTTTCCTTCCGAGCCACTATTTACAAAGTGAGGCACGTTGAGATTACCAGGATTCAAGGCTGCCAGCTTACTGGCAAGCTCAACGGTTGGCGCCGTGGTAAATCCAAAAAAACTATGCCAGTACTCCAGCTCCCGCATCTGGTTATAAACGGCATCGGCTACTTCTTTTCTGCCATGGCCGATATTGACAACCTGAAGCCCTGCAAATCCGTCAAGGTAACGGTTACCTTTATTATCCCAAACATAGCAATCTTCCCCCTTTACAATGATAACAGCACCTTTCTCTTTCACATCGGCCAATTTGGTAAAACTGTAAAGCATATTTTTTTCAGCTTCCTGACCCATTGTTCTTCCTCCCTTAATTTTTAACGTATTCAATTTCAATAATTTATTATTAGTATTTCTGATAGTTCAGTTTAATTACCTGCTTATCGACGAAATAAATCCATTTTAGCAACAACAAGAGCTTTTTAATTATACCCGTTATATATTCGGGCTCGATAATTAGATGCAAATAAGCTGAAAGTTACAAAGAGATAAAGCGGCATTTTTACTATATTTTACAACGGCTTATAAATATGGTAAGCTCAAGCATATATTATTAAAGAAATATTCAAGGAGGTCGTTGAAAATTACGTCAAAACACACGGGTGACACTAAAGAAGCTGAACACATTTTAAAAGAGGAAAATATCGGCCGCCTGGGTACATTTGGCGGCGAGTACCCTTATGTAGTACCCCTTTGCTACGTTTTTGAGCAGGGAAACATTTATTTTCATTCCGGCCCCGGTGGATTGAAAATGGACAGCATCAGAAACAACAACCGGGTCTGCTTCCAGGTGGACCAGGTTTCAGGGATCAGGGTGTCAGAAGATCCCTGCAAATACAACATCAACTACAAGAGCGTGGTTGCTTTTGGGCAAGCGGAAGAGCTAACAGGCTTTGAAGAAAAGAAAAGGATACTTTATCTTTTATCAAACTCTTTTGCGAAGGATAAACAAACCGGGAGCATTAAACCCCCGAATATAGAGCAGGTTACAGTTGTAAAAATATCGATTGAATCTATGACAGTGAAAATTAACCTGGAGAATTAATCCACAAAAATATAAAAAGTTTAAACTTCTAATATATTAAGCGATTTTTTAAAAGAAGAAAAAGTGAAAAAGGCCAGAGTCAGTGATCAACCCGATCATCTTTAAACTATGCTTATAAACAATTCAACCATTTCAGGGTCAAATTGAGTTCCGGCACAACGTCTTAATTCTTCAAGGGCTTCTTCTTTTGACCTGGCTTTACGATAGGGGCGATCATTGATCATGGCATCAAATGAATCAACAATAGACAAAATCCGGCATTCTACCGGGATATCTTTTCCGGCCAGGCCGAGGGGATAACCGGCCCCGTCCCACCTTTCGTGGTGGCGCAGGATCAAATCCGCCACAGGAGCAAGATCCGGCGAAGCCTTGGCTATCCGGTATCCTTTTTCAGGATGCTGACGCATGACTTCCCACTCTTTTTCTGAAAGGCTTTCTTTCTTAAACAAAATCCGATCCGGGATACCCACCTTGCCCAGATCATGAACCTGGGCCACAAGAGAAAGGGCAGTCAAACGGTGCTGATCAAGCCCCACCATTTCTCCCATTTTAAGGCATAATTCCTGGAGCCGATCGGCATGGCCACTGGCTATATAATCCCTTTCCGACAAAGCCGCCAGCAATGCTTTTACCACCTGGTTCCTTGCGCTCTGTGCCCGGTTTTCCTTGTCCAGCCGCATATTATTGATCGCTTCTTTTAATACTTTTTCCAGGGGCTCATTTTCACCTTTACTTACTGCATAACCGAGAGATATGTGAAGCGGCAAATGGCTGTTTAGGGAGTTATATTCTTCTATTCCCCGCCGGATTGAATCAATAATTTTATCTCCGTTTCGGCTGGAAGCACGTGGAACCAAAGCCACAAATTCATCGCCGCCGACCCTGGCCAGGACATCATCTTTCTGCAGGGGTTTACTTAGCAATTCGGAGCAAGCCTTTAAGACCCGGTCCCCTTCTTTTTGCCCCATGGTATCATTAATTAACCTGAGCCCATCGAGATCTGCTGAAAGAATTATCACCGGGTGAGCGCTGCTCCCTTCAAGGCGTTCCAGTTCATTTTCAAAAAAAACGCGGTTGTAAAGGCCGGTAAGCTGATCATAGAGGCTTAAAAATTTTAGCTGCTCTTCATAAAAGCGGTGCTGTTCCCGCACCTGAGCATCCCGCAGTTCCCGTTCGATGGCCGGGGCAAGCCGGGACAGGTTAACTTTCATGATATAATCATGGGCTCCCGTTTTCATGGCCTTTACAGCGACATCCTCTCCGATCGTCCCGGAAACGATAATAAAGGGGATATCGCGCCCGCTTTCTTTTAATACTTCCAGGGCTTCGGGTGCACTGAACCTGGGCATGGCATGATCTGAAATAATAATTTGCCATCTTTCATCTTTAAGGGCCTCTTCCAGCCCTGCTCTTGTTTCCACCCGGATGTGAATAGGTTCATAGCCGCCCTTCTTCAATGCCCGCAACAGCAGCAGCATGTCATCTTCGGAATCTTCGACTATGATTACCCTTAGCAAGGACATAAATTGCCTCCTTGATAGCCTTGAACAAATTATTGAACAATCTATTACAGATGCTTCATTAACTACCAAATCGGTCCTATTCTTTGATCAAGTATAAACCACTGCTAACATCTTACCTGATCCTAAAGCGATAGCCAAGGGTGAAAATATTAAAAATGACGACAACTTCTTATATCAGTTTATCGGCAAATAATAAGGCCCTTTAAGACACTGCAGGGGGAGTTTCAAGCTGGATTAACCGCTTTTCAAGATGGAGGCTGTTGAAGTTATATTCTTTTTCAATCCACCGCAGGGCGCGGTGGTGATAGAAGAAGACATGGGTGGGATCGTTCTTGTAATACCAGTTCTTGAAGTCAATCTTTTCATCATAAAGTTCGGTCATACAAAACAGTGATCCTCCCGGCAGCAGGAGCGATCGCAGCAGTTTAAACTCCTCCGCCGGTTGGTGGAAATGTTCGATGACCTCACAGCAAATAACAAAATGATAGCGCTCGGACAGGACTGACCGATCGGGGTGATAGTAAGGATCATAAAGAGAAATACTGTGATAGCCATTTTCTCTGAGCAGTACGGAGGCAACCGGTCCTGATCCAGCCCCGTAGTCGAGACCTGCCACCCGCGGCCCGTAATTTTGCTTGATTTTATCAACCAGCGGGGCTGCAAACTGCCGGTACCCAGGATCATTTACATCATTGTTGTGCTGATCATAGCGGTGCTTTTCCTCTTCCGGAGGCAAGTAATGAACGGGATCCATCATTACAGAGAAACAGAAAGTACAGCGGTAATAGCGCCTGTCACGGTACAGGCCAAGATACTCCCCACGGCCGTTGCAAAGGCGGCAGTTTATGCTTCCAACCATCAATATACACCATCCTGTCCATCTTTATTATAACTGAAAGGCTGCCCTTTATACTGTTCAAGGCAGCCGACATGAATAAGTGGGACAAGGGGACAGGTTTCCTTATCTCACCTACCAGCATAATAAATAACTTGATCGTGGTCACTTATTTCAAAGTCCAGGTAAATCGATACAAAGTTTTCTCGATCCCGGTAATCTTACCTTTTCTTCTTTATATTATTTTATGTAAAGCCTCTTTTTCAGCCTACTCCTTGATATTTTCTATGTACCTGTTCAGTTCTTCTTCGATTTTTTCATCGAGAGGCGGATCCTGGTAATTTTCGAGGACTGTTTTGCAATATTCATGGGCTTGCTGGGCGGCGTCAGTATAATCACCTTCGGCCTTGTAGCGATCTCTGCTGCTAATTAACGGGATTCGCGTTTCTTTCATGTGCTTGTATGTATGCTCATCTCCAACGTAGTGGCCGCCGCTGCCGTGCCTTAAAATGGTATCAACAGCGAGATTTTCTTTGTCAATAGCCATCGGCCTGGTAAATTCTCCAACCATGCCCATTATTTCGTCATCGATAATAAATTTTTCATATGACATGGTCATATAGTTTTCCAGCATACCGGCAGAATGAAGCATAAAGTTAATCCCGCTGAGAACGCAATTTAAAGCCACCATCATCGACTCATACCCGCTCTGGGCATCAGGGGAGAGCGAATCGGTTAAAGCACCGCCGCCACGCGAAGGCAACCCGTAGTAACGGGCCATTTGGGCAATAGCGCAAAACATCTTTGTCGATTCAGGACTGCCGATCGCCAGGTCACCTGTTCTAAGATCAACGACACTTGATGATGAGCCAAAAACTACCGGTGTGCCAGGATTAATTAACTGGGCCAGGACAACGCCGGATAATATCTCGGCAACCTGCTGAACCAAAGAACCAGCTAAAGTTACCGGTGAAGTCGTCCCGGTCATAGCCAGTGCGGATATAAGTACCGGTTGATTATTACGGGCATATACCGTCATCGCCTCAAGCATGCGCCGATCAAACTGCAGCGGGCTTTGCGTGTTGATCAGGGAGATCAAGGCCGGGTTTTTCCGGATCTCATCTACACCACCGAATAACAAGCCTGCCATTTCCAGGCTTTCTTCCGCTTTTTTTTGGCCCATGGCACTGCCCATCAGGCACTTATCGCTATGCTTAACCGCGGCCTGGAACATTTTAGCATGCCTGAGATGGTCGGGAATATCATTCGGCTCTACAAGAACTCCACCAGTTACATCAAAATTATTACTGTTGGCTGTGAGCTTGGTAAAGGCAACATAATCCTTGTACTCTGATGATCTTCTTTTTTGCTGGATATAATCCATGATATAAGGCGAGCCATACCCGGGAGCAGTAACGGCGTTATTGCCGCCAACAACAACGTTTTTTTCCGGGTTCCTGGCATGCAGGGTAAATTCAGAGGGGGCCAAAGCCACCTGTTCTGTAACCAGTTCCCGGGGTATAAACACATTATCTCCCCGGACTTTTGCCCCCGCCTTTTGCAGGATATTCCTCGCTTCAGGCAAGAAGAATTCAACACCGTCTCCTTCCAGGGCCTCCATGGCGCCCAGGTGGATCTGCTCCATTTGTTCCTCTTTCAGGTAATCCAGCGGTTGGAATTCTCGAGTAATCAATTGTGTCATCCTTTCTTGGCTACCTGCTTAAACATTACCTGTAAAAGCACACGGGAAGAGATATTATCAAACCAGCTTGTCGGCCCGGGCAGCCTTCAAGTAATTCATGGCATAGGGGTCGAGGTTTAAGATTACCTCGGCGGCCTTGACCAGGCTCATCTTCTTCTGATCCAGGGGGTCGACGATGGCCGAATCCATTCCCCGGCCCATGGCCAGCACGATAAAGGCCTGGTTCAGCAGGGCCCGGTGGGGCAGGCCAAAGGAAATGTTGCTCAACCCGCTGGTAATATGGCAGCCCGATTCAAGCTTCGCAATCTTTTCGATGGCATCCAGGGCCTGCGGGCCGTACTCACCGTTAACACTGACTGGCTTGATCAGGGGATCTAGGTAAACATTTGACAGCTTGACATCGTCTTTATCCAGCATGTCCAGGAGTTTATTGGCCACCTTGAGGCGGTCCTCAGCTGTTTCAGGCATCCCTTCGTCGCTCATGCACAGGGCTATCACGGGGGTATCGGTGCCCTTGAGAAGGGGAATGAGCTTATCGTAACGCTCTTTCTCGGCGCTGATCGAGTTGATCATGGGTGTCCCTTCATGGACCTTCATCGCTTCTTCCAAGGCCTTGGGATTAGGGCTGTCCAAAGCCAGCGGTTTTTCTACAACTTCCTGCACTATCTCCACCAGCCAGACCAGGTACTTAACTTCGTCATGAACGTAAGCGCCGGAATTAACGTCAATGTAGTCGGCTCCGGCCTCTTCCTGCTTCTTGGCCAGCTCCTGGATATACTTGACGTCCTGCTCGTCTATAGCCTGCTTGATCTTTTTGCGGGTCGAATTGATTAATTCGCCAATAATAATCATCGTTTTTTAACGCCTCCTTACAAAAAATTTATCCACTCCACGGCCTGCCTAAGGCAGACACTTCGATAATGCTTTCAATAAAAATCTTGGTTTCCATACTCTGGGTATCGTCTTCAGAAAAGGCCGTCATCTTGCTGTAACGGTCCTGCCTTTCCACTACCGTCTCGATATTGCTGGCCCCTCCTTCAGAAGCCTGCTCATAAACGTACTTTTGCCCTTCTTTGCAGGCATAATCGATCGCTTCTTCAAAAATCATAAAAAATTCCCTTTTAGTCGGCGTATGGACCAGAAAACCGCCGCCCTCACCCGGCTTAACTAAAACTGTAATCCGCTCCATGGCCTGGCCGCTGACCGTACCCACTGCGTTGGCCACATCGGCATATTCGGGGAGGTACAGCTCGGCATTAAGCCTGTCCGCCAGGGTGGGGAAATATGCTTCCACCGGGGCGCCGACGGCCACCAGGGGCAGGCCCAACTCCACCTTAAAGTCAAAAAGCTTTTTCTTTTTGCTTAAATTTTGGCCCACAGCTTTGCGCAGCAGGTTCTGCCGGCCATCTTCTTCAGTAAATGAAAACTTCAGGGCCTCTTCTTCCAGCAACCGGTCTACCGTGACCAAAGCCAGCTTGTAGACCGCTTCTTCCAAAACTTTATCCGTAAATTCTTCTACCCCGGTCCGGTAACGGGCCGCAAGCATCTGCGTACCCAGTTCCGCCGCCCGCTTATCCCACAAATCAAGCTCGCCCCGAACGTGCAAGACATCGGTCGGGGTCAGCGCCGCCCGGTGCACTGAAGCCACGTTCACCAGGCGCTGCCACGGCAACAGGTCGATCGCTTTGCCCAGCTTTTTGCTGATGTAGTGGAGGGTATGCGGGCCTTCTTTGATCAATTCAAGGATCTGCTGCTCGGTCTCGGTCAGCTTGATATGGAAGGGATCCCGGATGTAGGCCAGGATAAAGTTGGGCTGGGTATCCATCATCGAGTAGTCGACCGACTGGATATCTTCCAGCTCATCGGTCAGGTAAGGATGCTGCGAGGCAATCCAGGACAGGGGGAAAACCCTTTGCGGGCCAATGGTAAGTACGGCGCTTTTAGAGACCTGGACCAGGCTGTCGCCACCCAGGCCGATAGTAGTGATCTGCGCCGCCTTGACCCTGGTCAGCCAGCCTCCCACCTTGGCCCCTTCTTTGCTCAGTGAAGGGCGTCCATCCTGCAGAACGGCTACATCGGTAGTCGTGCCGCCCATGTCCACCACAAGGCCTTCCTTAACCCCGGTCAGGGTCAAAGCACCGATAATGCTTGCCGCGGGGCCCGATAAAATGGTCTCGATCGGTTTTGCCCTGGCTTTCTCTTCACTGATCAGGCTGCCGTCGCCACGCACCACCATCAGCGGCGCATTGATGTCCATTCTCTCCATTCCCTGCTTGACCGAATCCATCAGGTCTGTAATGAGGGGCATCAGCCGCGCATTGAGGATAGCCGTCATTGTGCGCTCCCGCATCCCCAGCTCACTGCTGAGCTGGTGGGCGGCTACAACCGGATAACCGGTCAGCTTGCGGATCAGTTCCGCCACTTCTATCTCCTGGATCGGGTTCCTGATGCACAAATAACCCGATACAGCAAAAGCATCAACCTGGTCTTTCATCTCCAGGATCGCTTTTTCAGCGGCGTCCATATCCACTTCTTCCACAATGCGGCCCTTGATATTGCAGCCGCCTTTTATCACTTCATAATGGGCAGTGGGTAGGCCTTCCCTGGCTTCAAAACCAATCTGGATCAGGCCTACCTCTGCTCCCTGTCCTTCTACGATGGCATTGGTGGCAAGGGTTGTGGAAACCGAAACCATCTTGATTTGACTGAGATCGACCTGGTCGCCGTTCTTATGTTTGAAAGCAGCTATCAGCTGATCTAAACAGCGGTTCACCGCCAGCGTCAAATCATGCCTGGTTGTTTCCACCTTCGTCTTCGCTTCTACCTTTCTGTTGTCCAGATCAAAGATTACTCCATCTGTAAAAGTCCCGCCTGTATCAATTCCTAATGCCATGTTTGCCATATCTCTGCCACCACCATCCATAGAGTCACTGCCGGTACTTTACTTGTTTAGTTTCGACTCTGCTTCGTTGATGATATCCTTAATTTTTTGCTGCACGTTCTTCGGCAGCGGTTCGGGCTCGTAGTTCTCAAGGATGTCAATCACCTTTTCATTGGCCTTGTCAAAGAGAGTTTTGCTGCCATCCGCTTCCCACTTTTCATATATCTGGCGTACAAAGAAGCGCGGGTACCAGGTTTCTGTCTTGAAGTGTTCAAGGGTATGTTCTTCGGCCAGGAAGTGCCCGCCGGGGCCAACCTTATCGATGAGATCCAGGGCCAGGGTTTCTTCGTTTACTTTAATACCGTTAACGATCTTACGGGCCATGCCGACCAGGTCGTCGCAAATGGTAAGGTACTCTAAGGAGGCAGTGTTGCCGTGCTCGATGTAGCCCACGTCGTGGTTCAGGTTCGCACCCGACTGGGCCGTCATCAGGATTGAGATCGCTCCCTCGATCAGGGCCTGCTCGTCCACTACCTTGGCATCGGTGCAGCCGCAGGTACCAAACATCGGTATATCAAGGAAGTCCGATACATCAGCCAATGCAGCCATCATCAAGTCAAATTCAGGCGCACCGTAAGAGAAAATGGTGGTCTGCATGTCCATCACCGTGAACACCCCGCCCATGATAAAGGGGCTGCCTTCCGAGGTGACCTGGTTTAAAACCAGACCGCTCAGGCTTTCGGCCAAACCGTTAGCCATCGCCCCGGCCAGTGTAGCCGGCACTGTCCCGCCGGCCATGATGCAGGGAGTATAAACCACGGGCAACCCTTTCTTCGCCGCCAGCATCAGCTTGCGCGCCGAATCGCCGGGGTGCTGCAAAGGCGAAATCGGTTCAGCGTAAAGGGTCAGGAAGGGGTTCCTCCTCAGTTCTTCTTCGCTTCCCGCTATATATTCGCACATCTTAATAATATCCGAATAGCCGGGTTCGTCAATGGCCGTGATCACGATCGGCTTGGAGGTGTTCAAGACCATCGCTTCAAACTGGTAACGGTCATAAACCAGCTGGTGCACGTCCTGCACAATACCCAGCGACATCACGAAGTCCATGTTGGGCAGGGCATCAATGCATTTGGTAGCCATATTGACCGTCTTCCGGCTGGTCCGAATCCTTTCCTGCGTATAAGGGTCAATAAAGTTCGGGGTGTCAGAACCGGTGCCAAAGTAGGCATTGCCCCCCTCCATCTCCATAACCCGCTTACCGGTCCGGCTGTTGCTCAGAGAGACCTTGCGCGGAACCGAGTTGAGGGCCTGCTCCACTAACCGGAAAGGTATGCGGACCCGCTTGCCGTCAACGTAGCAGCCCGCTTTCTTCATCCGCTCTACAGCTTCGTCATCTAAATAGGTAACTCCGGTCCTTTCCAGTATCTCCATCGCCGCGCCGATTAACCGGCGGCACTGGTCTTCGGAGAGAACCTGGAGGTAATTGCCTTCCTGTACCTTGTAATTACCTTTGATCATGCCAAACTCTCCTTTCTCCACTTGGTTTGATAGCGGCCTGCCTTAACTGATCAGCTTCTGGGCCAGTTCCTTGGCCGAGGCTGCATCAGGTGCCCAGCCATCGGCACCAATCTCATCGGCAAAATCCTGGGTCACAGGAGCCCCGCCGACCATGATCTTGACCGAATCACGAAGGCCTTCCTCTTTCA
>PWGX01000034.1 GCA_003554615.1 Syntrophomonadaceae bacterium
ATTAGAAGAATTATAGAATACTTGAATGCTTGTCGAAATCTGTTTAAAAAAGGAAAATAGCCTTAAGGGGGTGGCAAATGTAAATTAACAATTTAAACAGTACCTGGTTTCACATTAAACAAAAATTAATGAGGAGGTTAAAAAGTGAACACTAGAAAAGCTTTAAGCTTGATGCTGGTTGTCTTTTTTGTGGTCAGTTTGCTGATGGTGGTGGGCTGTGAGCCCGAAGCGGAGCCCGAGGATCCGGATGAAGAAGTTGTAGAACCCGAGCCCGAAGATCCGGAGCGTCCGGTCCGCTGGACACTGGCATCCGGCTGGGTGGCTGGAGTCTATTATCCTGTTTCCGGAGCAATGTCCCGCATTGCCTATGAAAATATGGATAATATCAGCCTGACTGCCGAGTCCTCAGGTGCATCTGTTGCCAACGCCCGCCTGATCGGGACCAAGGACGCGGAGCTGGCTATTTTGCAAAATGATATTGCCTACTATGCCCAAAACGGTATTCAAATGTTTGAAGGCGAAGGGATTCCGGAAATGAGAGGCTTCTTTACCCTTTACCCCGAGCACGTCCAGATTGTCGCCAGCGCCGATGCGGGGATTGAAAACCCCGGAGACCTGGCCGGTAAATCCGTAGCCGTCGGCCCCCTGGGCAGCGGAACCGAAGCTAATACCGTGCAGATCCTGGAAGCATATGACCTGACTTTCGACGATCTTGGTACTGTTGAGCGCCTGACCGCCAGTGAAGCGGCCGACTTTTTGCGTGACGATCGTATTGATGCCGCTTTCTTTACCACAGGCCTGGGCGCTGCCGCTATCGAAGAGGTAGCCATTGTAAAAGATGTGGTAATTGTCAGTATTGAAGAAGATAAAATTGACTGGTTGTTGGAAACCTACCCCTATTACTCTGACGAGGTTATTCCGGCTGAAACTTACAGCGGCGTTCCGGAAGCCCGGACGGTAGCCGTGCTGGCCATGGTGGTAGGCCATGCCGATCTCCCTGAAGATCTGGCCTATGAGTATACCAGCAACGTTTTCGAAAATATTGATACCATTCACGGCGCTCATGAAAGGGGAACCCTGATTACCCTGGATACCGCTCTTGACGGGATGCCAATTGAACTGCATCCCGGTGCCGAGCAATACTTCCAGGAGCAGGGGCTCTTAGACTAAAACAGTTTACTTGTCGAGGGTGCAGGGCTTATAAACCCTGCACCTACTTTAATAATGGCTTCCAGTGAGGTGGGTTTATTTGCAGGCAGACAATAAATTTGGAACCCCTGATCTTCCAGAAGAATTGGAAAAGTTTACGGAAGAAGGCATAACCAGGCAATTAGCCGGCAAAGCAGGACTCTTTATATTTGTAGTCGGAGCATTATGGGCTCTATTCCATTTTTATACGGCGGGAGCAGGCCAGCTTACAGCCAGCTTGCAGCGTTCAGCTCACCTGTCAGTAGCCCTGGCTCTTTGTTTTTTGTATTTCCCGTTTAACAAAAAAATAAAAGAGCAATATCATGAGCTTCCTTTTTACGATATTTTACTGGCCGTGGTCAGCTTTGCTTCAGTTTTTTATGTTTTTATATTTTACGAAGATCTGGCCCACCGGGTTGGCCGTCCGATCCTGACAGATCTAATTTTTGGGGCCGCAGCCGTGCTGATGATCCTGGAAACGGCCAGGCGCGCTTTTGGTTTTGTCCTCCCGCTGGTGACAACAGTTTTTCTCTCCTATACTTACCTGGGCCCTTATCTCCCCGATCTTATTGCTCACCGGGGTTATGGCCTCAGGCGGGTAATTGATCACCTCTATTTAACAGGCGAGGGCATGTTTGGCATTCCCGTGGGTGTGGCGGCCTCCTTTGTTTTTATTTTTGTCATGTTCGGTTGTTTCTTCCAGGCCTCCGGTGCCGGAGGCTACCTGGTCCAGCTGGCTAATGCCATGCTGGGCAGGACGAGGGGAGGTCCGGCCAAAGCTGCCGTTGTGGGCAGCGGTTTCATGGGCAGTATTGTCGGCAGTTCCGTGGCCAACACGGTGGTAACCGGTTCGATGACCATCCCGATGATGAAAAGGGCCGGTTACAAACCGGAGGTAGCCGGAGGAATTGAAACCGCAGCTTCCACTAACGGCCAGTTTTTACCTCCAATCATGGGCGCAGCTGCTTTCATCATGGCTGAATTTACCGGTATCCCCTATTACCAGATTATTATTCATGCGGCACTGCCCGCGGTAATGAGTTATATAGCGTTGTTGATCATGGTTGACCTGGAAGCGGCAAAGACCGGCATAAAGGCGTTGCCCCGGGAAGAAATACCCCCTTTTATTTCCACCTTTTTTTCCGGAATCCATTTTTGGATCCCGGTAGCAGTCCTTGTTTATTACCTTTTATTTTTGCGTGTTACTCCCCTGACCGCGGGTTTCTACGGGATTGTAGCTATGCTTGTGGTGAGCTTTGCTGTTAAATTTCTCCATGCTTTAAAAGCTGTCCGCTCCGGGGTGAGTGAGCTTTCAGAGACCTTTATTCAGGCCATAAGAGCCATGGGTAAAGAGTTCATTGACGGCTTGGATGCTTCAGCTAAAAGCATGGCCGGAATTGGTGTTGCCTGTGCCTGCGCGGGTTTAATTGTTGGGGTAATCAGCCTAACCGGCCTGGGCCTGAGAATGACGATCTTTTTCTCGGTCCTTGCCGGAGACAGCCTGTTTATACTGCTGGTCATCTCTGCTGCAATGTCTATTGTGCTTGGTATGGGCCTTCCCACCACGGCTAAATATGTGATCATGGCTACCCTGGTTGCTCCGGCGGTCCTTTTCGTTGAGCCGGACCTGCCGGTGGTTGGCATCCACCTTTTTATTCTCTACTATGCCATCCTGGCGGATGATACGCCCCCGGTGGGAGTGGCAGCCTATTCTGCTGCAGCTGTGGCCCGATCTGAGCCGATCAGGACCGGGATCCAGGGCTTCAAGGTTGACATGGCCGCCTTTTTGCTGCCGTTTATGTTTATCTATAATACAGAGTTTTTATTGATTGATACAACCTGGGATAGAGCGGCCTTGATTTCCTTAACTTCTCTTTTTGGCATGTATTGTTTCAGTGCGGTTATTCAGCGCTGGTTGTTTACAAAGCTCAGGATTTATGAACAGGTTATCTTGCTTGCTATTGCTATATCGATGATCTGGCCGACAGTCCTCACCGATATCATCGGAGTCAGCGTTTTTGTGGCAATCTATATTCTACAGAGAAGAAGAAAAGCCTTTGAAGAGGCGAGGGGGATTACACCTGCCGAGGTTTGATGATGGCATATAGCTGGGCAGGTAACAGGAATGGCTTTTATTAAAAATCAACAAGCACGACCGGGAACAGGCAGAAAATGGGCAACGCTTCTTTTTCTGTTCGTGGGCGTGCTTGTTATTATATTACTGTTGTTATCTTATTTTTCCATGACGAAGCAGCAGCTTATCGTTGAAGCCCCCAGAGAGGACCGGGTTATCTACTCCATCCCCATAGAATATGGGGATGTTTTTGAAATGACCTATCTTCATTCTGTCAGTAAGCAGGCTGTGCAGGGAAGTTTCGAGGTAACAGAAACTGGAAAAATCAAACCTCTAACCACGAAATTTGACTCTTTTGGCCCGGGCCTCCCTGAACTGGACAGTGCGGTTAATTATGATCTTCAAAATGGAAAGTTTGTTGTTTATCATGAAGAAGATCCCAGGGAAGAAATCAGGTTGTTTGTTGCACCGCTAACAGATGACCGGCTTTTACTGGATGGTAAAGAATATCCGCTCACCACTCATTTTGAATCTCCCGCCCTGCTAAAGATTTATATCTCCCAGGAATAAATTGGACTAAGCTATATAATCACTTAATTTCATGCTGAAATATTTTAGGCCTGAAAAATGTTTTTGTATAAAACACTGCGCAGTTCTCTTTTCCGATCTGTAAAAATATGATAAACTTTATCTATTAAATTTCTTTCCAACCATAAATATTTAAGGAGACAAAATGGCCGAAAGAGAAAATGTAGTGCCGGTTAATATTTATGATGAGGTCAAGGTATCTTTCCTTGACTATGCCATGAGCGTCATTGTCAGCAGGGCGCTCCCCGATGTCCGTGACGGCTTAAAGCCGGTCCACAGGCGGATCCTTTATGCCATGTCGGAAATGGGCTCCACTCACGATAAGCCCTACCGCAAATCGGCCAGGATTGTTGGGGAAGTGCTGGGTAAATATCACCCCCACGGAGACGTGGCCCTTTATGATGCCCTGGTCAGGTTGGCCCAGGATTTTACCACCCGCTACCCGTTGGTTGACGGTCATGGTAATTTTGGCTCCCAGGATGGGGATTCTGCGGCGGCCATGCGTTACACGGAAGCCAGGCTTTCCGCCATAGCCGGCGAATTGCTTACGGACCTGCAAAAAGAAACTGTCGATTTCCGTCCTAACTTTGATGAAAGCTTGGAAGAACCGGTTGTGCTTCCTTCGCGATTCCCGAATTTATTGGCCAACGGCTCGGCCGGTATTGCGGTGGGCATGGCAACCAATATCCCTCCGCACAACTTAAATGAATTGATCGACGCAATCAGGCACCTGATTGCCTATCCGGAAGCTTCGGTACGGGATTTGCTGCAGTTCGTCAAGGGCCCGGATTTTCCAACCGGCGGTATTATTGTCGGGCACGAGGGAATTCATTCCGCCTATACGACCGGCCGCGGAATAATTAAAATCAGGGGACTGGTCCAGGTTGAAAAGAAAGATAAAGGGTGGAATCAGCTTGTGATCAGCGAGCTGCCCTACCAGCAAAACAAAGCCAGGCTGGTTGAAAGAATAGCTGAGATAGTAAAAGAACGTAAAATGGATGGGATTACCGATCTGCGTGATGAGTCCGACCGTTCCGGCGTCCGGGTTGTCGTTGAAGTTAAAAAAGATTACGATCCGCAGGTTATAATCAACCAGCTTTATCAGTATACTTCTCTCCAGCAGACATACGGGATCATCATGCTGGCTCTTGTAGACGGCCAACCCCAGGTTTTGGACTTAAAACAGATGCTGGTTCATTACCTGGAACATCAGAAAGACGTAATCAGGCGCCGGTCTCGTTATGACCTCAGGCGGGCCGAGGAGAGGCTGCACATAGTGGAAGGGTTATTAACCGCCCTTGATCGCCTTGATGAAGTGATCGCCCTGATCAGGGCCTCCAGGGATGTCGCCACTGCCCGCCAGGGGCTGATGGACATGCTTAACATCACAGAAAAACAGGCCCAGGCGATCCTGGATATGCGCCTGCAGCGTTTAACCCAGCTCGAGATATCCAAGCTGGCGGAAGAAAAGCGGCAGCTGCTTGAAAAAATTGCTTATCTCAGGCGGGTATTGGAAGACGATGCCCTTGTGATGAAGATCATCGGCGATGAGTTGACTGTAATCCAGCAAAAGCATGGTGATAAAAGAAGGACCCAGATTGTGGCAGATGAGGGGGATGTGGTTTTAACCGACCTGATTTTCCAGGAAGACGTGGTTGTTACTTTGACTGATCGCGGCTACATTAAACGCTTGCCTTTAAATACATACCGGAGCCAGCACCGGGGCGGAAGAGGGGTTCTTGGTATGCAGACCCGGGAGAATGATCGTGTTGAACAGTGCCACGTGGCCTCAACTCACGATAAGCTGCTCTGTTTTAGCAACCGGGGCAAAGTATACTTGCTCCAGGTCCATGAAGTGCCTGAATCTGGCAGGCAATCCCGGGGCACGGCCCTGATCAACCTGCTTCCTCTTGAAGGAAATGAATATATAACCGCTACATTGCCAATCGATCAGTTCAGGGACGATCGTTTTCTGCTGATGGTGACAGTTCGTGGCATGATCAAGAAAACTTCACTGGGAGAATACAAGAATACTCGCAAGAGCGGGCTTACCGCCCTTAACCTTGCTCCTGAAGATAAATTGATGGCGGTTAAGATGACTGACGGCCAAAAAGAAGTAATTGTCGGTACCAGTGCCGGTTTATTTGTCCGGTTTTCCGAAACCGAGGTCCGGCCAATGGGCAGGGCTGCAAGGGGCGTAAAAGCGATTACGCTCGGTCCTGAAGATAAAGTAGTCGGTGCGGATCTGGTTACAGAAGATCATCAGCTGCTGATTGCTTCAGCCAAGGGTTATGGGAAGCGAGTCCTGGTCAGTGAATTCAGCGCTCACAGGCGCGGGGGCAAGGGTATGATCGGGATGAAAACAACCCGGCAGAGCGGCCCGCTGGCCGTATTTATTGTATTAACCGGAAACGAAGAAGAATTTATGATTGTCACCGCCCGGGGTGTTATAATCCGGCAGAAACTGGAAGAAGTTTCCCTGTTGGGCCGTTATGCAAGGGGAGTTACCCTGATCAGGCTGGATAAGGATGATAGGCTCGTAAATCTGATTAGCCTTGACTGATTAGACTATATAGGAAGGATGTTTGGGCTTTGATTGAATCGAGGAAAATGAAAATTACTGATACTTCACTGCGGGATGCGCATCAGTCATTGCTGGCTACAAGGATGCGCATGGTGGAAATGGAGCCTGTCCTTGAGTTGATGGACCAGGTCGGATATTATTCGCTGGAAGTTTGGGGAGGGGCCACTTTTGATTCTTGCATGCGCTACCTGGACGAAGATCCCTGGGAGCGTCTCCGGCAGCTGCGGAAAGGTTTGAAAAATACCAGGCTCCAGATGCTTTTGCGCGGCCAGAATATAGTCGGTTATCGCCATTACCCGGATGATGTTTTGGAGGAATTTATAAAAAAGGCAGTGGCCAATGGCATTGATATTATCAGGATCTTTGATGCATTAAATGACCTGCGCAACATGGAAAAGTCTATTCAGGTAACCAAGCAGGAAGGTGCCCACGCCCAGGGCACAATCAGTTATACAATAAGCCCTTTGCACGATAATGATTACTTTGTGCAGCTTGGGCTGGACCTCAAAGAGCTGGGCTCAGACTCAATATGTATTAAGGATATGGCCGGGCTGATATCCCCCTTTAATTCCTATGAACTGGTTAAACGCCTTAAAGAGGAAGTCGGGCTGCCGGTGCAGCTGCACTGCCACTATACCAGCGGCATGGCGTCAATGGCCTATCTGAAGGCTGTGGAAGCAGGGGTGGATGTTATTGATACTGCAACCGCTCCTTTATCGATGGGGACAAGCCAACCGGCAACCGATACAATAGTTGCAGCTTTACAGAACAGTCCTTACGACACCGGTTTGGATTTGGAGCTTTTAACCAGGGTAAGCAACCATTTTGACGAAATAAGCTGTAATTATGAAATTCCCAGGAACGTAATGGGTGTAGACACAAACGTATTAATTTACCAGATTCCCGGAGGGATGATTTCAAACCTTTCTTCACAGCTTGCGGAACAAAATGCTACCCATCTACTCAAGGATGTCCTGGAGGAAGTGCCAAAAGTGAGGGCCGATCTTGGCTATCATCCCCTGGTTACTCCGAGCAGCCAGATTGTTGGAACCCAGGCGGTGATTAATGTGCTGACCGGGGAGCGTTACAAAATGGTACTCACCGAAGTAAAAAATTATATCCGCGGCCTGTACGGAAAACCCCCTGGCGAAACCAGCAAGGAGCTGCAAAAAATCGTTCTTAAAGAAGATAAACCCATTACCGGGCGCCCTGCTGATTTGCTGGAGCCCCAGCTGGAAAAAGCAAAAAAAGAGATCTCTGAGTACATTGAACAGGAAGAAGACGTCCTTTCATATATAATATTCCCTAATGTTGCTCTTGATTTCTTTAAAAGGCGTAAAGGTGAACTGCCCCCGCTGGATTTGAACAACAGCTGCAGCAATTTAAAGACTGCCGGTAAAGAAACGGGTGGAAAAAATACAAATAATGACCCCCAGCTTGATCAGATTTACAAGGTTGATGATAACCTCTTCTGGAGTGACGGCGTTAATGTTGTTTATCCGGTAGCTTAGATTTTATGAAAATAATAACCAGTGCTTCTAATCTGAGGTTAGGTGTTTCTAAAGGCCCGTAAATAAGAAAATCAAATTTAAGCCAGATCTTGTTGACACCCCGCTTACAGAGATCTATAATATTAAGCAATCTTTTACTTTAAAAGCTGTGAAGGACAGGAGTAGGCACTATTCTTTTTCAGAGAGCCGGTGCTGCTGGAAACCGGTAAAGAGTATTGCTGAACGTCGGTCCGGAGCCGCCCGGCTGAACATCTAGTAGGCCGGACCGGGTTGATACCGTTACCACCATCGTAGAGGAAGGCACCTTTAACCTTTTTTAAAGGTCAGGTATAAAAAGGGTGGTACCGCGGAGGCAGTCCCTTCGCCCCTTTGGGCGGAGGGTTTTTTATATTCATAAACATACTTAATAACAAGGGGTAATGAATATGAACCGTATTATTTTTATGAACGGTCAAATGGTGTCGGAAGAAAAGGCGGTAGTATCTGTTTTTGATCACGGTTTTCTTTACGGGGATGGTGTTTTTGAAGGGATCAGGGCTTATAGCGGTCGAATTTTTAAACTGGAAGAACATATCCAGAGGCTGTTTGAATCCGCCCACTCAATCATGCTGCCCATACCTTATGATCACCACCAGATAATCAGGGCGGTTGTAGACACGGTTAATGCAAACAATTTGAAAGATGCTTATATCCGGGTGGTAATATCCCGCGGGGCTGGTGACCTGGGGTTGGATCCGCAAAAATGTAAAAGTTCCCAGGTTGTAATCATTGCTGATAAAATTAAGCTCTTTCCGGAAGAGTTGTACGAGGAAGGTTTAAGCGTTGTGACTGTAGCTACCCGCCGCAACAACGCCGATGCCCTTGATCCAAAAATCAAATCTTTGAACTATCTCAACAATGTTTTAGTTAAAATTGAAGCCAACCGGGCGGGGGTGTTGGAAGCGGTTATGATGACCGCTCAGGGCTATATATGTGAAGGGTCCGGCGACAACATTTTTATTTACCGCAAGGGGAAACTATTAACGCCACCGCCTTACCTGGGTATCCTGGAAGGAATTACCAGAGATGTGATCATCCAGCTGGCTCGCCAGGAGGGGATCCAGGTTGTGGAGGAACCTTTTACCCGCCATGATCTTTATGTGGCAGATGAGTGTTTCCTGACCGGAACGGCGGCGGAAGTTATCCCGGTTACCGAAGCGGACAGTAGAAGCATCGGCAGTGGAAAGCCGGGCCATATTACCCGCCGCCTGATGGAAGAATTCCGGGCTATGACTTTGAAAGAAGGGGTTCCCCTCAGCTAGCTTGCCCGGAACGAAAAGCCGGGCCTAAAGACGGTCGTAAAAAACGTTTAATCGTCTTGTAAACATATAGGCGCCATATAAAATCGTTGTTATTTTTCTGTCTTGCAACCTTTGACCGACAGGAGGAAAATTATGCGCAGTTATAAAGTTACCAGGGGCCTTGACCGGGCCCCGCACAGATCTCTGCTCGGTGCGGCCGGTTTTCATCCCCGTGAACTCGAACAACCACTGGTTGGCGTCGTTAATTCTGCCAACGAGATAGTACCCGGGCATATACACTTAAATGATATAGCCGATGCCGTTAAAGCCGGGATTCGGATCGGCGGAGGAACGCCCATTGAGTTTTCCACCATTGCTATTTGTGACGGGATTGCCATGAATCACGCCGGCATGCACTATTCGCTGGCTTCCCGAGAAGTAGTGGCCGACAGCATTGAACTAATGGTGGAAGCACACTGTTTTGATGCGCTGGTGTTTATCACCAACTGCGACAAAATAACTCCCGGGATGATGATGGCAGCAGCAAGGCTTGATCTCCCGGCAATTATTATCAGTGGAGGGCCGATGCTGGCCGGAGAGCACCAGGGAGCTAAGATTGATCTAAGCAAGCTGTTTGAGGGTGTAGGAGCGGTCAGATCAGGAAGGATTTCTGAGCAGGAGCTTGAAGAGATGGCTTCCAAGGCCTGCCCGGGATGCGGATCATGTGCCGGTATGTTTACCGCCAATTCCATGAACTGCATGTCGGAAGCCCTGGGGATCGCTCTGCCTGGAAACGGGACCATACCGGCCATTAGTGCCGGACGGATCAGGCTGGCCAAGGAAACAGGAATGCAGGTGATGAACCTGCTTGACAGCGGGACCACCATAAAGCAGATTTTAACCCGGGAAGCATTTGAAAATGCCCTTGCCGTCGATATGGCCCTGGGCTGTTCAACCAATACCCTTTTACACCTGACAGCCCTGGCCCATGAATGTGGGTTCAGGCTGGACCTGGACCAGGTTAACGTGGTCAGCGAGAGGACCCCCCAGCTGTGCCTGCTCAGCCCGGCAGGCCCGAACCATATTGAGGACCTGGATCGCTCCGGCGGAGTGCCTGCCGTAATGAAAGAATTAGAGAGTGCAGGCCTGCTTCATACAGATCTCGGCACAGTAACCGGGAAAAAGGTGGGCGAAAACATTTCCGCATCAAAACCTGCCGATCAAACTGTGATTCACAGCATTAAAGATCCATATCGGCCCCAGGGCGGGCTGGCCGTCCTGTTCGGCTCACTGGCACCGGGAGGAGCGGTGGTAAAACAAGGTGCAGTTTCCGAAGCCATGCAGCGTTTTGAAGGTACAGCCAGGGTATTTGACAGTGAAGAACAAGCCGTTGAAGCAATCAACAACGAAGAAATTAAAGCAGGCAGCGTGGTTATAATCCGCTATGAAGGCCCACGCGGAGGCCCAGGGATGCGAGAAATGCTGGCTCCCACTTCAGTGCTGGCCGGGATGGAGCTGGATGACAAAGTGGCCCTGATTACCGATGGGCGGTTTTCGGGAGCAACCAGGGGAGCTTCCATCGGCCACGTTTCACCGGAAGCTGCAGCCGGGGGGCCGATCGCTTTTATTCGCGACGGTGATCTGATTTCTATCGATCTTCCCGCACGCAGGCTGGATTTGAATTTATCCGATGCTGAGTTGGACAGGCGCCGTGATCAATGGCGCAAGCCGGAGCCGAAAATTAACCACGGCTACCTGAAGCGATATGCCGCCCAGGTATCTTCCGCCGGCCTGGGTGCTGTTTTAGGCGCAGTTTCAAACAAAGAGGCAGGTGATTGCTAATGAAGAAAAAAATGATCAAAGGGTCGGCAATGATTATTTCAGCATTGCAAAAAGAAGGGGTTGAGATTGTCTTCGGTTATCCGGGCGGAGCAGTCCTGCCTCTTTATGATCAGCTGTATGATTCCACATTAAGGCACCTGCTGGTTCGGCATGAACAGGCTGCCGCCCATGCCGCCGACGGTTATGCCAGGGTTACCGGTAAACCGGGGGTAGTTTTTGCCACCTCAGGGCCGGGAGCCACTAACCTGGTGACCGGGATTGCCAATGCTTACATGGATTCGGTGCCCCTGGTCCTGATCACAGGCCAGGTGCCGAGCGGTTTTATCGGTACCGACGCTTTCCAGGAAGCCGACATAACCGGAATCACCCTCCCGGTGACCAAGCATAACTACCTGGTTAAGGACGCCAGGCAGCTCCCCGGTATTTTATCAGAAGCTTTTTACCTGGCTTCAACCGGGCGCCGGGGGCCGGTCCTGATCGACGTCCCCAAGGACGTTTTCGACCAGGAAGCACATTTTGATTATAATGTAGAATGTGAGATACCCGGTTATAACCCAACCTATAAAGGGCATGCCGGCCAGATCAGCCGGGCGGTTAAAGCGATCAGGGATGCTAAAAGACCGGTTATTTTTGGCGGAGGCGGCCTGATCCGGTCTGGAGCATCAGCAGCCCTGGAAGAACTTGCCGAGCGGGCTAAAATCCCGGTGATCCTGTCCCTGATGGGCTTAGGTGCCTACCCGGGCGACAGGAGTTTGTTCCTGGGGATGCCCGGCATGCACGGCAGCATTACTGCCAACTATGCCCTCAGCGAAGCTGATCTGATCATTGCCACGGGAGTGCGTTTTGACGATCGGGTCACCGGCAAGCTGGAATCTTTTGCCAGCAACGCCAGGATAATTCACATTGATATCGACCCTGCCGAAATAGGTAAAAACGTCAAAATTGATGTTCCTATTGTCGGGGACGTAAAAATGGTTTTAGAATCCATCTTGAAGAAACTCCAGTTCGGAGACACGGCCGAATGGTTAAAACAGATTGAAAACTGGCAAAAACAGAACCCGATGCCGGGCGGGCTCAAAAGCTCCGGCAGCGCTATGAAGCCGCAGCATGTGATCAGGGAGATCAGCAGGTTATGCGATGAAAATACCATAGTTGCCACCGATGTAGGCCAGCACCAGATGTGGACCGCCCAGCATTTTATGGTTCGCAAACCCTGCAGCTTTCTGACCTCCGGAGGACTTGGAACGATGGGCTACGGATTTCCGGCTTCAATCGGTGCCAAGCTGGCTGCTCCCGACCAAAAGGTGGTTTGTATTACCGGCGACGGCAGCTTCCAGATGAATATCCAGGAACTGGCTACGGCTGTCAACAATCATCTTGATCTAACGATTGCCATAATAAATAATGGTTACCTGGGTATGGTCAGGCAGTGGCAGGATATTTTTTATGATAAACGCTACGCCCACACCCTGATGGAAGGGAACCCCGATTTTGTAAAGTTAGCCGAGGCTTACGGGGCTAAAGGGATGCGGGCCTGTGACGCAAAGGAAGCTACGGCGGCTATTGAGCAGGCCATGCAGGAGAAAGGGCCGGTTGTGATCGATTTTACAGTCGAGCCTGAAGAAAATGTTTACCCGATGGTTGCACCAAACCGTCCCATAAATGATATCATAATCGGGGGTGATCGCTCGTGAAGCATGTCCTGGCGGTCCTTGTTGAAGATAAACCCGGTGTCCTGACCAGGGTGGCCGGATTGTTCAGCAGGCGCGGTTTTAACATCGACAACATAGCAGTGGGTGAAACGGTAACCCCCGGGATTTCCCGGATGACTATAACTGTTGAAGGTACGGAAACGCTAGTAGAACAGGTAATAAAACAGCTTCACAAGCTGGTAAATGTGATCAAGGTTAGCAACCTCTCCGAAGAACCGTCGGTAATGCGTGAGCTGATGCTGCTCAAGGTAAATGCTGAAGTTGGCAGCCGCAGTGATATTCAGCAGATCGTGGAAACATTTCGGGGTAAAGTGGTTGATGTGTCTCCGGATTCGATGATTATTGAGGTTACCGGCAATGAGGAGAAAATGGAAGCCATCAAACTGCTCCTCCAGCATTTTGGGATTAAAGAAATAGTCAGGACCGGCAAGATATCATTGCTGCGGGGTTCCAGGATAACCAGGGAAGGTTAATTAAGACAGAAAGAAGGCTGACAACAAACAATGAGTACAGGAAACGGATCTGAAATCGGTTCAACAGAATTCGGTTCAACGATGGTAGAAAAAATACTGGCTGCTAAAGCCGGTAAAGAAAAAGTTGTGCCCGGTAACCTGGTCAACACAAAAATTGATTTGGCCCTGGGCAATGATATTACAGCCCCCGTGGCAATTAAAGAGTTTGGGCGATTTGAAGTGGATGAAGTATTTGACCCGGAAAAAATCGTCCTGGTTCCGGATCACTTCACCCCCAACAAAGATATTGCTTCCGCCGAACAGGCCCTGCTGATAAGGAATTTTGCCGAAAAATATAAAATCAAACATTATTATGAGATAGGCAGGATGGGCATCGAGCATGCCCTCCTCCCTGAACAGGGCTTGATCCGCCCGGGCGAGGTAATCATCGGGGCGGATTCTCACACCTGCACCTACGGTGCCCTGGGCGCTTTTGCCACCGGGGTGGGCAGTACCGACCTGGCCGCGGCAATGGTTATAGGTGAAGCCTGGTTTAAAGTCCCCGCTACAATGCGTTTTGAATATAGGGGTTCACTGCCCGAGTGGGTTGGCGGAAAAGATCTCATTTTATTTACTATTGGACAGATCGGGGTTAGCGGGGCCCGTTACCGGGCCATGGAATTTGCCGGGACGGCCATTTCTCAACTTTCCATGGACGGGCGTTTAACCATGGCCAACATGGCAATTGAAGCGGGGGGTAAATGCGGCTACATTCAACCGGACCAGGTTACCTTCGATTACCTGAAAGACCGGATGACCGTGCCTTACGAAGCGGTCTACAGCGATCAGGATGCTTTATACGAGCAGGTTTTTGAGTACGATATCTCAAGGTTAGAGCCGCAAATTGCTTTTCCTCCCTCACCTGATAATGTTTATCCTGTTTCTGAGGCAAAAGGAATAGATCTGCAGCAGGTAGTGATCGGTTCCTGCACTAATGGGAGAATCGAAGATTTACGAATTGCCGCTGCTGTAATTAAAAAGAAAAAAGTCCACCCCGGGGTCAGGATGCTGGTTATACCGGCCACGCAGCAAATTTACCGCCAGGCCCTGGAAGAAGGCCTGCTGTCTATTTTTGTTGATGCAGAGGCGGCGGTCAGCACTCCCACCTGCGGCCCCTGCCTCGGGGGACATATGGGTATTTTGGCCCGCGGTGAGAAAGCCCTGGCCACTACAAACCGCAACTTTGTCGGCAGGATGGGCCATCCGGAAAGCGAAGTTTACCTGTCCGGCCCCGCAGTGGCTGCAGCGTCTGCCGTAGCCGGAAAAATTGTCCATCCGGAGGAGGTTATCTAATGATATTTGAAGGAAAAGCATGGGTTTTTGGCGACAATATAGATACCGATGCGATCATTGCCGCCCGTTACCTGAGTACATCTGAGCCCGCAGAACTGGCGAAACACTTGATGGAAGATATCAAACCTGATTTCCCAGGCCTGGTCAGCCCCGGCGACATCCTGGTGGGCGGCGAAAATTTTGGCTGCGGCAGCTCCCGCGAACATGCTCCCCTGGCCATAAAAGGAGCCGGGGTTTCATGCGTGATAGCCAGAATCTTTGCCCGCATATTTTACCGCAATGCTATTAACATTGGGCTGCCGATCATGGAATGCCATGAAGATTTGGCCGGTATTGAATCGGGATCAGACCGGCTCCGGGTGGATCTCGAGCAGGGAACCATAACCCAACTCCAAACCGGGCATGTTTATAAAGCGGAACCATTTCCCCCTTTTATGCAGGAGATTATAAACCGGGGAGGCCTGGTTGAATACGTGAAAGCCAGGGTTAATCCCGCAGGATAGCCTCATTGAAGCCTCATTGAAGGCTCTTTTCTATTTGCATTTTTTTTGCGATAATGGTAGGGTGTATACATCGAAAAGTGGTTAATAATATATCTACCGCTTATTAACGCGAGCGGGTGATATTGAGGAGGTCTATACATGAAGAAGTACAACAGCGAAAATATTCGCAATGTGGCATTAATATCCCACGGCAGTGCCGGCAAAACATCTCTTACCGAAGCGCTGCTTTTTACGTCAGGGACCATTAACCGCCAGGGAAAGATTGAGTCGGGCAATACCACCACTGATTATGACCCCGATGAAATTAAAAAGCAGGTAACCATAAATGTGGGCCTGGCTCCCCTGGAATGGGACGGTATCAAGATCAACCTGCTTGATACTCCGGGTTATTTTGATTTTATTGGTGATGTCCTTGGCGCTCTGCGAGCGGCCGACAGCGTTGTGGCTGTTGTTTGCGCGGTGTCGGGTGTCGAAGTTGGCACTGAAAAGGTATGGGGTTATGCCGATGACTATAACCTGCCCCGCCTGGTGGCAATCAACAAGCTGGATCGTGAAAATGCCGATTTTGAGGAGACCCTGGAACAAATCAGGACTAATTTCGGTCATAATGTCGCTCCCCTTCAAATGCCGATCGGCCAGGAAGCAGATTTTAAAGGAGTCGTTGACCTGGTCAGGCAGAAGGCGATTATGTTTTCTGATGACGGGATGAAAACAACCGAGGAAGATGTGCCGGCAGATCTTAAGGACCAGGCCCAGGAAATGAGGGAAAAGCTGGTTGAAGCGATTGCCGAAGCCGATGACAGCCTCCTGGAAAAATACCTGGAAGGTGAAGAACTGACCGATGATGAAATTAATGAGGGCCTGCGTCAGGGAGTTTTAACCGGAAAAACGATTCCCGTTCTTTGCTGTGCCGCTACGAAGAATTTCGGAACTCAGCCGCTGCTTGATTTTATCAAGCGTTATCTCCCCACTCCCCTGGACCAGGAAGAGGCTAAAGGGTATATTCCCGGAAGCAAAGATGAAGTGACCCGGAACCTGAGCAATGATGAATCGATGTCTGCCTTTGTGTTCAAAACCCTGGCCGACCCCTATGTAGGGCGAATTAACTATTTTAGGGTTTTTTCCGGCAACATCCAACCGGACAGCCAGATTTACAATGCAACTCAGGACATAACCGAACGGTTTGGCCAGGTTTTCTCCATGCGGGGCAAAAACCAGATCTCCATGGAAGAAGTGGTGGCCGGAGATATTGCCTGCGTGGCCAAACTGCAGAGCACAATTACCGGCGATACCCTTTGTGACAAAAGCAATCCGATTGTCTTTCCTGCCCTTGATTTCCCGGAACCAGTAATCTCGTTTGCCGTTGAGCCGAAGACCAAGGGCGATGAAGACAAGGTCGGCAGCGGGCTGTCCCGTTTTCTGGAAGAAGACCCGACCTTCAGGGTGGAAAGAAAAGTTGAAACTAAACAAACAGTTATATCCGGGATGGGCGAACTCCACCTGGATATTATCGTGAACCGCCTTTCCCAAAAATTTGGAGTGGCCGTGGAACTGTCTACTCCTAAAGTCCCGTACAAAGAGACAGTCAAGGGGCAGGCCAAGGTGGAAGGTAAACATAAGAAGCAGTCCGGTGGCCGCGGGCAGTTTGGACATGTCTATCTAGAGCTGGAACCTGCTGAGCCGGGAGATGGCCTGGTCTTTGAAAATAAGATTTTCGGCGGAGCGGTTCCAAAACAGTATGTTCCGGCTGTTGAAAAAGGGATTATTGAAGCCATGGAAGAAGGTGTGGTTGCCGGTTACCCGGTTGTGGACGTTATGGTCAGGCTGGTTGACGGATCTTATCACACTGTAGACTCTTCAGAAATGGCCTTTAAGGTTGCCGGGGCCCAGGCTTTTCGCAAAGGGATGGACCAGGCCGGAGCCGTACTGCTGGAACCGATTATGAACGTGGAAGTTCTTGTCCCGGAAACTTTCATGGGCGATATAATGGGCGATCTAAATAGCAAACGGGGACGGATCCAGGGCATGGAGCCGGAAGGCAACATGCAAAAAATCCGGGCCCAGGTCCCGATGGCTGAAATGTTCAAATATTCAATAGACCTCCGTTCAATGACCCAGGGTCGAGGGTTTTTCAGCATTGAGTTTTCACATTATGAAGAAGTACCTAATAACGTGGCGGAACAAATTATTGCCGATGGCCAGGCAGATAAAGAAGAAGAAGCTTAACCTGCCACCGGCCCAGACAATTAAGATATATAATAAAGCAAAAAAGGCGGCCTCAAGGGCCGCCTTCTCAGTTTGTGCCCGGCACGGGTGTTAACCTGGCGCTGAAACTTCTATTAGGGGCGTCCACTTGGCCGCCGCCCCGATCCTGACTCTACTAAGTTCTGCTCTTAATTATACGCCGTAGTTTGTCAAAAACCTTGTTCAAAAGCAGTTTGGCAAATGAAAAAAGGGGCTTAATATCATCTGCAGCCCAGATGGCATGGGCTTTATGGTGAACAAGCCAGGGGCGAATAACCTGGGCCAGGGTGAGCTGTTTTGATTTCAGGTAAGCAGAAACACTGATCGCATCTTCATAGGCATGCCAGAATGCCCACGGCCGGTTTTCCCGGAGATGGTATTCCGGCAGTGGATCACCCACCAAATCCCGGTACATAACGTATGTAAACTCGAGGCCGCATTTGTCTAACAGCACATTCAAAGTGCTCAAGCGGGCATTTATTTCGATCAGGTAAAACTTGCCGGTTTGGGGGTGTTTTTTAAATTCGATTTCCCCGTATCCGCGATATTCGAGGCGCTCAATATAATCTGTTCCCAGCTCCACCAGCTCCTGCTCGTGCCGGTGGTGGGTTAAAGTTGACGAGCCAAAATTAATGGGAAACTGGCGCAGTTTTTGAGCTGTCATAGTATGGGTGATCCGGCCCTGGCGGTTTGCATAAAAATCAAAGACATACATTTGATCATCAAATCCGGGCACTACTTCCTGGACCATTACCTCAAGGCCGCTGGAACGGGCAGTTTCGAGGGTTTTTAATAACTGGGCTCTGTTGTCGGTAAACAGGCATTTTTGGCGGAAAATCTTGACGAATTCATGGGAAAGGGCCGGCTTAACGATACAGGGGTAAGGCATGGTTTCGGCAACATAGTTTAAATCAACCCCCTCATCGACTATGGTGGTACGGGGAGTGTGGAAGTTGTATTTTTCAGCCAGGGTGCTTAGTCCGTTTTTGTCGATAATTTGTTCCAGTAATCCTGTAGGGTTATCCGGAAAAAGATAACAGCGCTCCAGTTCTTTTGCATAACGTGAGATTAACAGGGCATAGCTGTCGGCGCTGGCCATTAAAACAGGTTTATGATCAAATTTACGGCCCAGATCACATAAAAAGTCAGCCAGGCCCTCTTGATCAAGGTTGATGTTTGGTCCCAGTATTTTTTGGGTCACGTAGCGTGAGGATAGGGCGTATGCGGATGGAAAGTAATAGTCAAGGGCATAAACGGGAACACCCCTGCGACCCAGGGTGCGGATAGCACCCAGCGCCGTATAAAAATTAGCTCCCAACATAACAACTGCCGGCGTATGCATGCTGTGTTCGTGCCCTCGCTTCCAATAAGAGAACTCTCTTCCAATTCATGATTATAACGTACCTGGTCATGATTTAGTGCTTTTTCTTAAAATATTGCTCTCTACTATGACTTCCAGGGTGTGATATAATCATAATGTATAAATTATCAGGCAAAGTATGCCCGCAATGGGGAGTTGTTAGCCATTATGAAACGCAAAAAGGTGGCGGTTGTATTCGGCGGGCGTTCCGGAGAGCATGTTGTTTCTCTTCGCTCCGCCGCATCAATCATGGAGGCAATTGACAAGGAAAAGTATGAAATTGTCCCAATTGGTATTACCAGGGAGGGATCCTGGTTGACCGGCCCGGATGCCTGGCTGGCACTGTGGGAAAACCGCCCACCCCGGGAGGCTACGTCAGCAGTAATCTTAACTGATCCAAACCGCCCCGGGCTGCTTGTGCAGTCGGCAATCTCCCCTTCAGAGTGGATGCACCACCCCCTTGATCTGGTTTTCCCCGTCCTGCACGGCACGTATGGCGAAGACGGAACCATCCAGGGGTTATTTGAAATGGCCGGCATACCTTATGTTGGTTCCGGCGTCCTGGCTTCAAGTGTAGCCATGGACAAGGTAATTATGAAAAACCTGTTTAAAGATAACGGCCTGCCGGTAGCTCCGTTTATCTTTTTTTACCGCTGGGACTGGACCGGCAATGAGCACCACTGGACTGGCCGGGTTAAAGAAGAAATTGGTTTGCCCTGCTTTGTTAAACCGGCCAACCTGGGATCTAGCGTTGGCATAACCAAGGTCCGAACTGAAGACAAACTAGGTGCTGCCGTTGAAGAAGCGTTGCTGTATGATGAAAAGGTAATCATTGAGACTTTTTTGGAGGGCAGGGAAATTGAATGCAGTGTTCTGGGCGATATAAATCCAGCGACTTCCCGCCCGGGGGAAGTAGTTCCCTGCAATGAATTTTATGATTACCGGGCCAAATATATTGATGATCGGTCTGAACTGGTAATACCGGTAGAATTGGGGGAAAAGCTAGAAGCCATGGTCAGGGATTACTCTGCAAAGGCTTTTAAAGCTGTCGAGGCCAGCGGATTAGCAAGGGTAGACTTTTTTGTCAATACGCTAACCGAAACTGTAACTTTAATAGAAATCAACACTATTCCCGGTTTTACCAGCATAAGCATGTACCCAAAACTTTGGGAGGCCAGCGGCGTCAGGTATGACGAACTGGTGAGCAAACTGCTGGAATTTGCAGAAAGCCGTTTTCAGCGCCGCCGGGCTTTAATGGTTTCACCGCCTGAATAGTTAACGGGCGGGTAATGAAAACACCATAATGGGGTGAGTGCTATTAATATTAAAGAAGAGCGACAGCAATCCTTTTTTGATATAATGAGCGGCCGGGACGCTTCTCCATCGGAACCGGAACAGGCAGGCCTTGCTGCTTCCGGAAATGATAAAGAAGCGGAACTGGACCAGCTTAAGGAAGAAGCTCTTTCCTGCAGGCGCTGTTCTTTGAGGCAGGGCTGCCGCCAGGTTGTATTTGGAGTAGGAAACCCCAATGCCCGCCTGATGCTGGTTGGAGAAGGACCCGGCAGTGATGAAGATCGGCAGGGGGAGCCTTTTGTCGGCCGCGCCGGACAGTTGTTGAACCGGATATTGCAGGCAGCAAAGATGAATCGAGATGATGTTTATATAGCCAATGTTGTCAAATGCCGCCCCCCCAACAACAGGTTACCGGTGCAGCCGGAAATAGATGCCTGCCTGCCTTACCTGCAAAAGCAAATCGAGCTGATAGACCCGGAATTAGTAATTTGCCTTGGATCCCTTGCCACTAAGAGCTTGATCGACAAAAATGCCAGTATAACGCGATCCCGGGGATGCTGGCGGAAAATTGGGAGCCGGCGGTACATGGCTACATTTCACCCTGCCGCCCTGCTCAGGGATCCCGGAAAAAAGAAACTGGTATGGGATGATTTTAAGGAAGTGATAAAAGCTTATAATAACCCCGATAACGGAGGGTCAGTCAATGAGTAACGAACTGGTTTTGATTGTTGACGACGAAAAGACGCTGGTCAAGGCTTTAACTTTTAACCTGGAAAAAGAAGGGTTCAAGGTTGAGGCGGCTTATGACGGTGAGGAAGCTTTGGAGAAAGTTTTTTCTTTGAAACCGGACGTAGTGGTGCTGGACTTAATGTTACCTGAAGTCGATGGTTTTGAAGTCTGCCGCCGGATCAGGAAGAAGCTGGATGTGCCAATAATTATGCTTACAGCGCGCAGCGAAGATATTGACAAGGTCCTTGGCCTGGAACTCGGCGCCGATGATTACCTGACCAAGCCTTTCAATTCTAGAGAGCTTGTAGCCCGGATTAAGGCAATACTAAGGCGCAGCACAACTACGGAAGAAGAATCAAAAAAACAAATCCAAATCGGCAAGCTCCAAATCGACCTGTTGCAGCACCGGGTGCGCCTCGGGGAGAAAGAGATCAGTTTAACTTCAAAAGAATTTGCCCTGCTCAGTTTCCTGGCTGTTAATGCCGGCAATGTCTATTCCCGTGAGCAGCTTTTAGCCCAGGTATGGGGTTATGATTACTATGGCGATGTCCGGACTGTGGATGTTCATATCAGACACCTGAGGGAAAAAATAGAAACCGATCCGGCCAACCCGGAGTATATTATTACTGTTTGGGGTACGGGTTATAAACTCAGGGAGGACCTTTGATGCCGAGGTTTTACAGTATCCGCTTTCGCCTGACCGCCGTATTCCTGGCAATTATCCTGGCTGTTATGTTGATTATCAGCCTCTTTTTGTACTCAACCCTGGAACGCTATCATATGAATAACTTGCTGGAACACCTTCAGCGGACCGGTTTCCTGGCCTCTGAATTCCTGGTTGGACACCTGCGGGGCCAGATAGATACCGTGCGCCTTAGTTCCCTGGCGGAGAATATCAGCCGCCAGGCCGGCGCCAGGGTGGTGTTCATCGATGACCAGGGGACCGTAGTCGGAGATTCGGTTCGGGTCGGCGGTCTTTTAAATCAAACCCTTGAACATGAAGATGTAAATACAGCTCTTGTTGGTGAAGTAAGCAGCAGTGTTACCTACAGCGAACGGATAGGCCATCAGATAAAGCAGATGGCCATACCGGTTAAAGAAGAAAACGGCGACATAATCGGGGTGATCTTTCTTTCCACCTCGCTTGAAGACGTCTATCAAACCCTTGCCGACATCCGTTTGTTTTTGTTTTTATCAACGGTTCTGGCTATGGCGATCGTCGGGGGCGGCTCTGTTGCCCTGGCCCGCCGCTTCACCGGTCCGCTGGAAGAACTCACTAATGCAGCCAGGAAAATGTCGGAAGGAAACCTTGATCAGCACATTGAATTCACTTCGGGCGATGAAATCGGCCGCCTGGCGGATCAATTCAATGTCATGGCCAAGCGGCTTAACTATTATACCAATAACCTGAAAAAATTTGCCGCAGATGTGGCCCATGAAGTCCGCACTCCGTTAACGACAATGAGCCTTCTAACCAAGGCCCTTAAAGAACATGATATGGATCCCCAACAGCAAAAAGAATTTGTTGAAGATCTTGACAATGAACTCGATCGCTTAGTTCAGCTGGTTAATGATTTGCTTGAACTGTCCAAGCTGGAAAAGAACCAGGTTGAATACGAAGAGGTTACCATGAACTTTCTGCTCAGGGATATGATCAGGGAGCACAAGTATCGCTTCAGTCAGGCCGGCCTGGACCTGATTGATTTTATCCCTGATGAGATGCTTAAAGTTTCAGCCGTATCGATGCAGCTGCGCCAGGTTGTTTCCAACCTGCTCGACAATGCCCTCAACTATACTCCTGCGGGAGGTTCGGTTACGGTATCTTTATTTCAGGAAGGCGATGAAGTAATCACCAAGATTGAGGATACCGGAAGCGGCATCCCCAAGGAAGATCAAAGCTTCATCTTTGAACGTTTTTACCGTGTTGACAAAGCCCGATCCAGGGAAGTCGGAGGGACCGGCCTGGGTCTGGCCATTGTCAGTGAAATTGTGGCCAAACACAACGGACGAGTGTGGGTGGAAAGCGAAGAAGGCCGGGGAAGCAGTTTTTATTTTGCCCTTCCCGCTGTTAAAAACTAGAATTGTTATAGAAACTTAACCGGGTTTCAATAATTTTTAAAGATTTTGGTTTTCGATAAGAGCCATTGTTATGATACAATACTTTACACTCTGGTTTTGATTTCCGGGGGTGTTATTTGATGAAGAAGATGCAGCCTTTTTATTATATGATTGCCCTGGCCGGCATATTTATGCTAGCCGGTGCATATCTATTAATTATGCAGCTGTTGCCTGCTCCTGAACAAACAGGGGTGACGGTTGAACCTCAAAGCCCCGACGAAGGAGGGGCATTATATGATCTCTGGTTTACCAGCGCAGAAATATATGATCTTAGTATTGACCATAATTTAACCGGAATACTTTTTAGCACTGATGAAAAAATGGTCAGTCTCCTGGATCAAGAACGTAAATTGCGCTGGGATAAAAGCTTTTCGACGGCCCCGAAACAGGCCAAGCTATCTTCCGGCGGGAATTATGTGGTTACCGGAACGGAAGGAGGGCTGCTCTACTTTACTTCAACCGACCAGGAATTTTCCTGGGAAAAGGAGGGCCTGCCCGTAAGACATATCGCAATAGCCCCCAATGCCAACTGGGTGGCTGCTGCCCGTTCTGAAGAAAGTAATGAAAATCACCAGATTGAATTTTACAGCCGCGATGGAGAGAAAAAGTGGGCCCTTGAAAGCGGGCCGCTTAAAAATCTGTTTCTTTCAAGTGAATACCTTGAACAGGCCAGTATATTCTACACCCACATGCAGGGCGATCAACCTGTTTTTACTGCGGTTAATCTTGATGGGGAAGAACTCTGGTCGTATGAAAACAAGCACCTTGCCGCAATCTCCAGGCATGGCAGCCGCATGGCGGCGGCAGATGGCAAAAACCTGACGGTTTACGATTCCCAGGGGCAGCCTTTATGGGAAATTGAGCTTCCTTTTGAACCTCAAACCGTTTTGTTTAATCCCCAAAATTATAACCGGATCCTGGTTTATGGAAATCAGGAAGGCGCAGAAGATAATTTGTATTACTATGACCTTACTGACGGCATGTTGTGGAATAAACGGGTCGCCGATGGATCGCTTTTTTCATTTACTGCCGATGGCCAGTATATCGTTTGCAGCTCATGGCGCCATTACCGGGAAGATTACACCCATATGAAAATATTGGATCGGCAGGGAAACGAGGTTAACAGCTGGGAAGTGGCCATGCGGGTGGAAAAACTGCTGAAATCTGGACACCCCCATTTAGTCGTGGTTAGTGGTGAAGATGGCTATATTGATTTGATTAACCTGGAGCCGCTCCTGGCTGAAACTGAAAATGACATAGCAACTGTGTCCATCTATAACCCGGTTTCTACCGAACAAAAAACAGATGAGATAAAAGTCCCTCTTTATTTTATTGATGAAAACTCCAATTTGGTTCCTGTTACCAGGTCGATCAGCGATGCAGACAACCCGATCCAGGCTGCTTTGGAAGAATTGATCCGCGGTCCCGCCCGGGGCAGTGCCCTTTACAGGACAATTCCCCAAAAAGATGCCTCCATTGATGCTGATTTTTCTGAAGAACAAGGCCTGCTCAAGCTTGAAATTTCTCCTGAACTGGCCGAGTTAAGCGGCGGCGCCCAGAGCACTACTGCTCTTGATTCACTGCTGCTTACAATAAGCTCTTTCTCTGAAGTCGAAGAGATTATGTTAATGGTCGACGGAGAATCCCTTGAAACTTTTGGAGAAGATTTAGAACTAAGTCAACCCCTCAGCCCTTACCGCTGGGATAAGCCGGTCTATAAGCCGGTCATGAGCGGGAACCGCTACTACTTGAAGGTACAGGAAGCAGCCCTGGAAAACGGAGAAGAAGCCGATTTGCAGGATCTTGTAGAGCAGACCCTTCTGGCCTGCCGGGCTCTTCCGTTTGTACCTTCCACCCTTGAACTAATTGATCTGAGAATTTCTCGGGAGCAAATCCAAATCAACCTGGCCGATTCGTTTAAGCGAATTTTTCCAGAGAAAATCGGTGAACAGAAAAAGCTGCAATCTGAATTGGTTTTGGATGCCCTGTTTATGACCGTGTTTGAAAACAACAGGGTGCAAAGAGTTGAAGTCCTGGTGGAAGGCGAAGAATGGGATCCTCCTGCCGGTTATCCTTCCCTGGGCCGCTTTCATCATCGCCCTTACTTTGTTAACCCGGAACAGTAAGGAAAAATATTTGTCAATTACTCTTCTTTAAGCTAAAATAATGGATAAAGTGCCAAGGAGATAACATATGCAGAAGCTTAGAGAAGAAATCGGAAAAGTCTTAGCGCCGCTTGTCGAAATGGAAGCAAGCCAGGTCCTGGAGTTGCTGGAAGTTCCACCGGAACCGGAATACGGAGATCTGGCTTTCCCCTGTTTTACACTTGCCAAAAAAATGAAAAAGTCTCCCCCGGCGATTGCCAAAGAACTGGGCGATAAATTGTCCGGCCAAAAAGGCCGGCTCTGGGAAAAGGCCGAGCCCAGGGGACCATACCTCAATTTTTATATAGCCCCGAAAAACTACAGTTTCGAAGTGTTGAAAAAAGTTTGGGAAGAAGAAGAGCAGTTCGGGCACACAAATATTGGCAATGGGCAAAATGTTACTATCGACTACTCTTCTCCCAATATAGCCAAACCGTTTGGTGTCGGTCATATCCGCTCCACGGTGATCGGGCATTCTCTTTACCTTATTTACAGGGCCCTTGGTTATAGCAGTATTGGTATAAACCATCTTGGAGACTGGGGTACCCAGTTTGGCAAACTGATCGTGGCCTTCAAGCACTGGGGCGAAGAGGGCAAACTAAAAGAAGATCCCGTGGATTACCTGTACCGGCTATATGTTCAGTTTCATCAGGAAGTTGAAGAAAACCCTGATCTGGACGACGAAGCCCGGTCCTGGTTCAAGAGGCTGGAAAGTGGAGATCAAGAAGCGGTTTCTTACTGGGAACACTTCAGGAAACTCAGCCTGGAAGCCTATGCTTCGATTTACAGCAGGCTGGGGATAGAGTTTGAGTATTACCACGGTGAAAGCCATTATAACCAGATGCTGGATCGGGTTATCAACCTGGTCCAGGAACAGGGGATTGCCAAAGAAAGCGAAGGGGCATTAATAGTCGACCTGGAACAATATGATCTTCCCCCGGTGATGCTTCGGAAAAAGGACGGCGCGACCCTCTATATTACCCGGGATCTGGCAGCGGCAATTTACCGGAAGGAAACTTTTGACTTTGCCCGTTCGCTTTACGTTGTTGGAGCAGAGCAGACCCTGCACTTCCAGCAGCTTTTTAAAGTCCTGGAACTGCTCGGGTTTGAATGGGCGTCTAACTGTGTCCACGTGCCTTTTGGCATGATTCGCTTTAAAGAAGGCCGCATGTCTACCAGGGCCGGTAAAATAATTTTGCTGGAAGAAGTCCTGGATCGGGCGGTTGAAATGGCCCGCGAGATTATCGAAGAGAAGAACCCCGACCTGGAAAATAAAGACAGCGCCGCTGAAGCAGTGGGCCTGGGGGCAGTTCGTTTTGGAGACTTAAGCAACGACCGGGTTAAAAACATTGAATTTGACTGGGAAAAAGTGCTGGACTTTTCAGGAGAAACGGCGGCCTATATCCAGTATGCCCATGCCAGGATTTGCAGTATTATCCGCAAAGCGGGTTCCGATTTACCTGCCTGGGATGATAACGCCGCTTCCCTATTGGAAAAGGAAGAAGAAATTACCCTGGTTAAGACCCTGGCCCAGTTGCCTGAAAAGATTTTTGATTCGGCTGAAAGCTATAAACCCTCTATCCTGGCCCGCTACCTGATCGATGTGGCCCGGGAATTTAATCGTTTTTACCATAATTGCCCTGTCCTGAGCAGCGAGCCGGGAGTACAGCAAGCCCGGTTGCTATTGATCAATGCTACCAGGCAGGTGCTGGCTAATGGACTGGGCCTGCTAGGGATTGTTGCTCCGGAAGAAATGTAACAGTTTAGGGGAGGTTAAATTATGCTGGATTTAAAATTTGTCCGGGAGAACCCGGACCTTGTTCGTCAGGCGATGGAACTCAAGGGCGAAGACGCTGACCTCGACGGCCTGCTGGCGAAAGATGGTGAACGGCGCAGCCTGCTTAAAGAAGTGGAAGAGCTTAAACAAATTCGCAACCGGGTTTCCAAGGAAATTGGGCAGGCCGGCGGAGATAGTGAAGCGGTTGAAGCCAAAAAAGCGGAAATGCGTGAAGGGTCGGCCAAAATTAAGGAGCTTGATGAACAGCTTCGCCAAATTGACAGCGAGATGGAGCAGCTACTGCTTAACCTTCCCAACCTTCCCGATCCTGTCGTGCCCCGGGGCAGCGATGAATCAGATAATGTTGAAGTGCGCTCCTGGGGAAGCCGCCCGGAGTTTGACTTTACGCCCCTGGCTCACTGGGATATTGGAGCCCACCTTGATATTATTGATTTCCCAAGGGCCGGCAAAATAACCGGCAGCCGCTTTGCCCTCTATTACGGGGCCGGGGCCAGGCTTGAACGGGCTCTGTTTAATTTTATGCTCGACCTGCATACAGCAGAACATGGTTACCGGGAAGTTTTCCCCCCTTTCCTGGTCAATGCGGCAAGCATGACCGGAACCGGCCAGCTGCCCAAATTTGCCGAAGATGCCTTCCGGGTTGAAGGGACCGATTTGTACCTGATTCCCACTGCGGAAGTGCCTGTTACCAACCTGCACCGGGACGAGATCCTTGATGCCGAACAGCTCCCCTTATACTACTGCGCCTACAGTGCCTGTTTCAGGGCTGAAGCCGGAGCTCACGGCCGGGATACCCGGGGCCTGATCCGCCAGCACCAGTTTAACAAGGTGGAGTTGGTCAAATTTGTCCGCCCGGAAGAATCCATGAACGAACTGGAGTCTTTGACCCGTGATGCTGAAAAAGTCCTGCAGCTCTTGGAGCTGCCTTACCGGGTCATGTTAATGTGCAGTGGGGATCTTGGTTTTGCCCCCGCCAAAAAATATGACCTGGAAGTGTGGTTGCCGGCTGCCGGCACTTACCGCGAAATATCCTCCTGCAGTAACTTCACCGATTTTCAAGCCCGCCGGGCTGGAATCAGGTACCGGCCGGAAACCGGTAAAAAAGCGCAGTTTGTCCACACCCTGAATGGTTCGGGGGTGGCAATAGGCAGGACGGTAGCCTCCATTCTTGAAAATTACCAGCAGAAGGACGGGAGCGTTGTTATTCCAAAAGTCCTGCGCCCCTACTTTGACGGCCGGGAGTGCATCACAGCAGGTTAATGTTTTTAATAAATTCTATACAGCTGGAACTAATTAAAAGAAGAACCGGTTACAGATGGTCGAAAAACG
This sequence comes from Syntrophomonadaceae bacterium, assembly GCA_003554615.1. Classification (GTDB taxonomy): domain Bacteria; phylum Bacillota; class Dethiobacteria; order DTU022; family DTU022; genus B1SED10-74M. Next base: position 28,103 of record PWGX01000034.1, read on the forward strand.
TAAAGGTATAAGTACGTGTGTTTGCATTATATGCTCCTCCCCGGGCGGGAAAAGCCCCCAACCCGGTAGTAGATCCTTTTCTATGGCAATTCGGCTGTTTTCCTTAATTGAAATTGCAAGGCAAGTTACAAGGAGCAATTACAGTAATCAGAAAGGAGAAGAAAACCAATGGCTCACTCAGTTATGGTTTTTGGTGTCGGAGAAGTCGGCGGTCATATTTTAGAGTTTTTAGCAAGGACATCCGGTATCAAAAAAATTATTGCCCTCGATATCAACGAAAAGAAGGCCCTGGCAAAACTTGCCTGCGTCAGATATGGTGCTATGTTTGAAGGATACTACCCGGAAATGGAACTGGTAGTCGGAGATGTTTTTGATGTTGATAACACCAGTCGAATTCTAAGAAAAATTAAACCGGATTTAATTATAAACACCGCTTCTTTGCAGTCCTGGTGGGTAATCACAGAGCTTCATCCATCAACATTTAAGCGATTGCATGAAGCCCGGCTCGGGCCCTGGCTACCGATGCATCTGGCCCCGACGATGAATGTTATGAAAGCGGTAAAAAACTCCGGTGTTTCAACAAAAGTGGTCAGTATCCCCTTTCCAGATGCAGTCAACCCGGTTTTGGATTCCATAAATCTTGCTCCCACAGTAGGGGCGGGAAACGTAGATGAACTCGTACCGCCTTTACAATACTATGTTTCTAAAAAATATCAAGTCTCCCCCAAAGCTGTTCAAGTTTGTGTAATCGGACATCATTATCACAATGCTGCCGTATTGGAAGATAGAAAATTAGATGCCCCTTTTTACGTAAAAGTTATGCTTGATAACAAAGATATTACCAGTCAGATTCCTGTTGAGGAAGCTCTAATGGAAGCAACGAAGATTTATCCTGGAGGTAAAAGCGACAGCTCGATCATCGCCTCTTCTACACTAAAAAACGCTCTTGCCATCTTAAAAGACTCTGATTTATGGACTAATGCACCAGGTCCTTCCGGCCTTCCGGGAGGTTATCCCGTAAGACTTGATGCCTCCGGAGCTCATATTGCCCTTCCTGAGGGAGTTACTTTGGAGGAGGCCGTTTCCATCAATAAAGAAGCCCAGAAATATGATGGTATCGAATCTATTGAAAAGGATGGAACTGTAATATTTTCGGATAACTCTTACTTGATTATGAAAGAGATGTTGGGCTATGACTGTAAATCTTTAAGCATTAAAGATGTAGAAGAAGCTGCAAAAAATTTAAAAGAAGCATTTAACAGATTAAAAAATAATATGTAACAATCCTGAATTGAAGATTGTTATCCTCTCAACATTCGCCGATGCCCACTGAAATCATTTCGAACAAGCCTAAAATTTTTTATCGAGGCTCGACCAATAATTTTATAGCCGTTCTTTCCTCTTCCCCAATTTTGACATCTTGAAAGCCAGGGATACAAACAAGATCAATGCCTGCGGGAGCTACAAATCCCCTAGCAATAGCTATAGCTTTAATTGCCTGATTCAAAGCCCCTGCCCCTATTGATTGCACTTCGGCTTTACCATCTTTTCTAATTGTTCCAGCTATTGCACCTGCTAACGAATTTGGATTGGTCTTTGCAGATACTTTTAATGTTTCCATTACCATTAGTTCCTCCTATTTATTGTGAGTACTTATTTGATAGCTGTGATGATATTGATTAGGATAAGAAAAAATAGCTTGCTTAGTGTTTAAATGATTGCTGTATCTCAGGTTTGTTTATACTATGGCATTGGTGAATGGTAGCTTAGAGTTTACAACCATTATATTCATCTACTCTTTTACCAGCCTGTTAATACAATCTGTGCAAACAATGCGGTTGCCAGAGTGCTTCAAATTCTTTGTGTTGCCACAAAACAGGCAGACAGGTTCATATTTTTTAAGAATAATATTATCTTCATCTACGTAAATTTCCATATCATCTTTAATATTAATTCCCATTGGGCGGCGTAATTCTATAGGGATTGCTATTTTGCCCAAATCGTTTACTTTTCTTACGATCCCGGTTGCTTTCAAAATCAATGCCTCCTTCAAACAAAATGAAGATAAGCTGGTGTGCAGCTACTTTATCAGTAAATGGTAGTGAAAGTCAACAATTATTATATTAATTACTTAAATATTCCAATCTATTATAAGGGTGAGCTAATTTTAAACGGCTTCTAGGGGGTTTTTATGATAAAGTGGACATAAACATTTGGAGGGAGTGTGTTGATGCGATCGCCTTGAATATTGATGTATATACTACTGGCAGTAGTATTCAAAGGGTATAGCTTAATCAATTATTTGTTAAATTAAGTAGTTGCATCATAAATTTTTGACTGATGAAATAAGGACAGAGATAGTGGAGTTCTAGGATTTGATGATATCAGGAATTATCATAAGATTATTAAGGCATTGGTCGAGACTGATAGAATTATGGGGGAGATTGATGTTGTTATTGCGGGAGCATATATAAAATGTAACTTTTAGGAACGGTTGAAGTTATTTCACATTAAACAGACAAAATAGCTGATCTATACATTATTTTCCCGTAATGAGCAGGATATACGCTTTGTAGTTAGAAAGCAAAACCTTATTTTTAAGAGGAGGTTTATCATGGGAAAAGACCTTAGCACTGAACAGGAGCAAAAGAAAATCTACGAAAAGCTGGCTTATACCGTCGTCAAAAATTTAAACCGCAAGTACATTAATGCCTGGTACGCGCCGACTAAGAAAGAAGCCCTCTCCATCGTCATGGAATTGATCACAGAAGGAGTGACTGTAGGAACTGCTGACTCAACTACCTTGCTCCAAGTAGGAGTTCTATCCGAGATTAAAGAACGAGGGTGCAACGAGATAATCAACCCCTTCATGAGGGATGAGAAGGGACAATTTGTAGTAGATGAAGAGGAAAGACATAATTTGATGAGAAAAGTGTTTTTCACTGACGTATATGTGATAGGTACAAATATCGTTACTTTGGATGGGAAGCTGGTCAATACCGATGGCAATGGCAACAGGGTAGCGGCGATGATTTTCGGTCCTAAAAAGGTTATCATTATTGCCGGCGCAAATAAAATCGTGAAAGACCTGGATGGAGCGTTCAAAAGAATCCGGGAAGTGTGCGCACCGGTAAATGCTACTAGACATGCTCTCAAGCATCACCGTCCGGAGTTCTATGAACTCCCTTGTGTCAAAACAGGAACCTGTACGGACTGCAATAGCCCAGTGAGCATATGCCACCATACTACTATCATTGACGGAGTGGCTGAGAAAAGGCGAGGACATATCAATGTGGTTATAATAGGAGAGTGCCTGGGAATCTAATTCGGGCAAAAGGGATATAGTGGGTAGTAGCGGCAGAAATCGCAGGATCAGAAGAGACTGGAGCCCGTGCAGTATTAGAGATAGCAGCTAATGGAATATTTATCACCATTGGAGAAGATGAAGAAGATTATGGATAACTCATTTTATATAATTCAATAGCCACAGCTTATACTTCTTGAATTGGACAAAAGGGTTTATGTCATAAAAATAGAATAATTTAACCTGACAGCTCAGAAGTATTATGAGTTAAAAGGGTGAGTGTATCATGTTATTAAAAGAACGCATCATTGCTGTTAACCTTGATGGTGTTTGTACTGATTCATATGGACGGATGAGGGAAATAGCTGCTGAATGGTTTGGGCTTGATGTTTCTGAACTGACTTCTGAAGTAACATATGGATTGCCGGAATGGGGCTTGAATATCACAGAAGAGTATAAGGCTTTACATTATTTTGCTATTACTAAAAGAAAATTATTCTCTACATGTAATATACTCCCCCAAGCAGATTATTATTTGAAGCTGTTATCTGATAAGGGAGTTAAAATTATACCTTACAGGTTCTACAGCGACAGTTTGGATCAAATGGTTGTTCTTCATACATTTGATTGGCTTTATAAAAATAGAATTCCATATACTGATTTATGTTTTGTCAATGGAAATGTGAAAGTTGGAGCAGATATTTATATAGATAATAATCCCAAAAACGTAATTAAGCTTCGTAGGGAAGGTTTATACACAATTTTCTTCGCTAACGGCGTAAATGAATATATCAAGAAGCCAAGGGCTGAAACATGGGAGGAAATTTATCAAATCATAGAAGAAAAATATGGTATTAAAAGTTAGCTTGAAACAGATAAAAATAAAAGCTAAACCTGAATATTAAAGTGAACTGGGGAGACCTAAAGATGAACTGGGGCAAGAAACAATCAAGTATTAATAATTATTGTTGCTAGTGGGAAAAAACAAACCTAAAAATACTTCTGTATACGGACTAACTGCTAACTGTTAAATAACAATAATGGTTGCTAAATCATACGCGAAAGGAAATATCTTAACATGGGCGGACTTTTTGCATTGTTGGCATCTCTTGGTTACTCGTCATTTAATATTTTAAATCGTAAAGGGATGATGAATAATAACTCCGGGAATGTATGGGATATCCGTTTAATTGGCTCGTTTTCGACTTTGAGTATTTTTTGTTTAGGAGTTGCTATATTAGCATTTTTCGATATTAACGTCATACTAGATTTCAAGCATTTAAATGTGCAGGCTGTATTACTACTTTTACTATCTGGAATATCAGGTGCGTTTGTGGGTGCCCTTTTTATTACTATGGCTATTTCTCAGATTGGAGCATCACAGACCTCGGTTTTATATGGAGGTTCGAGCCCGCTCTTTGCTGTTTTGCTTTCAATTATCCTTCTTAATGAAATACCAGATTTAATCGGAATGGTTTCCGTCCTGGCGATTATAGTTGGAATAGTTATAGTTGGATATCACGGTCAAGAAGGTACTGTAGTGCTTTTAGAAAAAACAAAACTCGCAGGAGGTATTATTGCTTTATCGGCTGGGTTATGCTTTGCATTGGCACATATGGCTAGGGGAATTGCTTTAAATTTAGGAGCAACTCCTAATACAGCATTTATAATTCCCAACACTATGTCCCTAATAATTATAACGGTCTTTTTCTATAAGCAATCAAGGAGACTTAAAGATCTCAAAAGAATTAGTCGAACAAGCCTATACTGCTATATTGGGGGAGGACTCGGTATTATCATAGGTGCCTATAGCACTTTAATAGCCTTCACCATGATCCCGGTGTGGCAAGCTGTTGCTATTTTGAGTATTCAACCGCTGTTAGTTTTATTTTTATCATGGTTGTTTTTAAAGCAGGTAGATAAAATTAGTTATCGCCTGATTGTAGGTGCATGTCTGGTAACATTAGGGGTAGTAAGCCTGAATGTTTACTGATTATAACAATCATAGCAGTAAAGTAAGCGGTTTTAAAATATATTTCAAGATCAAGGCGTGAATATCTTAATATAATTCATTTTTTTAAAGTTTATATCTCCTTGCTTGGTAGTTTTATTATGCAATACACCCCTGTGCCCGTCCGGCAAGCTATCATTTTGGAACTTCCCGGGACACCATAGTATCCAAGATTTCTGCAGCTTTAAGAATTACACGAAAACACTTTTCCTCTTCTGTCCGGTAATTTTCTTTCAAGTAATCACAATCTATACTGCCCATTGTTTCAACATAATCCTCCAAAAATTCTCGGGTGAGTTCCTTAATCCTGTCATTTTCATGTGCCCTATCCTGCACGTTCATTATACTCAACACCATTACTCCCGATATTAAGGCACCACAAGTCTTTTCAACTCCCATTCCTCCACCGAAACCGGCAGACATCTTTAGGGCGTTTTTTGTAAGATCTAAATTGTAGGTCTTGTTAGCGCCATAAAGAATTTTCTCTGCTCAGTTAAAGTCTATGTTTCCTTCTCCAAACCCTTGACGAATTAAATCAGCCAGCATAAGAAGAAACACCTTCTTTCTAAAAATGGTTTGGTGAAATGGTTGCTTTATATTTTACTTCTTGTTTTATAATGGAGGAACCTGCCCTGATATACACAATTGTATATTAAAAAATAGATCATTAAACTAATCCAATATAACCCCTCGGGGAGCAACTCCCTCCGGGGGCTATTTTTATATTCACAGCAGGATAAATTTGATTTGTTAATTTTATAAGATCAGCGCCCTTAAAACATATTTTCAAGGTCAGTTTTATTAAATTTAGTTCTTATTTTATCGACTGGAAACCATTACCATCCCGAAATAATCGGGTTGACACAGGCTAAAAGTATCATGAGGAAAGGAAGAGGGCACAGTGTTTAACTGTGCCCAATGCAATATATATAAAAGAGGGGGTCAACTTGCTTTAAGTATAAGGTCTGATGGTTACAAGAATATTACAGGCAGATTATTTTTATATTACATGAGGTCTCAAGTGGATTGATAAATGCTGGTTCTGATTAATTCTATAATCAATCCTGACCACAAAACTTCCCAGATAGCTATAGAGTTTTTGATTTTGAAGGTCAATCTAATAGTCAGACCTTTATATACAGCAATCCACGAATAAAACAATATACAATGAAAAGTGTCGGTGTGTGTGAACTGTAATTTAATAAGCTACTCTTTACCGAAATGTTTTTCTACAATTGATGAGATAATGGTGATTAAGTTAATTATTAAAAGCCCTAATTATAGAAAAGGTCTTTTATTTAAATTGGTTTTAAAGATTTTGGAGATTCAAGCTGTAAATAGCAATAAAAGCTCGGAACCGGGGGTAGTGGGTTCTATAATCCTTTTTTACCAGATCATTTTCTACTTTTGTATCTTGCGGAAATTGACTTGTGTTGTTAAAATTGAAATATAAACAAATTTTAATAATTTATGGAAGCTAAGATTTCCTGACCGTAGTTGGACGCTTGGTCAGGGGTGAGCGAGTAGCGTAACCGGCTATAATACTGAGCCGGATTTTTGTTTTATAAGGAGGGAATTCGTATGGTGTCTGAATGGCTGTGCTCTCACTGTAACCGTAAATTTTACAGTATCGATGAAAAAAGGGATAAAGAGTATGTAAGTTGCGCCAGCTGCGGTGAGGAAGTTGCGAACCCTTATTTCGAGGGATGTCTGGCTCCTAAAAATGACAAATCAAATGGAACTCAATATCAGGACAAGCGATATATGCAATAAGATATCTGTAAGAAATCCCGGATATGTTATTAGAGAGTTGGTTACTTCACTGCAAATTGCAAATCGTTACTGATAAACTTATTCAAAACCATATTATACCAATACAGTGCCGGTAAATGTGGCGGTATTATCTACAAGTCTTTCGGTAATTGGATACAATGGACAGGTATGATGATCCAGACATAGAAGATGTGGTAGAAGTGTGGGGGTTTAATTAATGTCTTGGATGAGCTAAAAAGAAGTTATGTAACCAACATTTGAGATAAGACAGAAAATCCATTGTATGAATATATACAAAAAAGAAAAATGTATAAACAAAACAGGAACTATTAATCAAAAAGCGAATAAATATAGGCATAAAATATTTAGGAGGCTATAACAGAATGAATAAAGCAGAACTGGTTGATATGGTAGTAAAGAAAACGGATTTATCAAAAAAGGACAGTGAAAAAGCAGTAAAAGCTGTGTTTGACAGCATTACTGAGAGCCTTACTAAAGGCAAAAAGGTGCAGTTGGTTGGTTTCGGTAACTTTGAGGTCAGAAATCGTAAAGAACGTGAAGGACGCAATCCTGCTACAGGAGAAAAAATTAAAATTAAAGCTTTGAAGGTTCCTGCATTCAAACCAGGCAAGGCTTTGAAAGAAAAGGTTAAGTGATGCTAGGGGCATAAAAGGATGCTCTGGTGGTTATATATTTACTGTTGGTACCTGATAAAAACAAGTATGCATGAGGTTTTTATAGCCCTTGGAGCCTGCATTTCCGCAATTTTATACCTATGATCCCGAAAAACCCTTATAAATAGGGCAAAAACGCTTGACTTTTCTCACCCATAGGTATAAAATATACCTATGGGAGGCGATGCGTGATGCCGCGTGGAAC
>PWGX01000037.1 GCA_003554615.1 Syntrophomonadaceae bacterium
AGAAGCCCGATATCGGTTCTATGCAAATAGACGAAAACCAGCAGGATTATGAAAGAGGAGACATACAAAAAAGGATAGATTGACTTGAAGTAATAGGTCTCAAAGTTAAAGTCAAACATGATAGAGCCCTGGATGAAAAGGGCCAGCATAATAAGCGGCCAGCCGGTTAAATCGATACCGTTAAGGTTTTTAATTTCGCCTTTGCGCAGCCAGCCGGCAATAACCCCCAAAATAATTGCTTCCCACAGCAAATATTGTACCTCCGCTTTTTACAGGTTGTGCTTTTTTATGATGGGCCAGACTGTATCAGGTAATACGCAGGGCTTCGCCAGCTAACTTTTCAAGGTGGCTTTCCCGGCTTGTTTCGAGGTTAAGCTTGGGTATGATCCGAGTAAACGCTTTAACTACCTTGGGGTCAAACTGGGTTCCGGAACAATTCTGGATTTCTTTAATTGCCTCGAGCGGGGCCAGGGCTTTTCGGTATGGTCGATCGGTAGTTATGGCATCATAGGAGTCGGCAACGGCAAGAATCCGGGCCCCTTCAGGTATATCCTCACCTTTAAGTTGATCTGGATAGCCATTGCCGTCCCAGCGTTCGTGGTGATGTTTGATAATATTTGAGCCCGCGGCAAAAAATTTTACATCCTTGATTACCTCTGCTCCGGCTTCGCTGTGCTTTTTCATAATATCAAATTCTTCATTTGTAAGCAGGCTGTCTTTTTTGAGGATATTCTCAGGAACTGCAACTTTACCCACGTCATGAATAAGGGCCACGTAACTAAGGAATTCGACCTTGTCTTCAGGCCACTGCAACTCTTTGGCCAACAGGGTGGCGTAATCAGCTACCCGGGAAGAATGCCCTTTGGTATAAGGGTCTTTGGCATCTATGGCCAAAGACAGGCTTTTGATTGTATCCAGGAAGGTCTGACGCATGTCTATGTAAGATTGGAAGGAGTGCCTGGCAATAATTAATGGCAACAAGAACAAGACCAGGCCCCAGAAGCCAATATTGATATAGATGACGGCAATTAAGGCGCCCAGGGGAGCCATACTAAGAAATTGCAAGGTGCACCACTTGATATTAGTCAGCCAGATCGCGTACGGTTTTTCATCCTGGGTAAAAGCTAAAATCAAGGTAACAAAAGTGTGATTTAAGATAAAGAGGACAATCATTGACGCAATAAAAGCTGTGACATGGACATAGGTAAAATCTGTTCCCACAGGTGTATAAAGCCTGTATATTAGTGCCGCTAAGCCTGTAGAAATTGCAAATTGGGCGATGTTAAATGTATGTTTAATAGCATTTTCTCTTTTTAAAAGCAAAAGTAAATCCCTGGCTATTGCCACAGTAATTACTATGAAAGGTTGAAATATCAGGATGGAAGCTGCAATAGCGGCGAAACTAACTGTTACATTGCCACCACGCGGCAGTGTAACTGGAAATGAGTCGGCTAAAATAATTATTGCCAGGAATACTAATGTTGGAAACCACTGAGATTGAGCTTGCTGCCAGTCCGTGTTAAGAGCAGAATACAAAGACATGATTACAGCTACAAGTGATAGCAATATAATATAAAGTTTGGATTTTATTGAAATGTATTCTTCCATAATCCTACTCCGAATTATTACTTTGAAGCCGGCAAATGGTTTATGAAGATGTTACCACCTTAACATAGCGGCACCGGCCAGAATCAGTCCTGCCAGTGCGATGAGCGCCTTCATCAGGGTAAACTTCATGGTTTAACCCCCTTTGTCAGATGACTCAGCGGTTTTCCGCTATAGCCGCTGGAGGCGCTCCGCTCAGGTTCCGCTCATTATAAATATAAATTTGTTCTTTACCATCTGCCGGCTTCAAGATTAATGGCTTAGACAACCAGTAACTCTTCTGTTTATGGCATCTAGGGTGGCCCGCACGGTTGATTCCAGGTCATCTCCCTTATTAATGGCCGTGCCCAGCAATATTTCTTCGGTTTTATTTACCTGATGAAAACACACGGCCACGGTGATAACTTCATGTTCGCAGAGGGTTTGCTTTTGAACATCCCCCAAAATCAATTTGCCATTAATGTTTACAGATTGTTCAACGGCAGATAATGCCGCCGAGGCTGCCAGTTTCAAGCGGTTATGTCTGGTATTTGGCCCTGAAGTGGCGGCGGTGTATAGTTCATTCTCAGAATTAATTGTGATCGATGTTGCTGCAGTGCCATTTTCAACACTGTAATTAATACTGCTGAACTGAAGTCTGGCTCCAGACTTTGGCGGGGCGGGAACGCCTTCGCCAAGCTGGGCAACGCTGATCTTTTTATGATCCAATTCCAGCCCATGCTTAACCAGCACGGCTGACTCAATATCCCTTACTACCTGCTTTGGCGAACGTGATGAATCGGCAAGAACATGAATTTCAACTATTGTATCATCCTGGCATATTAAGCGGCCGGAAATGACTCCCTGGACCTGGGTAATAATAGATTCTATTTCCTTGATCATTTGATTTTTATCCTGCACTTAAACGCCTCCTTTTCGGTTAATTCCGAAAGAAGTGAGGTGGGTGATGTAGGGTAAAAGAGTTAAAATATGTTAAATTACTTGCCAAATGCTGCTATTTCTACATAAAGATTAAATATCCTTTTTTTTATGAAAAAAATATGAAATAACTTTTTAAATTATTTATAATGTTTAATATTGTTAGTTAACATTCGCTAAAACCACAGGCTTCGCATTTCAGGCACCCTTCGGCCCTGATTAGGGCACAGGTCCCGCAGTCGGGGCAAAGCTCCATGGCATGACTGCTGCTGGCTGTGTTCTCAGTTGTTTCACTCTGGGCCAGTTTACGCAGGGCCTGGCCAATGGCGTCCGGAACGCTCATAATGCGATTTGGCCCGTAGCCAACAGAGCGGGCGCCCCCGATACCCTCCAGCTGGGTAACAATTTCATCAATACTGACTCCGCAGCGTAAAGCCAGCGAAACCAGGCGGGCAATCGCTTCTGTGAAGGCAACCACATCGCTGCCCGCTTTGCCAATCTGGGCGAACAATTCAAAGGGCTTTCCGTCTGCAGAATTAACGGTGACAAACAAATTGCCCAGGGCGGTACCGATGCTAGTGGTTTGCCCGCTCAAAGTTTGGGGCCGCCTGGCCGGTTTCAGGGTTTCTTGTTTTTCGCCGTCACCCACGTTTAAAACCTGCTTGCTCCTGGAGCTGTCCCGGTAGATGGTTATTCCTTTGCAGCCCGCCTTCCAGGCAGTCACATAGGCATTTTTCACGTCCTCCACAGTGGCCTCCTGCTTGAGATTGATGGTTTTGCTGACGGCATTGTCGGTAAACTTTTGAAAAGCGGCCTGGTGGCGGACATGCCAGCTGTAATCAAATTCCATGGCCGTTTTGAACAGTTCTTTGTATTTTTTTGGAACCGGTGACTCCTTAGGTATGCCACCGGTCCGGGCTATTTCATGGATCAGCTCTTCGCTGTAGAACCCTTCTTTTTGAGCTATTTCCAGGAAAAGAGGGTTAACTTCAGGAAGGTCGACGCCTCCCAGGACATTTTTGCGGATGTAGGCAATGCTGAAGTAAGGTTCAATACCGCTGCTGCAGCCGGCAAGGATTGAGATTGTTCCGGTAGGGGCAATAGTGGTGCGAGTGGCATTGCGGACCCGGTCTTCCTTGTTGCCGGTGTCATATATACTGCCTTCGAAATTGGGGAATACGCCGCGTTCTTCAGCCAGCCGAACTGATTCTTTTTTGGCCTCGGTGTTGATGAAATCCATAACCCTGCCTGCGGTTTCGATAGCCTCTTCACTGTCAAAGCAAATTTCAAGCTTGATCAGCATATCATGCCAGCCCATAATCCCCAGGCCAATTTTGCGGTTGCCTTCCTTGTGCATTTTGGCTATTTCGGGGATAACATAACTGCCGGCATCGATTACGTTGTCCAGGAAACGGACGGCAATTTTGGTTGTCCCGGCCAGCTTGCTCCAGTTTATCTTGCCCTTGCCGGTAACAAATTTGCCCAGGTTAATTGAACCCAGGCAGCAGGCCTCGTAAGGCAGAAGCGGTTGTTCACCACAATTGTGAACCATGATACCGTTGGCATCAAAAGCATTGATTCCGGGAACCTGAACGTCAAAAACTTCTTCATTACCACATGGTTTAACAGATTCAACAGTGGCTGTGAAGCGCTCCCGGTTAAGATGTCTCTTGTAAACAGAGAGTGTTTTATCCAGGCGGCCTTGCTTTTCTGTATCACAAAAGCCGATTTTTTCGGCAAATAATGCCAGGTTGTCCCTGGTAATTACCAGTTCATGCTGAGGCCGGGTTTTGTAAGTTGCGGTGCCTTTTTTTCCGTTGGACATGGACACAGATCTTTCGCAGCGCCGGTTTTCATAAATTGATGAAGCGATACCAAACCGGGCCAGCATCCTTTGAACAGCCTGGAGCCTTTCAAGGTGACTCTGGGCCAGGCGGATGGAGATGCCTTTTTTTTGGGTTCCCTGGAAAGAACCGTCAGCATCAAAAAAGCCTTTAAGAAACCCCTTAATAAAGTGGGAAGAAGTCCTGGTTTCAAGGGTGGGGGTGATCGTTTTATCGCCGGGTTTCATACCTAATGAAAAGGCCACTTTCTTCAATGCTGCCGTGCTCATCCTGTATTCATTTCTTCCCTCTACTTTCCACCAGCCTTTAAAGTCGCTGCGGTGGGGCATGGCGCCGGTAGCGGCATAAGCTTTATCCATGACTGCCGCTGCACCCGGTTGGACCCACGAGGAAAGAACTGCTTTGTCGGTTTTGAGCGTGCCATCGCCGGTAAGAAGGCCGACCAGGTAACCTTCCTCTTCCCCATACAGCCCTTCCCACTCGCCCTGGTTACGGTGATTGTGGAGCATGATTTCATCACCGGATTTGAGCTTTTCCACCGGGACCCATTCTTTTTCAAGGGTATACCTGGTTTTGGTTTTAACCCTGAGGACGGGATGGTCACAAGTAGCCTTAAAAGTGTACCCTTGCCTGGTTTTGATTGAGAATGTGGGTTTAACACCGGTTGAGAAAAAGCCTTTTTCTGTCGTTTCATACGGTTTCCCATCCACGATCAGCCTGGTTTTCTTACCGGTTAGATCACCGACATGCCTGGGTCCTTCTGCGGTTAAGACAAAGGTGTCAGCGGGCACGCAGGGATTGGTTGTTTCATACTTGTCGATTTGAGGGGTGGGGTTAAACCGGTTCATCTGATCGATAAAGATAATGCCCGGGTCGCCCATGCCCCATGCATTTTGAACAATTAAATCAAATACGGCCTTGGCATCGAGTTTTAGTTCATTTCCTGTTTCCGGATCATGGTAAGGCTTTTTTGTGCGGGGATTAATCAGGGTATAGGCAGGATCGGGGTCTTCTCCTGTAGCTTTGCTCATAAATTGATCAGAAACGGTGACCGAAAGGTTAAAGTTGTTGATTTCATCTTCTTTTTCCTTGCAGCGGATAAACTCTAAAATATCGGGGTGGTTGTAGATGAGTGAGCCCATATTCGCTCCCCGCCTGGTTCCGCCCTGCTTTACTGCCTCGGTGGCGGCGTCGAAAATTTTCAGGAAAGATATGGGGCCGCTGGCCACCCCGTTGGTAGAGCGGACCGGGTCGTTGGCCGGCCTGAGGCGGTCAAAGGCAAATCCGGTTCCTCCTCCGGTTTTTTGGACCAGGGCCATATTCTTCAGGGCGGTAAAAATACCTTCCATGCTGTCTTCAAGCGGCAGGACAAAACAGGCGCTGAGCTGCTGCAGTTCTCTGCCCGCATTCATCAGCGTCGGAGAGTTGGGCATAAACTGAGCTTCAGCCATCATCTCATAAAAGCTTTTTTCGATGGCTTTAATTTCTTTGTCGTCTTTGCCGTAATCTTTTTCAACTGCAGCGATATTGCCGGCAACCCTGCGCAAGAGGTCTTCTGGGGTTTCGGTAGGGGTGCCTATTTCGTCTTTGATTAAATATCTTTTTTCGTAAGTTATGCGGGCATTTGGGCTTAACTCCATTATTCTTCCTCCCCGGGTAGATAATGATTGTCTGGTGACATAGTTGATTTTTCTCTATTGGCCTTGATTTCTCCTTTTAAAAACAGCTCTTTCTGTTTATTTTCTTTTCAATAAAACATATTGATTTAAAATAAGTCTTTTTAAAGGGCATAAGCAGTGGTATAATTACCCATAGGTTTTTAGACATCGTTTAAAAGTTAAAAGAAGGAGGGGAAGGGTTTAGTCTATGGCAAAGCAAAAGACAAGGAAGCAGTTGAAGAGACAGCGCAAAAAAAGAAGACGGGCTAAAAAGAGAAAAAGATTGAAGGGCCGGACCTAAATGGTTTCATGCCGGAATTATTTAGTTTGCTTGGCCGGCATGAATTTTGAATTTAATTGTCTGCAAACTGCTTTTGCCGGAACTTATCCAGAAAATCAACCGGGAGAGAGGCCGTGAAAAGTAGTTACCCCATACATTGATCGCCTGTGTTTAAGATCCTAAAGGTACGTGTTAGCGAGAGGAGGTGTACTTTTGCCCCTTTATGAATTCTATTGCCCGGATTGTCAAAAGAAATACGAAGAGCTCTGCAACAGCTCGGTAAGCACTATAAATTGCCCATCCTGCGGGAAAAAAGCGAACAAGATAATCTCGGCTTTTCGAACAGGAAGAAGCTCTACAGGAGGGGAAATTGCCTCCTCGGCCTGCGGTGGGTGAACTAAAACCAGCTGCAGCAGTTGCTGAACAGGTTGAACTGGAAGTTAGGGAGCAGCAAAGGGGGCGCTTATGACTAAGTACATCTTTGTTACCGGTGGTGTAGTTTCATCTTTAGGCAAAGGAATAACTGCTGCCTCTCTGGGCTGCTTGCTTAAAAACAGGGGCTTAAAGCTCACCATCCAGAAGTTTGATCCCTACATCAACTATGATCCGGGAACAATGAGCCCTTATCAGCATGGAGAGGTATTTGTTACCGAAGACGGGGCCGAAACCGATCTTGACCTGGGGCACTATGAGCGGTTTATAGATGTGCCTTTAAGCAGGTACAATAATGTTACCGCCGGAAGGGTCTACTGGTCGGTAATCCAGGGTGAAAGGGACGGTCTTTACCAGGGCAACACCGTCCAGGTTATCCCCCATGTTACAGATGAAATCAAGAGATGCATTACCAGGCAGGATCGCTCAAATGATTTGGATGTTGTAATTACTGAAATCGGAGGCACGGTGGGGGACATTGAAAGCCTGCCTTTTATGGAAGCTATCCGCCAGCTTGGTTATGATCTGAGCTGGGAAAACGTCCTGTTCATCCATGTCACCCTGGTTCCGTACCTGCCCATGTCCGGAGAATTGAAGACCAAACCTACCCAGCACAGCGTCAAAGAGCTGCGCAGTATCGGTATTCAACCCGATATCATCGTCTGCCGGACCGAACATGCCCTTTCTGACGATCTGAAACGTAAAATTGCCCTTTTCTGCAATATCCAGCCCAATGAAGTGGTCGAAAACCTGGATACTAAGACAGTGTATGAAGTTCCCCTGCTGCTGCAAAATCAAAACCTGGACCAGATGGTTTTGGATAAATTGAACCTTTCCTGCCAGCCTGCCGATATGCACAGCTGGGAAAGCTTGATTGAAAAGAACAATAACCTTGTTGATGAAATCACCATTGCCCTGGTCGGGAAGTATGTAGCCTTGCCAGATGCTTATATCAGCATCAATGAAGCGCTATTTCATGCGGGGCTGGATCATAATGTGGCTGTAAAAACGGTGCTCGTGCCGGCAGAAGGCCTGGAAGAAGAGGAGACCAGGGAAAAACTGAAGCAGGCTGACGGCATCCTGGTGCCCGGAGGGTTTGGTGAGCGGGGCATCGAGGGTAAAATTAATGCTGTGCGTATAGCCAGGGAAGAAAAGATCCCCTTCTTCGGGCTGTGCCTGGGCATGCAGTGTGCCGTAATTGAGTTTGCCAGGAATGTAGCCGGTCTAGAGGGAGCAAACAGCACCGAATTTGATCCCGATACACCGGGCCCGGTTATTGATTACCTGCCCGGTCAAAAAGAAAATACCCGCCTGGGCGGAACCCTTCGTTTAGGCGCCTATCCCTGCCCCGTTAAAAGCGGGACTCTGGCCGCTTCCGCTTATAAAGACGGGTTGGTCTATGAAAGGCACCGGCACCGATATGAATTCAATAACGATTACATGGCTGTGCTGGAAGAAGCGGGGATAGTTTTCAGCGGTATCAACGAGGATGCCGGCCTGGTGGAAATGATCGAGTTGAAGGACCATCCCTGGTTTGTGGCCGTGCAGTTCCACCCCGAATTTAAATCGCGTCCGACCCGCTCCCATCCGCTTTTCAAGGATTTTATCGGGGCGGCGATAAAACAGCGAGACACCCGGGTTCCTCGATAATTTGCCTGGCCATTTCGGCCAGCGGGATCCTCTTTTCCATGCTGGCTTTGCGAAGCAGGTGGTAGGCTTCTTCTTCGTTTAGCTTGAAGTAATTTGCAGTCAGGCCTTTTGCCCTTTCGATCAGTTTTCTTTGATCCAGTTTTTTCTGTAAATCCTCTATTTCCTGCTGCAGCTTTATTTTATGGGCAAATTCATTGCAGACTGCTTCGGCTACTGCGGTTAAAACCGGCGCATCGACCGGCCAGTTGAACTGGACATACAGGTCAAGATCTACTCCGGTGGTGTTTATATATACTGCCGCACAAAGGCCGTCATTTTCTATAATCGAGGCCAGTTCCTCGATATTTCCCGGGGGAAGGGCCGTGTCGATCACAGCCAGCCAGGGTTGAACTGTCCGTAGGGTACGCAGCAGGCCGGGGATGCTTTTGCTGGTGCCGGAGCAATAAAACCCCGCTTTATTAAGCATCCCGGTTATGGCCCTGCAAAGGGCAGGGTTGTCTGTGCCAACACAGAAGTCATAACCGTTTTTCCCCATAGAGCAACCTTTCGCAGTTAAGGAATAATGCTGATTACAACTGGATTTATTTAACCGTCAGGACACTGCAGTTCCGGGCTTCCTGAACAACGGCGCTGCTGACGCTGCCGAGGAAGATCTTGTTTAAGCCGCCCAGCCCCCTGCTTCCAATAACGATCATATCGAACCCTTCCCCTTCAGCAACTTTTGTAATCGTATGGGAAGGGTGGCCTTCTTTGAAGATGGTCCGGGTTTTAATCCCCTTGTCTTCAAAGAATTTTAGGGCATCCAGTAATATGTTTTTTCTCTTGTCTTTGTCTTTTTCACGGATTTTTTGAAACTGGTCCAGTTGTTCTTTGTTGAGGCTTGAGCCCTCGTCCCAGTAGAACAAATAATTGTCCGGCTTATTGTCATATACATGGAGGATTGCAATTTCATCGACCTTGCAGCCTGAAGCAATGTCGGCAGCTTTTTCTAAGGCTTTCCGGCTTTGTTCCGATCCGTCGGTGCAAACTAATATTTTCATTATTTTCCCCGCTTTCATTAAGATGCAGTAATAAGAAGCCGATTTTAAAAGCATTATCTTTTTATTCTACTATTATACTATAGGAGGCCAAAGATCACCTTAGTTATCGAAGTTTTTCTCAAAGCTGAGGTTGATTAAATCGTAATCTGCCAGACTGGTTGAATGCAGGGGGAACATATAAACAGGCTGCCCTTTTTAGGGGGCAGCCTGTTTGCATTACGATGTGTTGTTTAGAACCGGGCCAGGTACTGGTTTATTTCCCAATCGTGGACCTGGATCCGGTAATCATGCCATTCGGCCAGGCGCCCTTCCCGGAACCGGTCATAAATGTGCTCGCCCAGGGCCTCCTGCATAACGAGGTCGTTATCCAGTTCCAGGACGGCCTGGTAAAGGGTTCCCGGGAGCTGTTCAATTTGATATTGTTCTTTTTCTTCATCGGTCATTGTATATATGTTCAGGTTCACCGGATCGGGCGGAATTATTTGCTTATGGATACCGTCCAGGCCCGCCCTGAGCATAACCGCAAAGGCCAGGTACGGGTTGCAGGAAGGATCAGGGTTGCGCAGTTCAACCCTGGTGCCGAGGCCTCTACGGGCCGGAACCCTGACCAGCGGGCTCCGGTTACGGTGGGACCAGGCAATATAAACCGGGGCTTCATAACCGGGAACGAGGCGTTTGTAAGAGTTGACCAGGGGGTTGGTTACGGCCGTGTAACCCTTGGCATGGGCCAGCAGCCCGCCTATAAAATAAGTCATTTCACTGCTCATTTCATCGGGCCCCTCCGGGTCATAAAAGATGTTGGAGCCTTTTTTGAATAAAGAAAGGTGGGTATGCATTCCTGAGCCGTTAATCATAGCGATCGGCTTGGGCATAAAGGTGGCGTAAAGCCCGTGCCTCTGGGCCACGGTGCGGACCACAAACCTGAAGGTGGAAAGATCATCAGCAGTGTGCAGGGCATCGCTGTACTTGAAATCTATCTCGTGCTGGCCGGGCGCCACTTCGTGGTGGGATGCCTCTATTTCCAGGCCCATCTGCTCCAGGTTCAGGACCATCTCGCGGCGGGCATTTTCGCCCAGATCGGTCGGGGCCAGATCGAAATAACCGCCCTGGTCGTGGGTATGCAGGGTTGGGCCGCCGTTGCCGTCGGTATGAAACATGAAGAATTCCGCTTCCGGGCCGCAGTTCATGCTGTAACCTTCCTTGGCGGCTAAGGCGATCATCCGCTGCAGCTGGCTGCGCGGGCATCCAGCGAAAGGTTCTCCTTCAGGGGTGTAAACATCGCACATCATCCGGGCCACTCCCCCTTCCTTGGGACGGAAAGGAAATACGGCAAAGGTTTCCAGGTCGGGGCGCAAATACATGTCCGATTCCTCGATCCGGACGAAACCTTCGATTGACGACCCGTCGAACATCAGCTCCCCGTCAAGTGCTTTTGGCAGCTGGTCGGTGGTGATGGCCACATTTTTTAATTGGCCGGAAAGGTCGGTAAATTGAAGGCGGACAAACTTCACCCCCGATTCCTTGGCCATGCTCAGAACATCTTCTTTTGTTTTGCCCATAAGGTCCACTCCTTAACTGGATTATTTATAAAAAAGAGAAAGCGCCCGCTGTCAGCCCTGTTCGGGCTGTTCACGCGAGCGCCTTTGCTCGCTAATAAGTATATAACCCCGGGCGGGGCTTGTCAAGACTAACAGTGCATTTTTTCAGAATTGATCCCGCGGCATCATGCGGATCACCCCGCCCAGGCAGGTTGCAGCGCAGGATCCACAACCGCCGCACTTTTCCAGGTCCACTGTAAAGCCGGCTTCATCTCTTACCCTGGCTTTCCTGGGGCAGGCCTCCACGCAGGCATCACAGCGTACGCAGACTCCGCAGTGCAGGCAGCGCCGGTATTCATCCTTGACTGGAAGTAGCTCCTGGCTGCTGCACTTTGAAACGGCGTTGAGCTTAAGGTCAAATATATTAATTTGCTCCTTTTCACGGGAGGTGTATTTTTTCCCCTGGAGTTCGGCATCGATCCTTTCCGCGCATTCTTTCCCTTTGCGGATGCTTTCAGCAACCAGGCCCAGTCCGGCGGCATCCCCGGCGAGGCCATGAATAATTACTGTGCCGCTGTCCATGGTGTTGGCCACGGCATTTTGGCCGTGGCCCCGGGCGATAATCGTCGGGCCGCCTAAACAGAAGGCCAGGTCTTCCCCGGCAATTCCTTCAATGTCGATAGTAAGCCCGGTCCTGTCAAGTCCGGCGCCAAGGGCGATGGCCTTCATGATATCGGCGCTGCTTCTGAAGCCCCCGGCGATAATGAGTGAAGCCAGGTTGCGGATTCCTTCTTCACGGAGGCGCTGATCCACCGCGGCCAGGGCCAGTTCAGCAGGGATGCCCACGTTGTCCCTGACAATGGAAGGGGTGGCGCCGGATCCGCCCCTGTACCCGTCAATATAGACCATGTCGGCGCCAGCTCTAACAATGCCGCTGGCTATGGCCGGGGCATTGTGCACGGCGGCAATTTTTACGCAGACCGGCTTATAGCCGCTTGATTCTTTGATGGCATAGATCAACAGGCGGAGGTCTTCGATTGAATAAATATCATGCTGGGGTGCGGGGGAAATAGCGTCGCTTTCTTCAGGGATCATCCTTGTTTCTGAAATGCCCGGCAGGACTTTTTCTCCCGGAAGATGCCCGCCGATGCCAGGCTTGGCTCCCTGGCCGATCTTGATTTGATAAGCCCGGGCCTTTTGAAAATACTGGGGGGTGATGCCAAATCGCCCCGAGGCTACCTGCAGGATTGAATGTCCCGTGTAGGGATTAAGATCTTCATGCAGGCTGCCTTCACCGGTATACCAGTTTAAAGTGCCGCTTTATGAACCGGCCCGCTTCGTTCAAGGCCTGGCTGTCATCACCCATAAGGTGGAGGGCGTAAAAATCTTTGAATTCAGGGTAGATTCCGTAAGCGGCATAGCCTGCACCCAGGCCGTTGCCCCGGTCGTTCATCAGGTGGATTCCCTTTTTGATTCTTTCCCCGTTTTCCAGTTTTCTTTGAGCGCTGATCAGGCCAACAATTCCGCACATGCCCGATGCCCTCCATTTCAGCTGATTAAATAAACTTGATTATCAGCAATAATTCCGTATCGTGAAAACCGTTTCCATTAATGTGTATGGAAAATTATAAATTGTATTTTTCAATCTGTCAAGCAAATATTTAATGGGAAGCAATTTGGAGCAGGATATTGGCCGGTCGTTGTTGAATATCCACTACCGTGCTTAAGAGGAGAGCGCTGTTAGCTGGCCTTGACCCCGGGGTTTTGCCCGAACGGCAGCCCAGGGAAAAGTGCGGGGTTTTTGCCGTTTACAATTACCGGGGGCCTGGAAACGCAGCCCTTATAACCTACCTGGGCCTGCTTGCCCTTCAGCACCGGGGCCAGGAAAGCGCCGGAATGGCTTTTAAAGATAACAGCGGGATCAAACAGTACAGGGCTATGGGTTTGGTCGACCATGTTTTTCCCCGGGATTGGCTGCTGGAAACAGGAGCGGAGACGGTCCTGGGCCATGTCCGTTATTCAACTACCGGCCCAAGCCTGGCTGCCAATGCTCAGCCCCTGGTGGCCCGTTCGGTTGACCGGACTGGCATTGCCCTGGCCCACAATGGCAACCTGACCAACACCAGACGCCTGCATAACACGCTGCTTCGTAACGGCCATATCTTCCACACTACTTCCGACACGGAAATACTGTTAAGCTACCTGTTTCGTTTCAAAAAACAGGGCCTGGAAAAAGCCGTTAAAAAAACAATGTCCGTGGTGCAGGGCGCTTACGCCGCCGTGGCTCTGGATGATCATAACATGGTCGCCTTTCGTGATCCCAACGGATTCCGCCCCCTGGTCATCGGCAAACTGAACGATTCCTTTATTTTTGCCTCGGAGTCTGCCGCCCTTGATACGGTCGGTGCTTCATTTTTAAGAGAAGTAGAGCCGGGTGAAATAGTGAGTGCAGGGCCGGAGGGTTTGAGATCTATTTATGCCGGCCTGGAGGTCAATCCATCCCTGTGCGTTTTCGAATATGTATATTTTTCCCGGCCGGACAGCGTTCTTGGTGGTAAAAGCATTTATGAAGTGCGCAGGAGGGTCGGCTCTTTGCTGGCCGGCAGGATCGATCACGAGGTAGATATGGTGATCCCTTCGCCGGATTCCGGTGTGACAGCCGCCATCGGCCTGGCTGAGGGGTTAAATTTGCCGGTTGAATGGGCGGTGCACCGCAACCCTTACCTGGGCCGCACCTTTATTGAACCCACCCAGGATGAAAGAGAGCTGGCGGTGCGCTTGAAATTCAACCCGATTCGCCAGCTGGTCGAGGGGAAAAAAGTGGCCGTTGTTGATGACTCACTGGTGCGGGGGACCACGGCCCGGATCCTGGTAGCCCTGTTAAAAAAAGCTGGTGCGAGGGAGGTTCATCTCTGCATTGCTTCTCCTCCCTACAAGCATCCTTGCTATTACGGGATCGATATTCCCCTGGCCGGTGACCTGGCCGATCTGAGTGCGGGGCCGGCCGGGCTGGCTGAAGCGATCGGGGCCGATTCGATTACTTTTGCCGAGCTGGATGACCTTTATAAAGCGGTTGGTGATAAGCAGGCAGGCTTGTGCAGCGCCTGTTTTAGCGGAATATATCCCAAACTGGGAAAAAATAGTGGGAAGGTGAGCTGATATGAAGCATTTCCTGGCGGACAACTCGGAAAGTTTGAGAGAGAAAGTGGTACTGCTCGATTTTGGCGGGCAGTACAGTATGCTTATCGCCAGAAGGGTAAGAGAAGCGGGAGTATACTGTGAAATGCTGCCCTATGATACACCCTGGGAGAGAATAAAGGAGTATAACCCGGCCGGGATCATTCTTTCCGGCAGCCCGGCCAGCGTTTACCAGGAAGATGCCCCGCGCTGTGATCAGGCTATATACGAAGGAGGAGTGCCGATCCTGGGTATATGCTACGGGATGCACCTTTTGGCCGGGGACCTGGGTGGCGAGGTGAAAAGAGGTAGCCGCTCCGAATATGGCCGCACTTCTTTCACGATCGAGGAAACAGCGCCCCTTTTTAAAGATGCTTCTTTTCGAGAGGAGAGTTTTTGCAACGGTTGGATGAGCCACCAGGATGAGGTTTTAAAGCCGCCGCTCGGGTTTAATGTTCTGGCCCGGACCGAGAACGACACCATGGCCGCGATTGGTGACCATGAACGAAAAATTTACGGGCTCCAGTTCCACCCCGAGGTGTTTCATACCCCCGGCGGCAATAATGTGTTGAAGAACTTCTTGTTTGAAGTGTGCGGCTGCAGCCGGACCTGGACGCCGCAAAGTTTTATCGAAGATGCCGTAGCCAAAATCCGCCGGGTAATGGGGGAGCAGGAAAAAGTGGTCTGCGCCTTAAGCGGCGGGGTCGATTCATCGGTGGTCGCTTTTCTGCTCGACAAGGCGGTGGCAGACAGGGTTGTTTTTATCTTCGTTGATCACGGCCTGCTGCGCCTTGATGAAGCCGAAGAGGTGGTCAGGCTTTACCGGGAAAAACTCCAGGGTGAGTTTGTTCATATCGATGCCCGGGATCGGTTTTTAAACCGCCTGGCCGGGGTAAGCGACCCGGAAGAAAAAAGAAGGATTATCGGCAACGAATTTATAGTCGTTTTCAAAGAAAACGCCCTTTCCAGGGGCGATATTACCTACCTGGCCCAGGGCACGATTTATCCCGATGTGATCGAAAGCGGTTCGGCTTACGGTTCGGCTGTCATCAAATCCCACCACAACGTGGGCGGACTGCCTGAAGAACTGGGCTTTGAATTGATTGAACCCCTGCGGGAACTGTTCAAAGATGAGGTCCGCCTGGTCGGGGCCGAACTGGGCCTGCCTGATTCGATCCTTAAACGGCAGCCCTTTCCCGGACCGGGCCTGGCCGTGCGCATCATCGGGGCGGTTTCAGCGGAAAAACTTTTGCTCCTCCAGAAGGCTGATGCTATTTTTAGAAATGAAGTTTACGCGGCCGGGCTGGCCGAGGACTTATGGCAGTTTTTTGCCGTCCTAACCGATGTAAATGTGGTTGGAGTCAAGGGTGATGACCGGCATTACGGGCCGGTGATTGCCCTGCGGGCTGTTATTTCAGAAGATGCAATGACCGCGGACTGGGCCCGCCTGTCCCATGATCTGCTGGGGAAGGCATCGGCCAGGATTACCGGTGAGATCCCGGAGGTGGCCCGGGTGGTTTACGACATTACTTCCAAACCTCCCGGGACAATCGAATGGGAGTAGCCTGTTTATGCTGTTTCCCGGAATGTGTGATTGGCCAAACCAATCAAAGCAAAAGGAGCAGGCCCGGTTGCCTGCTCCTTGAAAGTATTTACAGTTGAGACTGGATGAAACTTTAGTTTTGCCGGTTAGAGCTGCCTGCACATCTTGAGGAAATAGTGATGAATTCTCCTGTCACCGGTTAATTCAGGGTGAAAAGAAACAGCCAGCAGGTTGTCCTGCCGGGCGGCTACGATGCCTTCCGGCAGGGAGGTTAGGACTTCGACTTTTTCGCCCGCCCCGGTGATGATCGGCGACCTGATAAATACACCGGTCAGGGGGCGGTCAAAACTTTTAAAATCAAGCTCCGTTTCGAAACTCTCCCGCTGGCGGCCGAAAGCGTTGCGTTTAACCCGGGTATCCATCAGCTCCAGCCTGGGCTGGCCTTCAAGGCCATCTGTAACCTCTCCGGCCATTACGACCATCCCCGCACAGGTCCCGAAGACAGCCAAAGAACCGTTTTCGGCCCGCTCTTTGATCGGCTTGTCCAGGCCTGCAGCCTGGATCAGTTTGCCTATGGTGGTGCTTTCCCCGCCGGGTATAACCAGGCCTTTTACCGCGGAGAGTTCTGCTTTGCTTTTAACCGGAACTGCTTCTGCACCGCATAGCTCAAGATGTTTCAGGTGCTCGGACACAGCTCCCTGGATGGAAAGGACACCAATTTTCATTTGCCGTGGCGCTCCGTTTAGTTAGGCTCCCCGTTCCTGCATGCGATTTGCTTCGGTCAGCGTTGACATTTCCAGCCCGGGCATGGCTTCGCCCAGGTCTTTTGAAACTTCGGCCAGCAGTTTAGGGTCGTTGTAATTCATAGTTGCTTTGACAATCGCTTCGGCTACCTTTTGTGGGTTGGATGATTTGAAGATCCCGGAGCCGACAAAGATTCCGTCGGATCCGAGCTGCATCATCAAGGATGCATCGGCCGGAGAAGCAATTCCACCGGCGGCGAAGTTAACCACTGGCAGGCGGCCTTCCTGTTTGACTTCTTTCAGCAGCTCCACTGATACGCCCAGTTCCTTGGCTAAAACCACCAGTTCGTCTTCGGCTTTGCCGACTACCTGGCGGATCTGATCCATGACCTTGCGCATATGACGAACGGCTTCAACCACGTTTCCGGTTCCCGGTTCGCCCTTGGTCCGGATCATAGCCGCTCCTTCGGAAATGCGGCGCAGGGCTTCACCGAGGTCCCTGGCTCCACAGACAAAAGGCACTTTGAACCCGTGCTTGTTTATATGATACTCTTCATCAGCCGGCGTGAGCACTTCGCTTTCATCTATATAGTCTGCCCCGATTTCTTCCAGGATCTGGGCTTCAGCAATATGGCCGATGCGCACCTTGGCCATAACCGGGACGGTTACCGCATCCATAATTTTTTTAACCATAGTCGGATCGGCCATGCGGGCCACTCCGCCTGCGGCCCTGATATCTGCCGGGACCCTTTCCAGGGCCATTACGGCGACAGCGCCTGCTTTTTCGGCAATCTGAGCCTGTTCAACAGTGGTGACATCCATGATCACCCCGCCTTTTTGCATCTGAGCCATTCCTTTCTTAACCCTGAAAGTTCCTTGTTCTTTCATCACAAATCCCCCTTATTGAACATATTCGTTTAATTCTGAACCGGTCTGACCGGAAGTCCTTTTTGGGACAGGTACTCTTTTATTTCAGCTATACTGTAGGTGCCGTAATGCAGGATCGAAGCTGCAAGCACGGCATGGGCCTTGCCCTCGGTAAGTGCCTCATAGAGGTGTTCGAGGGTGCCAGCCCCTCCGGAAGCGATAACCGGGATTCCAACCGCATCGGATACAGCTGCCAAAAGGGTGGTGTCATATCCGTCGAGGGTGCCGTCGGCGTCCATGGAAGTAAGCAAGATCTCTCCGGCGCCAAGCTTTTCCGCTTCTTTAGCCCATTCGACCACATCGCGGCCCGTAGGGGTTCGCCCCCCGTGGCTGTAGACTTCCCAGGAGTGGCTGCCGCCGGTTGAGGCCTGCTCGGCCCGCCGGGCGTCGATGGCCGCCACGATGCACTGACTGCCAAAGCGTTCCGCACCGGCCTGGATTAGCCCCGGATCTTTCAGGGCGGCCGTGTTTAAAGAAATTTTGTCGGCGCCTGAGTTTAAGAGCTCCTGCATAAAATCAACTGAATCTATGCCGCCGCCAACAGTCAGGGGAATAAAAACAACTTCTGCTGTTTTTTCCACCACATCGACAATAGCCCGGCGTTTTTCAACGGAAGCGGTAATATCGAGGAATACTATTTCATCTGCTCCTTCGCGGTTGTAAAAGTCGGCCCTTTCAACCGGATCCCCGGCATCCCTTAAATTAATAAAGCGGGTCCCTTTGACCACCCGGCCATCCCGCACGTCAAGACAAGGTATGATTCTTTTCGCCAACATCAATTTTTCTCCTAAAAATTTGTCAGTTTAATCCTTTATGTCGGCTATAATCTTACCAAAATTACTGAGCAGGCGCAAGCCTACCGGCCCGCTTTTTTCGGGGTGAAACTGGACTCCGAACAGGTTCTCTTTAATTACTGCCGAAGTAAAGGGAAACCCGTATTCAGTGCGGCCCAGGATATTTTCATTTTTTTCCGGCTGCACATAATAAGAGTGGGTAAAATAGAAATAGGATCCGCCGTTTGCCCCACTATCCAGGCCTTTGAAAAGGGGGTGCCCGAAAGCCGGCTCAACCTTATTCCAGCCCACGTGGGGGATGGGCAGCCCCTCCGGGAACCGTTTTACCTCCCCGGAAATAGCTTTTAACCCTTCAGGGGTTTCGATCCCGCTGCTTAAGATTGTTTCCTCGCTCCTGGAAAAAAGAAGCTGCATCCCAAGACAGATGCCCAGGAACGGTTTCCCTGCGGCTATTGCCTCGAGCAGGGATGAGGTTAGTTTTTTGCGGTTTATTAACGAGGCGGCGTGGGCAAAAGAACCCACACCTGGAAAGATGACGGCCCCCGCAGCTGAAATAATCTTTGGATTATCAGAAATAACCGGATCCAGGTTTACAAACCTGGCCGCTTTATAGATACTGCTCAGGTTGGCACATTCACTGTCGATGATTACCAGCGAAGACATGGGGCACCTCTTTTGCCTGCATTCAAGCCCGCTAACGGCTGATTCGTACAGGGCGGCTGATCAGGATGGTTGTTGAGCTCCCGGTGTTCGATGCCGGCACTCCTTATTCATTATACACCAATCAATATGTTAGCAATAGCTCGGCTAAAAATGGCGCCCGGCCACCTTGACGGTGCAGTTTGATTCCACTTCCCAGAAGATTTCACTCAATAGCTTGATCCCGAATTCAATATCTTCGCTAGAGGGCTGACTGAAAGAAAAGCGGGCGCTGCGCAGGCCTCCCCCGTTGCTGGAAAACCCTTCACCGTGCACAAAGGCCACGTTTTGCTGAATAGCCAGATCCAGCAGTTCTTTGCTGGAAGGGTAGTAAGAAGGAAAGGTAACCCAGATAAAAAAGCCGCCGCCCGGCCTGGTATATTCAATTCCGGCCGGAAAATGGCGGTCCATCGCAGAAAGCATGGCATCCCTTTTCTGGCGGTACAGTTTTCGCAGGCGCCCGATGTGCCTCTCCACGTTGCCTTCCCTGGAGAGCCTGTAAGCCAGTTGTTGCCCCAGGGAGCTTGAGCACAAATCGGCGGTTTGCTTGGCCATGGATACTTTTTCAATGATTGGGGCGGGGCCGGCCAGCCAGCCGATCCTGATCCCGGGGATCAAGATCTTCGAATAAGAGCCGAGATAGATAACGCGGTCCTCGCGGTCGAGTGCTTTATAGCTCAGGGGCACGTCCTGATCATAATAGAGATCACCATAGGGGTTGTCTTCGATAATGGCCAGGTTGTAGCGGGAGGCGATGGCCAGGATTTCAAAACGCCTTTTCAGGCTGGTGGTGATGCCGGTCGGGTTTTGAAAATTGGGGACGGTATAAAAGATTTTAGGCCGTCTGTCTTCACAGGTGTGTTTCCTGATCGCCTGTTCCATGCTGGAGGGCACGGGCCCTTCGTCGTCCATTTCAATACCGACCGTGGTCCCGCCGTAGGATTTAAAGGCGCTCATCCCGCCGATGTAAGCCGGTTCTTCAACCAGGACCGGATCGCCTGAATTGATCAAGATTCTGCCCAGTAAATCCAGGCCCTGCTGAGAACCGTCGGTAATGATCAGGCTGTCTGCTTCACACAGTTTGCCGTCCCGGCTCATTTTTTCACCAAGTACTTTGCGCAGTTCAAAATTTCCCTCGGTAGGGCTGTACTGCAGGGCCTGGGTGCTGTCTTCCCGGGCCAGGTGGAAAAGGGAATTGGATATCTCCTCTCGCGGAAAGAGTTCGTTGTCAGGGAAGCCGCCCGCAAAAGAAATAACTTCCGGTTTTTCGGTCAGGGCAAAAAACTGCCTGATCTGGGATCCGGTGATATTCCTGGTCCGCCTTGAAAAAAAGCTGTTCCACTCGACGCTCATACAATGGCCTCCCCGTTTGGATAACTTATGTTTGTCATAAACTTTCACCTAATCAAAAAGCCCGTCTCTTTATAACAAAGAGACGGGCCATTACCCGCGGTACCACTCCAGTTGCTCAACAATACAGGTGAGCCTCTCGTTTAAGGTAACGGCATTGCAGCCGGCCGAGCCTACTTGTCCGTTTAACTTTCAGCGCGGCAGCTCCGGGGTGGCTTATCTCTCTGACTTCCGAGGACCCTTTCAGACCGGGGGCTCTTCTCTGGACGGCAGCTCAAAGTTTTTTCCCCATCATAGCTTTTTTATGTTATTATTATAATATTTTCAGAGTATAGCAGAGCTTGAAGGATTATGCAAGCAGAAAGTTAAAGTATTAGTTAAAGTTTTTTACGGCCATTGCGGCCGGGCAATAATCTTTAAAGGGACGGTGGATTTCCAGTGACGAAACCAGAAATAAGAGAATGCCTGCAGGACATTAAACCCTACATACCGGGCAAACCGGTTGAAGAAGTCGAGAGGGAGCTGGGCTTGACCGGGATCATAAAACTGGCTTCCAACGAGAATCCGCTTGGGGCATCACCCAGGGCAATTGAGGCCATGCAGAAAAACCTCAAACGAATGCACAGCTACCCGGATGGGTACAGTCATTACCTGCGGGAAGCGTTGTCCCGGAAGCAGGGCGTACAGCCGGAGCAGTTAATATTTGGGAATGGTTCGGATGAAATCCTGTCATTTTTAACCCTGGCTTATGTCAACCCCGGTGATGAGGTGGTAATGGCTACCCCCAGTTTTTCCCAATATGAGTTTGCCACGCGCCTGGCAGGTGGGGTGCCCCGCCAGGTGGAGCTGACAGGGGGAGACTTCCAGTATGATCTGGATGCCATTCTGGCGGCAATCAATGAAAAAACCCGGCTGGTCTTTTTATGCACCCCCAACAACCCAACCGGAACAATCATCCGGAAGCAGGAGTTAAACCGGTTTATGGAAAAGCTGCCGGAAAAAGTTTTGCTGGTCCTGGACCAGGCTTACCTCGAATATGCCGTGGATCCCGATCACCCCACCGGTATTGAACATATTGAACAGAGTTATCCGGTCATTTCCCTGCGCACTTTCTCCAAGATTTACGGCCTGGCCGGGCTGCGGATCGGCTACGGTGTTGCCCCGGTGGAAATAGTCGCTGATTTAAACCGGGTCCGCCAACCTTTCAGCGTTAATGCCATGGCCCAGGCTGCCGCCAGGGCCGCCCTTGATGACGAAGAACATGTGGAGCGCAGCCGCAGGATGGTGGATGAATCCCGCAGGCAGCTGGCTGTAGGTTTTGCCGAATTAGGCTTGAAACCGGTTCCCGATCAGGCCAACTTCTACTTTGTAGACCTTAAAGTGGATTCCAAAGAAGCTTTTCAGGCTCTGTTGAAACGGGGGGTCGTTGTGAGGACCGGGGATATTTTCGGTTTTCCCACTTTTATCCGGGTTACCCATGGTACTGCTGAACAGAATCAGCGCTTCCTCGCTGCCCTGAAAGAAGTCCTGGCAGAATTGAAGCGGTAGGATGATTTATTTAAGCTTTAGGGCTCGATAAAAGTAAGGCAGGTATCGCCGTATCTTTTTTGCCTGGCTTCCTTAAACTGGTTCGCCCAGAGGCGGTTATGGTAGCTGTGTTCGACAATGATCAGGCTGTCTTGAGCGGCGATCCGGAGGTCAAGTAATTTTTGGATCAGTTCGGGCATTGCGGTAAAGCGGTAGGGCGGGTCCAAATAAATCAGGCCCGCCTTAAAATTTTCCCGGGACAGCCTAAAGAGCGCTTTGTCCGCGTCATCCTTAATTACCCGGGCCTTTCCTGACAAACCGGCCCTGGTCAGGTTTTCCTTGATCAACAAAAGATTTTCCCTTTCATGATCAATAAATACAGCTTTTCCCGCTCCGCGGCTCAGGGCTTCGATCCCTACAGCCCCGCTGCCTGCATACAGGTCCAGGAAAACAGCTTTTTCCAGGCGGTGGCTTACGATGCTAAACAGGGCTTCCCTGACCCGGTCGGAGGTGGGCCTGACATCTTTGCCCCTGGGTGTTTTCAATTTCATGCCCCTGGCTGATCCGGCGATTATCCTCATTTATTTCCCCCCTACTTTGGTTAATTATATGGCAAAACGCCCGAAGTTGGTAGGCATTCCGGGCCTGTAATATAACAAATCTTCATAAATCAGCAGAGATTTTTAGGCCGCTTCAACAAAATGTTTCAAAATTAAATCGCATCTGAGTATTGACATGCTACTGAACATGATCAATAATGTTTTGAAAGGCGCTCATAAGTGATGAGCGGTTAGAAAGAGGAGGTAATTGGCTGGATAATTTGCAGGTTCCGGATCAATTCAAAGAGCCTCTTTTTTTTGTGCCGAAGGCAGGCAAAATTTTCTTCCTGGGTTGATTGCCATCGATATTAACGGCTCCAGGCCAGAAACTAACACATGAATTTCGCAGAATAAAAAATGAAAAACTATGGGGTGATGCAATGCGGGGTGATGCAATGAATGGAAGTGAAGTGTTGGTTAATATGCTTCAAAAGTACGGGGTGAAGCATATCTTTGGCTTGCCGGGAGATACCGGAATTTCTTTTTACAATGCTTTAAGTTGCGCCGAAGAATTAACCCACATCATGTGCCGGGACGAAAGGCACTCCGGTTATATGGCTGACGCCTATGCCCGGATTTCAGGCCGGCCGGGGGTATGTGAAGTGCCCAGCGGGGGAGGAGCGACGTACCTGCTGCCTGCTGCCGCTGAAGCTGATGGCTCTTCAATTCCCATGATCTGCCTGGCCTCTGACGTTCCCGTTTCCAGCGATGAAAAATCGGCCCTCACGGCCATAGATCAAACCGGGATTTTTTCTCACGTAAGTCGGTTCAGTTACCGCCTGACCAGCCCGGATGCTATTCCCTTCATGGTCAGGAAAGCGTTCCGGATGGCCACCGGCGGGCGCCCGGGCCCTTCTTACCTGGCCTTTCCGGAAAATGTCTTGTCTGCTCCGGCCGCCCGGGGTGTAGTGGACAACGATCTCTATGCGGAAGAGCCCTGCATAGAGTGCCCGGCTTTCAGGACCAGGCCGGATACAGGGCTGGTTGAAAAAACAGCGGAGCTGTTGCTGGGAGCTGAACGGCCCCTGATTATAGCCGGGGGTGGAGTTTTACTATCGAAAGCCTGGGAGGAGCTGGCGGAGCTGGCCGGGCACCTGTCTATCCCTGTTGCCACGACCATAAACGGAAAAGGATCGATCACAGAAACATCCCGCCTCTCAATCGGTGTAATCGGCAGCAATGGGGCCAAATTTGCCACCAACGATGCGGTCCGGGAAGCCGATCTGATCCTGGCCCTGGGAACCAGGTTGAACTCCAGTATTACCTTGTCAGGTTCTTTAATTGACAAGGAGGCCCGGGTGATCCAGGTTGATGCGGATCCGGCCCAGCTGGGCAACACCATCCGCTGTGATGTGGCCGTTCACGGCGATGTCCGTTTGACCCTGGAAGATATTTTTGCCGAAGTTTGGGAAAGACAGCCTTCACCCGGGGCTGAATCAGGGTGGTTTATATCGGTCAGGGACAGGATTGACCGGGAATTTTCCCAGGTCGAAAGTTTTTTGGCCGGTGAAAATAAATTCCCCCTCCACCCGGCCCGGGTTGTCAAAGTCTTTGAAGAAACCTTTCCCCATGACAGCATCATTGTTTCCGATGCCGGTTATTCCACCCCTTATATGTCGGCCTATTACAGGCTAAAAACTTCCGGCCGGCATTTTATTGATCCCAGGGCCCACGGGGCACTGGGGTATGCTTTGCCGGCTTCTATAGGGGCTAAAATGGCCAGGCCGGATTCGACCGTAGTGGGCCTTTTTGGTGATGGGAGCCTGGGTATGTCCATTGGTGAACTGGAAACTGTTACCAGGCTCAATCTGCCCCTGATTTATGTCCACTTTAACAATAATTCGTATGGCTGGATCCAAAATATCCAGAAGATATACTGCGACGGGAATTATTTTTCCACCAATTTTGATCCATCAGTCGACTATGTCAAGATTGCCGAGGGATTCGGCCTGAATGCAGTGCGGGCTGAAGACGCAAACAGCCTGAAAAAAGCGCTTCAAGAGGCCCAATCATCTGAAAGGGCTACTTTTATCGAGATCATGATCCCTTCGGGCGCCGAACTGACACCCCTGGTTGCTCCCTGGCTAAGGGATGAAGCTCTGCCCGAAGAGGCGAGAAAAAAAGACGGCTATTGATTTAAGAGCAGGGAATTTTATTGAAAAAGGAGGTTTGGATTATGCACAAGGTGGTTGTTGTAGGCGGAGGCTGGGCCGGATGCGCGGCAGCTTATATGGCCGCAAAAAAAGGATGCCATGTCGATCTGATCGAAAGAACGGATATGCTTTTAGGCACCGGCCTGGTCGGAGGTATTATGCGCAACAACGGGCGGTTTACGGCCACTGAAGAGTCGATCTCTCTGGGGATTGGCGATCTTTTTAAAGTGGTTGATGACAATTGTCTCCATACCAATATTGAATTTCCCGGACATAAACATGCTTCGCTTTATAACGTTGCCATCATGGAGCCGGTGATTAAAAAAGTTCTGCTTGATGCCGGGGTGGAAATCCACCTGCAGAGCCGAATCAGTGAAGTCGAGGTTGATAAAGGCAGAATCAAGCAAATTGAAAGCGCCGACAAAAGGACATTTCCCGGAGATGTGTTTATCGATACCACCGGTACTGCCGGCCCAAT
The DNA here is from genome assembly GCA_003554615.1 of Syntrophomonadaceae bacterium. Classification (GTDB taxonomy): domain Bacteria; phylum Bacillota; class Dethiobacteria; order DTU022; family DTU022; genus B1SED10-74M. The sequence continues at coordinate 24,956 of PWGX01000037.1, forward strand.
AAAAAACTGTACCAAGCACGGCAACGGTTGTGCGATGTGTGTTTTGCGCTGTCAGTCGTTTGGAGGCAGGGTCAGCCTGACCGCCAGGGCCGGGGTGGAAGAAATGATCGGGGTCAGGGCTGACGGATCAATGGGGGCAATGAGCGGTTCCTGCAAGTTGTTTAAAGAATCCCTTGCTTCCCATGTGGTGGAAGAGCTTAATCAAAAAGGGGTAGTGGTTATATCTGTCCCCAAGGACCAGATCAATACCGACAAGTTAAGCGCAAAAGCCTGCCAGCAGTATGCATCGCAGGATTATGCTGAAAATATCATTCTTCTCAACACGGGCCATGCCAAGCTGATGAGCCCCAGTTATCCCCTGGAATTGCTGCGCCTTATCCCGGGAATGGAAAATGCCCGTTATGAAGATCCTTATGCCGGAGGAATTGGCAATTCCATGCGCTATTTCGGTATGGCCCCTAGAGACGACACTTTGAAAGTTGAAGGGGTTGACAACCTTTTCTGCGCCGGAGAAAAAGCGGGGCTGTTGGTGGGGCATACCGAAGCCATCGTCACCGGCAGCCTGGCCGGGTTGAATGCAGCCAGGTCCGCTGCCGACCTGGAACCGGTTATTTTCCCCGACACCTTATCTGTTGGAAGTGCCGTTACTTATGTCCGTATGGAAATGCAGACCGAAGAAGGAAAATTGAAGAAGTATACTTTTTCCGGGGCAGTCCTGTTTGAACACATGAAAGAGTTCGGACTTTACACCACTGATCTAGGCGAAATAATAAGCAGGGTGGAAAAGACCGGCCTGCAGGAGGTGATTGCTGAAAATATCTAAAAACAATAAAAAGAAAGGATTACAAACTCAAAAAAAAAGGAAACAGGCCATATAAAGTGGGAACTCATGTTTAAGTATCAAATTCCAAAATATTTGTTTGGAGGGGATTATTAAATGGCACCCGAGATTGGTCCGACACATTGGGCATTTTTGATTTTTGTTATTGCTGTTGTGGTAGCCATGATTTTAAGGCGGGGTGTGGTTTTACTCGCCGCTTTGGGTACTTTTGTCATTGCCATGATTTTTACCGGTGGGGATTTGGTCTCCTCACTGCAAAAACTTTTTGGTTCATTTATGGAAGCAGGGACCGGGTTGTTTGACATAATGCTTGTAATTGCCATGATGGTGGGCATGCTCAAAACGATGGAAAGCATGGGGTCAGACTATTTAATGGTGGCTCCGATAAAGAAGCTTCTGCAGAATCCTACCAGCGCCTTCTTTATTCTCGGGGTTATTATGTACGTCTGCGCCCTGTTCTTCTGGCCAACTCCGGCCACGGCCCTGGTCGGCGTAATCCTGGTTCCGGTAGCTGTAAAAGCAGGCATGCCGGCCATGGCGGCGGCCATGACCGTAAATATCCTCGGCCACGGGATGGCCCTGTCCGGTGATATGGTCCTACAGGGTGCGCCGGCAATCACGTCTGGCGCAGCCGACGTGCCCATCGAGGGGGTTTTAAGCAGCGGAGCCATACTTTCAATAACGGCAGGTGTTGTGGCAATTATTGTTGCTTTCTTTATGGTCCGCAAAGAACTAGCTGAAGGTAAAGGGGCGGAGGAGAGCGCCCTGGTTGAAGCTCAGCCCAGGGAAAGCTACAGCGGTGGGGCCCGTTTAATTGCCATAGCTGTTCCTGTTGTTTTCATCGTCCTGGTTGTTTTTATGGCGGCAACAGGAATCCGGGGAGGTGCAGCCACCGGCTTGCTTGGCGGGACAGCAGCGTTTTTTATTATTATCGGCTCACTGATTTCCCATAGCCACGGGGCCCTTGAAAGAGCCGGGGAATATATCAGGGAAGGTTTGATGTTCTCCATTAAAATATTTGCCGTGGTTATTCCGATCGCCGGTTTCTTTTATCTGGGTGCTCCGGGCCCTGCTGAAGCTATCCTTGGGGAAGGGGCCCCGGGCCTTCTCTTTGATTTGGGCGAAGCCTTTGCTGCTGCTATCCCGGTCACCGATATTCCGGTTGCATTCGGGGTTATGATCATGGGTGTAATTACGGGACTTGACGGTTCCGGCTTTTCCGGGTTGCCCCTGGTTGGCTCTATGGCCAGGGCCCTGGGCGGACCGTTGGGCATTGAAGTATCCACTCTAGCTGCTCTTGGACAAGTGGGCTCAGTATTTAGTGGCGGCGGCACCTTAACAGCCTGGGCATTTGGTCTGGTGGCCACTGCCGGCGTGGCGGGGGTTTCTCCCCTTGAGCTGGCCCGGAAAAACTTTATTCCGGTGGCCTGCGGCTTGTTTGTAGCCACGATCCTGGCAATCATTATGATGTAAGGAAGCAAAATGATGCTCCTGGTTTGATTTATACTACAGAGGATGTAAAAAAACAGGCGTAAAAAGTAACAACTGTAGAATGGTTTAAAAAAAGCAGAGACGCTCATAAAAGAAAAGATCAGAAGTTAAAGACATACCAATTATTGCAGGTTTATTTCCAGTCATGCATATACCAGGGGTGCCCTGATGGGCACCCCTGGTATAAGTGATTCAATCATCGAATAAAGGGGTTTTTATTATGGACAACTATGTATGGGCCATGGGCTTAACCAGGGCTATTTATGCCGTGCTGAACATCACAGCTGCAATTATGATCTGGAAACTGGCCGATGTGGGCAGTGCAATGAAGATTAATGCTATTTTTGGTTCCCTTATGGGGCCTTTGACTTTCCTCGTGGTCAGCGGTATTGGCATGGCCGGATTGGCAAAGGCCTTGAGCCCGTTTAAGATGGCCTTGATTTTAATCGGGATGGTATTGATTTTGATTGGAACCAGCCGCTGAACAGCACCTGGTTAAAGGCAAAGTTTTTATCAGAGGGTAATATATCTTTCTAGGCAGCAAGGAAAAGTTTTTTCCAGCATTCAGTTTTGGGCGGATAGCATATCATTTACTTGGCATGATAAATTTATTATTAAGTATTGAAAGACTTTAATAAATAGGGTATTCTATTTGACATCCTAAACTAGGGTATTCTATTTCACATCCTAAACAATGGAGGGAACGTTATATTGCCCAGGCATACCGGAGAAGATTATCAAATATTAAAAATTCTTGGCGAAAGCGATTTCCCACTCGGGTCAGGGACGATCAGTGATAAATTGAAAGCAATGGATATTGATATAAGTGAAGCAACAATCGGCAGGTCTCTGCGCAGGCTTGATTCCAAAGGGCTGACCGAGAGAGCTGGTTTCCAGGGTAGATGCCTTACAGAAGCCGGGATTAAAGCCCTTGAAGAGTACGAGCATGATCAAGATCTCCAGGTGAAAACACATTATATGATGCGTTTGGCCAGGGCCGGAGCCAAGGATGAACTGCTTCACATCCTTGTAGCCCGGCGGGCTATAGAAAAGGAAACCTGTCGGCTGGCGGCAGAAAAAGCAACAGATGCTGACCTTGAAGAGCTGGCTGATATTGTGGACTGGCACCTGGAGCATATTCAAAGCGGGATGAGCGGCGCCAGGGAAGATAGTGAGTTTCACAAGACTATCGCTAAAATTGGAAGGAACAAGTTTTTAGCCGCCGCCCTTGATTTAATCAGGCAGGACGGCCAGTTGTCTCCTGTTTTTGAATATATCAGGGAAAAGGTCGGCAGCACAGTCGTAATCGACCATAAGAAGATATTAGAAGCCCTGCAAAAACGTGATCCGACCGCGGCGGAGAGAGCTATGGCCGCCCACATGGAAAACGTAATCAAAGATGTTAATAAATACTGGAATATAGTTCACGGGCAAGAAAGTTCGGAACACCCCAGTAATTAAAATGGCTGGCAAAGCTTTAAGCCGGCCTTCATCTTTTTACTACACTCGTTTCTCCTGCTACATCAAAGTGATATAATAATATTGTTATGTACATCTTTTATTTCGACTGTTAAAAACATTATTTGTGCTCGGGCGGGCCGAATAATCAGCTTGCCTGTTTGTATATAATGCAAATTTAAATTTCAGTTGTATATTTTCCAGTCGGGTGATTTGCATTGAGCGATGTCAGTTTTGTCATTGAACAAAAAGCACTTGAATATATCAACGGTAAGGGCGCTGAAGCTATAACCATCCACGGGCCTGCTTTTGGCTGCCCCTGCTGTTCGCCGGGTTCTCCGGCCCGGGCAACTTTGAACCTGCCGGCGAGCCGCCTGGATATATACCACCGCTATTCCGTCCAGGGGATCGTGATTTATTTCCCGAAGGGAGCTTACAATAAGCTGTCCAGTAAAAGGACTGTCAGGATTGTTTTGGAAGGATTCTGGTTTATCAAGTCCCTCGCGGTGTACGGATTTTCTTTTACCTATTAATATTTGATCCGCTGTTGAAATGGAGAGAAAGAACATGGGTAAGTTTAACGCTGTCCTCTCCTGGGACGGCCCTGCCCCCGCTCATGAAGCCATCGAAGAAGCGAAAAAAATAAAAGGGATTGCTCATCTCGAAGCGGAGAGAGAGAAGCAGTTGATTCGCCTGGAAGCAGCCCACCCCCTGGCCCTCGAAAAAGTGGAAAACTTCTTTTTATCCAGAGGTATTGTCTTTTCTTCAGAAAAGGCCGTTTTAAAAATTAAAGGCGGGGGGGAAAAAGAAACAGAACGGGAAGCTTTGAACCTGAAAGGAGTGCTGAGCGCTTCGTTCTGGAAGAAAGGTTTCCTGGTCGTGTCATACAATTCCGGGGAAACGGACCTGGCCCTGGTATGCCGGCAGCTGGCAGAGAAATGCCGCTGCCAGGTGGAAAAAGCTTATATCACCAACCCAGTCTTGCTTTTGCTTGAAAGCCGGCAGGGTAAAGTATTCCTGGCGGCCGGATTTTTCCTGCTGGCGGGAGTTTTTTTGAGAAATGCAGATCCGCCTGTGAGTACAGCTTCGTATTTGGCTGCTGTTGCTGCCGGGGGAGTGCCCGTGATCCAGGCGGCATGGGCCGGGCTCAGGCAGAAGGCGGTTAATTTTAATGTCCTGGTCCTGGTGGCCCTGGCTGCTGCTGTTCTTTCCGGGCACTTCCTGGCCGCAGCCGAGGTGGCTGTTCTGATGTCGCTCGGAGTCCTCCTCGAAGAGTATACGATCAAAAGGAGTTTTGAAACTTCTTCTTCCCTGCTGCAGTTTATGCCGCGTCAGGCCCTGCGTAAAAGAGGGGACAGGGAGGAGCGAATATCGGCTCGCGAAGTGAAAGAAAATGACCTGGTCCTGGTGGCGCCGGGCCAGAGAGCCCCTGTAGACGGGACGGTTGTAAAGGGCAGATCCTGGGTGGACCAGAGCGCCCTGACCGGCGAAAACGCCCCGGAAGAGAAACTGCCTGGCAGCTCCGTTTTAAGCGGCAGTTTGATCTTATCCGGCCTGCTGGAAATCAGGGCTGAAAGGGTCGGAGATGAGACCAGTATCTCCCAGACGGCTTCTCTGCTGGATCAGTGCCTGGAAGAAGAAACGGACTTTTCCAGGTTAATTGATAAAGTTGCCGCCTATCTTTTGCCGGTTGTCCTTTTACTGGCCCTGATCGGCCTGGGAACAACCGGCCAGGTTACGGTGGCGGTGACCATATTGATTGGAGCCTGCCCCTGCGCGCTGGTGATGGCCACTCCTGCTGTTACCCGGGCGGGGATATCAAATGCCTCGTTAAACGGTATCTTTGTTAAAGGAGGACGCTACCTGGAAAAACTGGCTTCCATAAACTGCGTGGCCCTGGATAAAACCGGCACCCTGACTACATCGAGCCATAAGCTAATCAAAATACATCCTTTCCCACCCTGGGAGGAAAAGGAACTCCTATCACTTGCTGCTGCCGCTGAAAAATATTCCGATCCCCCCCTGGCCAGGGCTATTAAAGAGGCCGCCCTGGAAAAAGGGTTGGAGCCGGGGCAGGTGGAAGGATTTGCCGCAGCTGCAGGCGGGGGCGTTACGGCGACAGTTGATAACAGGAAGGTAGAAATCAGGAGCGCTCTATCCGAGCGGGCCGGAATCCCCGGTAATATTGAAGCGCCGGCGGGATCCACGCCGGTTATGGTTACGGTTGAAGGAAACCAGGCCGGCTTGTTTTTTATGACCGGGGAAACCAAAGCGGAAGCTCGGGAAGCGGTAGCCGGAATGCGCCGCTCGGGGATTGGCGAAACCGTGATTATTTCCGGAGACACGGAAGAGGCCACCGCTCTGATGGCGGATGAAATCGGGGTAAAGTCATATTATGCCGAACTGATGCCCGGAGAAAAGGTGCAGGTTATAAAAGAGTTGCAGAACAAAGGTTTGCAGGTGGCCATGGTCGGTGACGGCATCAATGATGCCCCCGCCCTGGCGACTTCAGATCTTGGCATTGCCATGGGCCTGAAAGGAACGGATTTGGCCGTTGACACCTCTCCGGTGGTGTTTCTTTCCGACAACCTGGACCGGCTCTCTTATTTATTTGATCTGGGGAAAAGGGCTGCTTCATTGATCAGGCAAAATATTATTTTTGCCTGCCTGGTTATTGTGTTCCTGGTAACCTTTGCCTTTCTGGAATACGTGGGCCCGGCCTCCGGAGCTTTACTGCATAAAGGCAGCGCTATTGCTGTAATTTTAAATGCCATGCGCTTAATGTATTTTAAGGGGTAAGGGCAACATTTGCTTTTTAATTAACATGATCAGTGGTTAAATAATTCTTTCAGCCTGCATTTTAAAATCAGTAAGCTGATCCAAAATCCGCACACCAGCCGGTACACAAAAAGAAAACTTCCGAAGTATAAAACCCCGGAAGCCTTGATTTTATGGTGCGCCTGGCAGGAATCGAACCTGCGGCACCCGGATTAGGAATCCGATGCTCTATCCCCTGAGCTACAGGCGCATGTACTTTTCAAATTTATTATAACTGCAATCAGTACTCCGGGCAATAGCAGGAACGTTATTTTAAGGAAGGTCTTACCTGCCGCAATATTATAACTGGGGTTGGCCAGGTTGGAAAAAAATATTGTTAGCCCTGTTGACATGCAACCTAGTTTATGTGATACTGTGGATGAAATCCCAATCGACTTGCTTTTATTTTTTTGCCCAGCAAGTTAATATATTCACAAATGGTGTTTAATTTGTACGTTGCGTCAGGTTCATCCAAATATATACCTGAATATATACCTAAAATAAAAGGAGCTATTTTTTTTTGAACAAGTTGCAGTATGAGAAATGCCAGGAAGAAATCACCCGCTGTAATAGGTTGTACCAGGGTTTTAGCGATGCCTCATCTTTTATCAGTGCCGTATGCAGCGCTGCTTACGAATATTTTAAAGCGCATCCTGTAAAATCTCTGCCGGTTTATGATCAGGACGAAGCTGAAGAATCGATCCGGGCCGGAAGGTCTCTAGCTCTTAACCCACCCCTTAACTCCAAAGCTGTGGTGAGGTTGCTGAAAAGCTTTGGGGAGGCGATTGCTAAAGCTAACCCGAAATTGAAAGCCACCGTAAAAGAAATGAATAATTATCTTGATCAATTCCTCCATGATTCTCCGGAAGAATTGGGCAGGGAGGATATTTTCAATTTACAGGATTCAATGATCAAAGATACGGAGCTGGAAGAGGATCTGGCCACGTTTCTTTTTTCATTTTTGATATATTCTTTTTACAGGCAGTATTTGCAGACAATATCCGAGGTTTTACGGACAGACCTCTGGGAAGGGGGGGATTGCCCGTTATGCGGTGCGAAGCCGCATTATGGCCTGCTCAGGTCTGAAGATGGGGCCAAGCAGCTGCAATGCTGGACCTGTGGTACACAGTGGCTTCATACCCGTATTAAATGTCCGTTCTGTGATAACACAGATATGGAAAAACTCGGATTTTTTACTGTTGAAGACAACGAAAAAGTCCGGGTTAATTACTGTCAAAAATGCTGCCAGTACTATAAGATCTTTGATGCACGCAAGTTTCATGCGGATGGTGATGTTGTTCTAGCCATCCACAACCTTGCCTCCCTGACGCATGATCTGTTGGCGAGGCGGGAAGGTTTTACTCCGGGTTCCGGCCTGGAGTGGGTTAATAAAGACGAGATCATTGAAGCACAAGACTAGGAGGTGGATTTACTAATGGATTTGACACGGCGCAGCTTTTTAAAACTGGCCGGAGCAACTGCCGCTGCAGCAACGTTGACCGGCGTTGGCCTGCGTAAGGCCTCTGCGTCTCCCAGCGAACCGCTGCGGATCAAGTACACAAAAGAACTGCACACTGTGTGTACTTTTTGCGGAGTAGGTTGCGGGGTTATTTGTAATGTAAGGGACGGGGTAATTGTCAACGCAGAAGGCGATCCCGATCATCCCGTCAATGAAGGTACCCTCTGCAGCAAGGGTAGCGCTCATTACAATGTATCTTATATTTATGATGAAAAAGGTAATCCAAAGCCCAATCCAAATCGTTTAACCCATGTGCTCTACCGGGCACCGGGAGCAAGCAGTTATGAAACTGTTGACTGGGACTGGGCCCTGGAAGAGATCGCGAAAAAAATCAAGGACACCCGCGATCGGACCCTGGTCGAAACAGAAACTGTTAATGGCCAGCAGGTGACAGTAAACCGTACCAATTCGATTTGCTGGCTTGGCAGCGCGTTTTGTACCGACGAGGAAAACTATCTGTTTCATAAAATGGCCAGGAGTATGGGCGTGATCAATGTCGATCACTGCGCCCGCCTCTGACACTCTACTACAGTCGCGGGTCTCGCGGCAACATTTGGAAGAGGGTGCATGACCAATCACTGGAACGATTACCAGCACACAGATGTTTTCATGAATATTGGTGGAAACACTGCAGAAAATCACCCCATTTCGATGAAATGGATCGAAAAAGCCCGGGAAAACAAGAATGCAAAGCTAATTGTAGTTGATCCCAGGGTATCGAGGACTGCTGCAGTGTCTGATGTTTATGTTCCGATTCGTCCAGGCACCAACACTGCTTACCTGGGCGGATTGATTAACTACATCCTTGAAAATGAACTCTACCACAAGGAGTATGTTGAAGCTTATACCAATGCTACTCACCTGATTGATGAAGGATTCGAGTTCGATGAGCAAACCGGCTTGTTCTCCGGTGCTTTTGATGACCCGGTCCGCAATGCTACCAGCTACGACCAGGAAACCTGGGCTTACCAGAAAGACGAAGATGTCAATATTCTACAAGACGAAACAATGGAAGATCCCAACTGTGTAATGCAGATTATGAAAAGGTATTACAGCAAGTACAATCTTGATAATGTAAGCAATATAACCGGAGCTGAACCGGAAGCACTGAAAGAATCTTATGAGCTCTTTAGCACCACAGGTGAACCTGGTAAAGCCGGAAATATTCTTTACGCCATGGGCATTACCCAGTTTACTCACGGCGCCCAGAACGTAAGGTGTATAGCCGTGGTTCAACTCCTGCTTGGTA
>PWGX01000004.1 GCA_003554615.1 Syntrophomonadaceae bacterium
TATGCCATCTCGGGCGTGGCCCGGTTTCGGGGTAATGTCATGATCCAGCGGGGCACTCTGGCCCTGGCTTTGAGGATAGTTCCTTTTGATATACCGGAACTGGAAAACCTGGGCGTCTTGCCGGGCGTCAGGGACCTCTGCTTTTTGCCCAGGGGCCTGGTATTAGTAACCGGCCCTACCGGGAGCGGTAAGTCTACCACCCTGGCGGCCATGATCGATATAATTAACCGGGAAAGAAGCCTTAATATTGTCACCGTCGAAGACCCGATCGAATTTTTACATTCGCATAAGAAATCAACGGTCAAGCAGAGGGAAGTGGGCCTCGATACCCGCTCCTTCGCCAATGCCCTGCGCCATGTGCTGCGCCATGACCCGGATGTAATCCTGATCGGGGAGATGCGCGACCTGGACAGCATCAGCATTGCCTTAACCGCGGCGGAAACAGGCCACCTGGTCTTTTCTACTTTGCACACCCAGACGGCACCCCTGACTATTAACCGGATCGTGGACGTATTTGCCGAAGAACAGCGGGACCAGATCCGCCAGCAGTTAACCGGTTCTTTACAGGCCGTCTTATCCCAGCAGTTGATTCCCAATGCCGCCGGAGACGGCCGGGTTTTGGCCATGGAATTTTTAAAAACAACCACCGCAGTTAAAACCATGATCCGCGAAGGTAAAGAACACCAGCTTTATTCGGTAATGCAGTCCAGCCATGCAACAGGGATGAAGACCATGGACCAGACCTTGTCAGAGCTGGTATTTGCCGGAAAGATAACCCGCTATGAAGCTTTGGAAAAATGCATTGATCATTCTGAAATGCAGAGGATGCTGCAGCGTCAGCCTTCCAGCTTTAGAGCATAGATCCGAGGAGTTGGCTTAACGATGGCTTCTTACCAATATGAAGCGGTAAATAGGTCGGGGGAGGTTATAACCGGCAGACTTGAAGCCGAAGAGCAATCCGGCGTAGTGGAAAAGCTGCGCGGAATGGGCCTGATGCCCATGGAGATCAAGGAAGTCAAAAAGTCTTCGCTTTTCGGCCAGCTCAAGTTATCCTCAAAAGTAAAACTGGGTGATTTAAGTTTGTTCAGCCGGCAGATGGCGGCTATGCTCAATTCGGGTATTCCCTTGACCAGGGCCCTGTTTACCCTCAGCCGCCAGGTAACCAATCCGACTCTGGCCGCTGCTCTAAATGAAATCGGCCGTAACGTGGAAGGCGGGATCAGCTTCAGTGAAGCGCTTAAAGGCTATCCCGATATTTTTTCTTCCCTGTATGTAAATATGGTCAGCGCCGGGGAAACCGGCGGGAACCTGGAAGAAACTTTGAACCGGCTTTCCAACCAGCTGCAAAAAGACAAGGAATTGCGCGATAACATCAGGTCTGCCCTGATGTACCCCGTTGCTGTCCTTGCCTTTGCCATAATCATCCTGTTTGCCATGCTTTTTTTCATGGTGCCGATTTTTGTTGGTTTTTTCCCGCCTGGTGTTGATATTCCGTGGCCAACCCAGATTATTATCAATTTATCTGATCTGCTTCAGGCTTACTGGTACATTGTTTTTCCGGCTTTAATCCTGATCTTTTTGGGTTTCCGGGCTTATGCCAGAAGCGAAAAGGGCAAAAGGAGGCTGGATCGGATAAAATTCCGCCTGCCTATCTTTGGCCAGCTGATTCAAAAGTCGGTTGTCGCCAGTTTTGCGCGTACCTTTTCAACCATGATGGCTACCGGGCTGCCGGTGATGCAGTCCCTTGATGCTTCTGGAAAGGCGACGGGTAACACCATGGTAATGGACGCCACCGTGGAGGCAGGCGAAAAAATTCAGGAAGGAAGCAGTGTGGCCGCCCCCCTGGAAGAAAGCGGAATCTTTCCTCCGATGGTAACCCATATGATTGCCGTAGGTGAGGAAACAGGAGATATACCGGATATGATGGATAAAGTAGCCGCTTTTTTTGAAGAAGAAGTAGCGACCATGACCAAGGGATTGACTTCCATGATCGAGCCGCTGATGCTTGTGGTCATTGGAGTCATGGTCGGGGGGATGCTCATTGCCTTATACTTGCCGATCTTTACAGTAATTACCGAGATGTAACGATGACCGGAGGACAAACTATTATGAAATTAGGAGTTTCTAATAAATCAGTGGGACTTGAGATTGACACCGGCATAGCCCGGGCAGTGGAAATATCCGGCAGCGCCGGTAAACCCAGGTTGATCAACATGGCCGGCATTGAGCTTGCTCCGGGAGCCGTGGAAGAAGGGATTGTCGTTCAGCCCAAAGAAGTCGGTGAAGCTCTGCTGGAGCTGTGGTCTTCGGGTGAAGTCAGGTACCGACGGATTCTGCTTGGCGTGGCCAATCAGGCCGTCCTGGTTCGTTATGCAACTATTCCCAAGGTGCCGCCGGATAAGGTTGGCAATGTGATCAGGTTTCAGGCCCAGGAGAGCCTGCCTATACCCCTGGAAAGTGTGGTTATGGATTACCAGGTAATCGGTGAAACCGAAGAAAACGGAAAGACTGTTCTTGAGGTCTTGCTGGTTGCAGCCAGGCGGGACATGCTGGACGGTTTCCTGGAGACTTTGTCGATTGCGAAACTTGAACCGGCCGACATTGATGTTTCCACCCTGGCCCTGATGCATACCCTGCCTGTCAGGGCGCAGGACAGGACTGTGGCCATTGTCAACATAGCCAACGGCCTCAGCAATATCCTGGTTTCAGATCACGGCCAACCCCGGATGGCCCGGCTGGTCTCATTCAAACTCAAGGATCTGGCTGATCAGCTTGGCTGCTCGCTGGAAGAGATTTTAAGCGAAAAGGTATACGACACTGATCCCGCCCTGAAAACTTTTGACAAATGGGCCAACAGCGTCGTTACAGAAACCAGGTCTTCACTTACTTATTATCAAAACCAGTCCAATGCATCTGAACTGGAAGCTATAATTTTAAATGGCAGGGGGGCCCGATTGAAAGGGATTGCCAACAAGCTCGAAGGAGAGCTGGAGCTTCCAGTCCGAATAGTCAACCCCTTTGCCGTTTACACCAATGCCGACGAGAGACATCTGGGTACCGGCATAGATGCTGTAGAATACGCTATCTGCGCCGGACTGGCTCGACGCGGTCTGGAGGGATCGTAGTTTGGAATACGTCAGCTTACTACCACCAGAAATAAAACAAAGAAGGTTGGAAGAGAAGAGGCAGGGCAGGCTGATCAAAATTGCAGTTATTGCGCTGGCGGTTGTGCTTGCTGTTTATGTATTCCTGCTGGCTTCCACGCTTCTTACCCGCAGTACCCTTAATTCCCTGCAGGAAGAGCGGCAGCAGCTGGAGGACCAGGCGGCGGAACTGGAGGAGTACGCCAACCTGTATAATGAAATGAGCGAAGCCGAGGACAGGCTTAACCGGGCCATGGGCAATGTGCCAGACTGGGATCAGCTTTTGCGTGATCTGGGAATGGCCTTAAATCCGGAGGGAGCGCTGACCGAATTGGATATATCCTACCAGGCTGATAACAACGCCGACGGGGAAGAAGATGAGAACGAGGAGAGCGGAAGTTTTGACATGAGAGGCTGGAGTTACAGTCACGGCAATGTTGCCGATATTATAGAGAGAGTCCAGAGATTAGAACAATTAAATAATGTCCGCTTCCGGGTATCCTCAGAAACAACGATTAATAATCGGCAAGCGGTTCAGTTTACTGTTGATGCGACCTTGGTGCCCGGACCGGTATTTTTTGACCCCGAGGAGGACAGCTGATATGGCAGCTTTAAGCGGAACCACAAAGAAATATGTCATTATAGGAGTGGCTGGACTGGCTTTTATCCTGGGGGTGGTCCTGATCTACATACAGTATAATACCCTGGCAGAGCTGCGGACTGAAGTGGAAGAAGAAGAGATTGCTGTTGATGAAGCGCATGCTCATTTAAACCGGTTGCTTAGCCACCGGGAACGGGCCGATGAATATGAAGAGCGATTAAACTATGCCAGGGGAAAGATGCCTGACAGCTCCAGGGAAGAAGAAGTGCTGCGCTACATTCACCGCCTGGTGGATGAACACGGTTTAAAGGCACTTGATATAAGTTTTGAAGATCGGTACGAAGAAGAAGGTTACACCGTTATGCCCCTTTCTTTAACCCTCGAAGGCAGCTACAGCGGGATCAGAAGGATGCTCAACAACCTGCGCAGAGGAGAACGGGCTGTCCGGGTAGATGATCTCAGTTTTGCCCATGCCGAGGCCGGCGGTTCTGAACTGCAAATTAATGTTTTTGCTAAAACCTTTTACAGGCCCTAAATTTAATGGTAAAATACAAATCGCTAAAAAAGAGTTGATTTTATAATCGACACTCTGCACCTGTCCCTGACAGCGACTACATGGAGAGATAGAAGAAATGGATAGGCACCGCCAAAATTTAACAAAAAAGCGGGCTGGCGGGATCGGCGAACTGCTCGTTGAAAGCGGTGAACTGACCCGGGAACAGCTGGACAAAGCCCTGGAAAAGCACCGGGAAAAGCTGCAGCAGGGCAACCGAATCCTGCTGGGGCAAACCCTGGTGGACATGGGCTACACCACTGAAGAGGTTGTTACCAAGGCCATCGCCTACCAGGCCAATGTAGAACATGTTTCTTTAGAATCCTATGAAGTTGACTCGGCTGCCGCAGCAATGCTGGACCCGGATTCAGCCAGGCGCTACAGTGCGCTGCCCATCGGCCATGAAAACGGCCGCCTCGTGGTAGCCATGATGCATCCCAACGATATCGTGACCATTGATGACCTGCGCCTGATCACCGGCTATGAAATCAAGCCGGTTTGTGTATCCGACAGTGAACTTAAAATGGCAATTGAGCAGTATGCCCGGGCTACCACAAACATAGAAACTGGCGAAGAAGATTATATTCCTGGGGAAGAAGAAAAGGAAGAGATTCAGACTTCGGCCGGCGATAAACCGGCAGTGCAGCTGGCCAACCTGATTATCAACCAGGCCATCCGCAATGCCGCCAGTGACGTCCATATCGAACCGCAGGAAAAAAGCCTTCGGATCCGGTTCCGGATCGACGGGGTGCTTCATGAAACCATGCAGCCCCCGGCCCGCCTGCATCCGTCCCTGGTCTCCAGGATTAAAGTTATGGCCGGAATGGATATTGCCAACCGCCGCTCTCCCCAGGACGGCAGGGTCAGCCTTAAAATGGACGGAAGAGCGATAGACCTCAGGGTAGCTTCATTGCCTTCAGCTTACGGTGAAAAGCTGACCCTGCGTTTGCTTGACCGCAGCGAACACCTCATTACTTTACCCGAGCTTGGATTTCCTGAATCGCAGCTCAGGCGATTTCGCCGTTTGATTAACAAGCCGCACGGCTGTGTCCTGGTTACCGGCCCCACCGGCAGCGGTAAAACTACCACTTTGTACGCAGCGCTTTCCGAATTGAACACGTTGGATAAACACATCATAACCGTCGAAGATCCGATCGAATACCGCCTGGCTGGGATTAACCAGATCCAGGTCAACCCCCGGGCCGGGTTGACCTTTGCTACCGGACTCCGGTCTATTCTGAGAAATGACCCCGATATAATTATGGTGGGGGAGATTCGGGACCGTGACACGGCTCGCATCGCCGTCGAATCGGCCCTGACCGGGCACCTGGTCCTTTCAACCCTCCACACCAACGATGCAGCGGGGGCCATAACCAGGCTAGGGGATATGGGGATTGAGCCGTATTTAACCGCTTCATCGGTTATCGGGGTCCTGGCCCAGCGTTTGGTCCGGGTCCTTTGCGGGCAGTGCCGCAAACCATACAAGCTCAGCCGGAAAGAGATTTTATCTTCCGTGCCTGATTTCCCCCTGCGAAGGGATGAGCAGGAAATAACGATCTACAAGGCTGAAGGTTGCCTGCGCTGCAGCCATACCGGGTACCGGGGCCGAATGGGCGTATATGAACTCCTGTCGGTCAGTGACAGGATCCGCCAACTGACCCTCCAGCATAACTCGGGCGGAGAAATTGCCCAGGCGGCGGTGCAGGAGGGTATGATCACCCTGCGCCGTGACGGTTACTTCAAAGTCAGGGAAGGAATTACTACTTTGGAAGAAACCCTGCGCGTTTTGGCTTAAAAGTATAAATATTAACAATTGTTCGTGTTGACTGATTAACAATTGTGTGACATAATTCCATCAGGAAAGAGAATCGAAAAAGGCAAAGCCACCGAAAGGTGGCGGCGCAAAGCTAAAGGGGCTTCGGCGACATATTGCCGGTGTCAGCCAGCTGCCGGTTCAAAAGGGCTAATTAACCCCACTTGAACCAGCAGGTGGGGTTGTTGTGTTTAAAGACATTCTTTATCTGCTGAAAAAATCTGCGAGGAGTTTTACTTGTGAGTTTCAATAACGCGGTAGACAGGCCTTCTGACCTGGAAACAGCTGTGCAAAGTTACATGACGACTGGCAGTCCGCAGGACAAAGAAAAAGTGGTCAAAATCGGACAGCAGTTGATCAAGTATTACGCCGGTGTTTACAGTCCCGGGACGGTGGATGACAGGCTAAAAAAAGCCGCCACCGAAGGATTTTTGATGGCCCTGAAAAACTATGATCCTTCCCGAAAGGTGCTGTTTACAACTTATGCCACCCACTGCATCATCAGTGAAATCCGCCAGGAATTGCGGAGCCGGAAATTGTTTAAAATTCCCGATTGGCTGCAGCGCCTGCAGGGTGAAGTAGTTAAAGCTACCGAGGAACTGGCCCGGGAGAAAAACCCCCTGCCAACCCTACAGGATATCGCAGAAAAAGTAAACATTTCAGAAGAAGGAATTGTCGAAGCCATGCAGGCCGGAAGCGTATCGTTGCAAGATCTGGACCTGTCATCTTTAAAAAGCCTCAGGAGGGAAACCTTTAAGCTGCCCATTGAGGATGCCGTTACTATCCGTAAATCTATTGACAGGCTCTCTGATATACAGAGAAAAGTCCTGTCTTTAATCTCGGTAAACCTGAGGGAACTGACCCTGGCCATGGAGGAAGAAGAACTGGCCCTGACTAAGGACCAGGCCGGCTATATCAGGATGGTGGAAGAAGGCAGGGGGCTGCATGATTTTGATGAAAAAACAATCGGCTTTAAAATGGATTTTCCCGAGCAGTTTTCAGAAGAAGACGCGGAGCGCTATTTTGAAGTGCTTTCAGATGAGTTCGGATTGCGCCTTGCAGAAGCCAGGTTCAAAGGAGCTTTTAAAGCTGAAGATAATCATTTCGACAGCTTGATAGTAATCCTGAAAATGGAAGGCAGGTACAGGTGCCTGGTTCAATTTCTAAATCACCTGCGCAATGAGGAAAGAGCCGTCCGGGTCGACCGGGTCAGAACTGCCAGAAATGACAAGATCCCGGCCCGGATCAGCACCACTGTCAATTTGATTACTTATTTCCGGAGAAATTAAGGCTTAAAGCAGTTTTTTGAGTGGCAGTTGTCACAGGAGGGGTTAAAATGTCGGCACCAACAAAACAAAAAAACAGCGCCATGGAAGCAGCAGCCAGGAAGTTTGCTGAAACCGGTAGCGTTGACGCTAAAAGTGAGGTTGTAAAAGCAGGCGCTTCACTGGTCAAATACTATGCCGGTCTGTACAGTCCCGGCCGGCTGGATGAGGATTTGGTCCAGGTAGGTTATGAAGGCCTTTTGAAAGCACTGAAAAGGTTTAACCCCCACCGCGGGACAATGTTTTCAACTTATGCTACGCACTGTATCATCGGGGAGATTCGGCATGAATTACGCGGACGAGGCCCCTTCAAGGTCCCTGAGTGGCTGAAAAACCTGCAATCGGAAGTATTGAGTGTTACAGAAGTTCTGGCCCAGGAAAACGGAACCATGCCGACCCTGGATCAAATTGCCTACCGCATAAACGTGGACGAAGAAGGTATAGTGGAAGCAATGCAGGGCGGATGTGTCTCTTTGGATGAAATTGACCTCTCAAAAGTCAGATCTCTGCGTTATGAAAGTTTTAAGCTGCCGATCGAAGACAAAATTGCCGTCCAAATGTCGATTGAAAAAATGGACGAACTGCAGCAAAAAGTAATTAAAATGATTTATTACGAGGGGCTGACCCAGGAAGAAACCGCCAGGCGCCTCGGCCTTAACCAGCGTAAAGTATCCCGGTTGCTAAACCGGGGCCTGAAAGAAATGCGCCCATATGTAGTTTAACGGCACCTCGCTTACCTATCACCAGGCCACCTCTTTCCCGGAGCGAATTAATAACCTTGAATGTATTATGCAATATCGAGCTGCTCCTGCCAGAAAAGAGAGCCGGGATGAGGAATCCCTTCCCACACTTAAATTCAACATTTCAAAATCACGTTTATTATACAGATAAGGGTAGAAATTATATGTATAGGTGAGGATTCATAAAAATTTTAGTTTAAGTGTCTAAAATTCTAATTATACGGTATAACTATATATAGAAGGACAACAAAAAAAGCCCTTGTGCAGGTATTAAGACACAAACCTGACGATAATGGCAAACCTGCCGAAAGGCAGGGGCGCAAAGCCATGGGTCTAAGCCCTCCAGGGGGTATGACCGCCAGTCTGCCGAAACGGGGTTTTTTATTTCCTTAAAAACATTATCGTCAAATACCGGGCAAAGGAAGTGAGAAACGGCAAAACATTGAGCAATTTTTGAATCCTGGGGTTGTGGTCAACCTGATCCGGCCCGAAATATAAAAACGAAAGGGGTTTTATGTAATGCAAAAATTAATGAGAAAGATGCATAAGCAAGAAGAAGGTTTCACCCTGGTTGAATTGATGGTCGTTGTGGTCATCATTGGGATTTTGGTAGCGATAGCGATCCCGATTTATAGTGGCATTCAAATGAGTGCAGCCCAGAGTGCACATGATGCAAACGTAAGAACGATTCAAGGATCTGGAAATATGTGGTTTACTGAAAATCCAACAGAAGCTGTTGACGAAACTCCAGTTAATATAGAAGAAACTGCACTGGATGGAACAGGATTCGAAGATTATTTAGATGATCCTCTTCCAGAAGTGCCAGATATGTTGCAGGGTCCTCTAAATAATCAGACATTTACAGTACCAGATGGCACTGATTACACGTTTGACGAAGACGCACCATATTATCACATGCAAATACAAGACGATGGTAGCGTTACCGTTGTGCCCGGTAGAGGAGAATATGGCAGCTAAATAGAAAGACAAGCTATAATAATGTTTATCTAAAAGCCTCCTGGTAAAATGACAGGAGGCTTTTAGATAAGATAGCAGCAA
>PWGX01000030.1 GCA_003554615.1 Syntrophomonadaceae bacterium
ACAGATCTATCCCTTCAAAAACAATTTACCAGAACTTCATACATTTTAAAAAAATAACTTGTTTTTTCTATCTACAATATGAATAGTACAAGCAATTATGCTGAATAAATACAGCCTAAATTTAACATTTAAAATAAATTTTTTTTGAGCTGTATCTGCTGTAAAATTCGGCATAAAACCACATATTTTAAGGGGGAAGACAGAAACATGAAGTTGAAAAGCATGTCGTGGTTATTTGTTTTTGTTCTCTTGCTCCTACCTCTGCTTTTCATCGGCTGCGAGGCAGCTGAAGAAGTAGATCCGGAGCCAACGGACGGCGGAGGAGATCTGATCATTGCCACTCTTTCAGACGCCGTATCACTGGATCCCCACGGATCCAACGATGTACCTTCAGCAAAAGTTGCTTACAATGTCTATGAATCGCTGCTTTATTTTGATAAAAACAGCGAACTGCAGCCCTTGCTGGCAACCGACTGGGAAGCAGTCGACGATCTCACCTGGGAATTCACCCTGCGTGAAGGGGTCCAGTTCCATGACGGCACCGATTTTACCGCCGAGGCAGTCAAAGCTTCTTTTGAGCGCCTTTTAGACCCGGATATCGGTTCGCCCCGGTTTTTTCTCTTTGAAATGCTCGAAGATGTAGTAATCGTAGACGACTACACTGTCCAGTTTGTAACCGAGTTCCCCTTTGCTCCGCTGCCCGCCCACCTGGCCCACAACGGCGGTGCCATCATCAGCCCTGCCGCAATTGAAACCGATTATGAAGAAATGGCAGCCGGCAACGAACCCGGAAGCTTCCTGGCCACCAACCCGGTCGGCACCGGTTTCTTCAAGCTGGAAGACTGGCAACCGGGCGACCAGCTTGAACTGGTCCGCAATGATGATTACTGGGGCGAAAACGCCAGACTTGATAGCGTAACCTTTAAAGTAGTCCCCGAAAGCCTGACCCGGATTTCCGAACTGGAAACCGAAGTTGCTCATATTGCCGATCCGGTAGAACCCAGTGATATGAGCCGGGTTGACAACATGGATCACGCCTCAATGGACATTACCTCCGTAACAGTTATGGCCTACGTAGGCTACAACTGCGAAAAAGAGCCTTTCGACGATGTCAGGGTCCGGCAGGCTATTTCTATGGCCATCAACAAGGAAGACATTATTGACGGCGCCTATGAAGGCACCGCCATCCCCGCCGAAGGCCCGATTGCACCGGGCGTATTCGGACATGGCGAAGATCTTGAAGGACTTCCCTATGACGTTGATCAGGCCAGGGAATTGTTGGCAGAAGCAGGATACGAAGACGGGTTCTCAACCACGATCTGGACCAACGACAACCCTGTCCGGATGATAGCTGCAGAGTACATTCAGTCAGAACTGGGAGAACTCAACATTGACGTGGAAATAGAAGTTCTCGAATGGGGGGCCTACCTGGAAAACACCGCTGCAGGCGAACACGATATGTTTATCCTGGGTTGGTCCACCCCGACCCTTGATGCAGACTATGCTGTATACGCCCTTTTCCACTCCAACAACATCGGCGATCCCGGAAACCGCTCCTATTATTCCAACGAAGAAGTAGACGAACTGCTCGACGGGGGCCGCCAGGAACCCGATCCTGACGAGCGCTTGCAGATCTACAGCGATCTCCAGGAAATCCTGATTGAAGAAGCACCCATGCTTTACCTCGTTTACAATGAAAACCTGGTGGGCATAAACGACAACGTTAAAAACTTCTGGGTTACCCCGGCCAGCATGTTCATGCTCCAGGACGTTTACATTGAAGAGTAAACTGGCTCAGAGTTAGAGTTAAAAAGGCTGCCCTTTTAGGGCAGCCTTTTTTAAACAACTTTTCCTTTTTATACACTACCCTGTTTATAAACACTTAAGATCTATGGCTGAATTGCTTCTAATCGAGCTGTTCCCTGGCCTGGATCGGCATGGTGTCAAATATATCTAAATCATTTCTTCCCGTAACCGGGCCCTCATGCCCCGGTACAACCACTCTCTTTTGCGGTACCAGAACAACAGGATCCCCAGTTCAGCAAAGATAGAAAGGGTGATGGCCAACCAGACCCCGTCTGTTTCCAGGCCCAGCAGGAGAGCAAAAGACAAAGCCAGCGGAATTTTGATCAGCCAGTTGGCAATCAGGGCGCTGACCATATGAGGCACCGTCCGTCCCGCCCCTTTAAAAGTGGCAGCAATAACATGCAGAGGCCCCATAACCACCAGCGCCGGCGTAATTATGCGGATGTAAGATATGCCCATATCGATAACCAGCGGGTCCTCGGCAAAAATGCCCATGATTGTAGGAGCGGCGGCAAAAGCAGCCAGGGCCATAACGGTCTGAACAGCCAGGGCCAGCTTCATGGCCCTGCTGATAATTTCTTCGGTCAGATCCCTCAAACAAGCCCCCAGGCTCTGCCCCACCATGGTTGCCGTACCCATGTTCAGGCCGGCAATAAGGATAAAACAAAAGCTGAGCAGGCGCAGGCCGACTCCGAAAGAAGCTACCGCCTCGGTACCAAAAAGGGCCACGATCCACATCATTACCGCCCCGGTAATCGGCCTGGTCATTCCCTGGAGGCTGGCCGGCAGGCCGATAGCAAACATCTTTTTAAAAACCTTCCCCGATAAGCGCAGGCTGAACAAATCGGGAACTTTGAGGCCGCTGGGTGAAATTCGGCCGCTTATAACTACGTACAAAATAAGGGAAAATCCAACTGCCCGGGCTAAGAGGGAAGCCAGGGCCGCCCCCAGGATCCCCAGCGGCGGGAAAAAAAGCCAGCCAAAAATCAGGAAAGGATCGAGGACAATATTGATGATATTGGTAAAAACCAGGATCCCCATGGAGGTAAACGAATCGCCCACCCCCTGGAGGCAGAAAGCCAAGCCTACCCCGCCGTAAAGAAACAGGAAACTGGTACCGGCCACCTGGAGGTAAATCAAAGCCTGGCGGTGCACTTCCGGCTCAACCTGGTAGAGAGAAAGAACATAATCGCCCAGGGTAAAAATGAAGATGATCACCAGGACAGAAATAAACACCGCCAGCCACAAAGTGTGGCGGGCCACCAGCTTCACACTTTCGATATCGCCACCGCCCCGATAACGCGAAGTTAAAGAAAGCGTTGAAACAGTGATCAGTTGGGAAAGGGTAAAAAGCACCCAGAATATGTTATGAGAAAGGGACAGCGCAGCCAGGGCGTCTGTCCCGAGCATCCCCACCCAAAAAAAATCGACCAGCTCAAGGGAGGTCTGAAAAATCATGAACATCATGACCGGCCAGGACAGGTGCCATAAATCGCGGTATATCTTTTCTCGTTCCAGGGATACCAGCTTCTTCATACCCTGCTTCTTCCTTTCTCCCAGGACTTTAATACGCCGGGGAAAAGCGTCAGTCCTTTTAACTGGTGTTTTGTGCCGATCTTCCCGGGAAGATCCCGTTCAGGTATGATTGTAAGGGTAAATAAGATCTTAGCCTGATAATATTTAGGTACAAAATGTGAGGGCCTGCTTGCCCTTTTTAAAGCAAACAAGCCCTTTTTTTCATTATGCAGTACGGCCGCAAAGAAACCGCCGTTTTATTTAAGTTGTCCCGGCAAAAAAAACATTTCAGGCAGCTGGTTTAGTGCAGCTCTTCATCGCCGCCGTCGCGGGCAATAATATCCTGGTAATCATAAGTAAATTCAACCAGCCTGGTAGCCATGTAAATCGGTGCCCCAAAACGCAGGGCCAGGGCAATGGCATCGCTCGGCCTGGAGTCGATAACCAGGGTTTCGCTGTTCTGGTTCAGGTAAACTTCAGCATAAAAAGTACTTTCCTTGATATCTGTAATGACTATTTTTTCCATTTCGCCACCCAGGTTTTCACAAACAGATTTTAACAGGTCATGAGTCAACGGGCGGGGAGGAGTTTCACCCTGTAAAACGATGGCAATGGCCTGCGCTTCAAGAGGGCCGATAGAAATAGGCAGAACTTTTTTTTCTTCGCCATCCATCAGCAGGACCAGGAAATTACCACCCTGATCGGCCGTTACTGTTTTTACCTCCATCTTAATCACAAATAACATCCCCTCTCAACTCACTTTTTTGTATTCTATCATAGATCAGCCAATCATTAAACCGGGTCTGAATTCGTGGGTCGAATCTTTACTTCTTGGACCGGAGGGACTTCTGCTTTACCGGGTTTAAAAAGCCGGTTAGTGCCGGAAGCAGTTAAAAAGATCACTTTTTTCCACAAATCAGCTTAATTGTGTTATATTATTTTACAAAGTCATCCTGTTTATCAATATACCCATAAAGGAGGGTCACCGATGGCCCAGGTAAAAATTGTTACCGACAGCACGGCCGATCTGTCCAAAGAACAAATTGAAAAATACAGTATCAAGGTTATTCCCCTGATCGTTACTTTCGGCTCGGAATCTTATACCGACGACGTGGATTTATCAGCGGAAGAGTTCTATCAAAAACTGACTTCGAGTAACGAGCTGCCCAAGACCACTCAGCCTTCCCCGGAAATGTTTCGCCAGGCTTACGAAGAAGTTGCCTCCGGTGAAGATGTAATTATCAGCGCCCACATTTCCGGCAAATTAAGCGGGACCCTGAATTCGGCGGAAATTGCTTCCAACATGGTCGACCCCAAAGTGATCCTGGTGGACACCAAAACCGCTTCCCAGGGCGTGGGCCGATCGGTCCTGGTGGCTGCTGAGGCGGCCGCAAAAGGAATGAAGGTTGATGAAATCCTGGCCGTCGTCAACAAATCTATTAACCAAACCTTCAGCGTATTTGCCGTAGACACCCTGGAATACCTGCAGCGCAACGGCCGGATCGGCAAGGCCGCCTCCCTGCTCGGCTCCCTGCTCCAGATCAGGCCCATCCTTTACGCCGATCCAGAAGGAATGGTTGCTCCCTACGACAAGGTGCGCGGGCGCTCCCAGGTAATTCCAAGCCTGGTTAATGCCGCGTTGAAAAATGTCGCCCCCGAACAACCGGTCAACCTGTCGGTAGTGCACAGCCGGGCCGAAGAAAACGCCCAAAACCTGCTCACCGAGCTGGAAAAGCACTACCAGGTAGAAGACCTGCATGTCGGGATGGTCGGGCCGGCTATCGGGACCCATATCGGCCCCGGGGCGATAGGGTTGATGATCCAGCCTTCTTTTGACTCACTGTTAAACTCATAAGCAGGCACTCCGCAACAACTGAAAATCCCATTTTTAAAATATTTTACCGGGCCTGTAATCTTAACGGGCCCGGAATTGTTTTGTCTTAATTTGATTTTGCTAAATTAACGCAATATTGACATATGAGTTAATAATATATATAATATTTTTAAAGGTTATTCTGTGAAAGGAGGAGCACTGTGGAAAGCGTATACAAGGTTATTGAACTGATCGGAACCAGCGATAAATCATGGGAGGAAGCGGCACGGGTAGCGGTAACCACTGCATCAAAATCGCTTCGAGACTTAAGGGTGGCCGAAGTTAAAGAGATGGATCTAAAAATAGAGGAAGGAGACATAGTCTTCAGGGTCAAGATGAGTGTTTCTTTCAAATACCAGGGAGAATAAACTGCATCTGAAATAGAAGCCTGATTAAACTCAGTTTGAAAGAATGGAAGCGGTATCATTTACTGGTACCGCTTTTTTATGTAGATCCAACAGTTAATGATCATAACCTATCTATTGCGATTTTTTTACCGGCAGATAAAAAGCAACAACTTTTATAAAAGCGCCGGTTGATTGATAAAAAGGCACTTAAAAGCTTAATTAAACAATAAATCCGGGCAAATCTCTTTTGACAAATTGGATTTCAGAGGTTAGAATGTTTTTAGTATAGCTATAATTAAAATAGATTAACTATTATTGCTTCGATGGGAGGTTGAGGAAACTGCAGTTATCAACTAAGGTGCGCTACGCGGCGCGGGCCATGATCGAACTGGCCCTGTCCTATGATTCACAGCCGGTCCAGCTCAATGATATCGCCTGCAAGCAGGATATCTCAGTGAAGTACCTGGAACAAATTATGGCCCCGTTGAGAGCGCGGGGGTATGTCCGCACTCAAAAAGGCAGCCGTGGCGGCTATCACATGGCCGTAAAACCGGAGGCTATTACCCTGTATGATATCGTGGAGAGCGTGGAAGGTTCTATAGCTCTGGTAGCCTGCGTGGATGACGAACTCTGTGAAAGATGGGACAGGTGCGTAACCCGCTCGGTATGGTCACGGGTAAAAGAAGCGATGAAAAATGAATTGCAATCCCAAACCCTGGCCGAGCTGGCCAAAGAACAGGAAGAACTGTACCACCAGAGCTAACCTGACATTCCAAATAACTATCAGTGCTGTTTAAAATACCGGGAGTGGTTCTATCTCTGCCGGTGTTTCATATGTACCCATGAAAGAACCAGGGGAACATAGCCTTTGTTCCGGCCTAAAAAGCATTTAAAGCTGAAACCGGAACCGAAGGCTGCCTCGCCCGCTTGGCGGTTATTTGCTGTGGGCGGAGTAGCCTTCTTTATGCAGCAGTTCCAGGGCCTGCTGCTGCTGTTCCGCGTCCCTGAAACCGAGGCGGATACTGCCGCCGGCCAGTTCGCGGACATGCAGGATCTCAATGGCATCAATATTGATCCCCACATCCCCCAGCAAACCGGCCAGGTGGCCGATAGCCCCGGGTGTATCCCTGATTAAAACAATGATATCATAAAGCTCGGGCAGGATGCCCCGGCCCCGGTGGGGTATACTGCGCCGGTAGTCGCGGGCCTGCCTGAAGAATTCTTCAATAGCTTCTTCATCGTTTTCAGCAAGGTAGGCTTGGATGGTGTCAATACTCTCCCTGAAGGTGGAAAGGGCCTTGTCCAGGGCCCCGCGGTTGCTGAGACAGATATCCCGCCAGAGGGCGGGATCACTCAAAGCAATCCTGGTACTGTCCCTGAAACCGCCAGCCGCCAGGGTGCGGACCAGCTCCATATTTTCCGCACCAGCCACGCTACGAACCAGGGCCGCTGACACAACCTGCGGCAGGTGGCTTACAGAAGCGACCACCCGGTCATGGACCTCCGGATCCAAAATCAGGGGCTGGGCGCCAGTTTCCCGGATCATCTGTTCAAGTTTTTCTACGACCCCGGCCGGGCACTCCGGCCCGGGGGTAAGGACATAGATGGCGTTTTCTAGCATACCCGGATCGGCACCGCCGATGCCGCTTTCCTCGGAGCCGGCCATAGGATGGCCGCCTATAAAATAAACTGAAGACGGAACAAAATCTTCAGTCTCTGTCATGATCCTGCTTTTCGTGCTGCCCGCATCGGTAATCACCGTTCCTTCACCGGCAAAGGGCACAATTTCCTTGAGCAGCTCAACCGTCCTCGATACGGGTACGGCCAGGATAACCAGGTTTGCTCCCCGGACAGCCCCGGCAGGGCTTTTCGCAGTGCTGTCCACCGCACCTTTTCTCAGGGCCTCTTCCAGGGAGCTGCGGTCCCGGTCAAAACCGGTCACTTCTTTTACCAGGCGCCTTTCCCGCAGGGCAATGCCAATACTGCCGCCGATCATTCCGGTCCCGATCAGGGCAACCCGGTTGTAGAAAAAACCGCTGTTAGAGAAGTCGGCCGGCACTGAGGGCCACCCCTTTAAGATCCTTAATTAATGTTTTAAACTGGTCCGGGTTTAGAGACTGCGGGCCGTCTGATAAGGCTTCTTCCGGTTTGGGATGGACCTCGATCATCAGGCCGTCCGCCCCGGCGGCCAGTGCGGCCTTGCTCATGGCCGGGACCAGGTAGGAATGTCCGGTGCCGTGGCTGGGATCGACAATCACCGGCAGGTGGCTTAACTGCTTGACCAGGGGCACGGCACTTAAATCCAAAGTATTGCGGGTGTAGGGTTCAAAGGTGCGGATACCTCTTTCACATAAGATCACTTCGTAATTGCCGCCGCTTAAAATATACTCTGCGGCCATCAACCATTCTTCAATGGTTGCAGAAAGGCCCCTTTTCAAAAGCACCGGCTTGCGGATTTTGCCCAGCTCCCGCAGGAGGAAATAATTCTGCATATTGCGGGCCCCCACCTGGAGGATATCGGCACAGTGGGCTACTTCATCGACCGTAAACTGGTCCATAACCTCCGTTACGATCAGCAGGCCGGTTTCAGAGCGGACCCTGTGCAGGTAATTTAAGCCTTCGTGTTCCAGGCCCTGGAAGCTGTAGGGGGAAGTGCGGGGTTTGTAGGCGCCGGCCCTGAAAACCTGGGCGCCTGCTTCCTTCACAGTTTCGGCTGCTTCCATCAACTGCTCTTCACTTTCCGCGGCACAGGGGCCGGCCATTACAACCAGCTCGCTTCCTCCGATAGAAGTATCGCCAAGTTTAATAACTGTATCATCGGGGTGGAACTCCCTCCCCGCCAACTTGAAAGGCCGGGTAATGAAAACGACCTGCTCCACCTGGGGCATGGCCTCGAGGGTCTGGGCCGCTTCTTCGCGGCGCTGGCCGATAACCCCAATAATAGTCCGCTTCTCACCGCTTGAAAGATGGACTCCGTAGCCCATCTGTTTTAATTTTTCGGTAATCCTGTTTACATCTTCTCCCGAAGCTCCAGGATTCATAACCACAATCATTAGTCTGATTTCTCCTTTCGTTTATGCAGTTTCTGATTAGAGGAGAAGTTCGGCGATTTGGATAGAGTTGGTGGCCGCCCCTTTGCGAATGTTATCCGCCACCACCCACAGGTTAAGGCCGTGTTCTACCGATCGGTCGGTTCTGATGCGGCCCACGTACACGGCGTCATCCCCGTCGGCATAAAGGGGCATGGGATATTCAAGCTGATCCGGGTTGTCCACCACGTTCACTCCAGGCGCTTTTTCCAAAAGATCGCGGGCCTTTGAAGCGCTCATGCTTCCGGCAAGCTCCACGTTAAGAGCTATAGAGTGGCTGTTCATAACCGGGACCCTGACCGTGGTGACCGTAACCGCCAGGCCGGGCAGGCCCATGATTTTCCTGCTTTCGTTGATCAT